>JAYVRW010000134.1:0-23452 GCA_043775925.1 Blastocatellia bacterium
GTCGCTTTGTCAGGAACTGCGATTAGTGAAGACGGAAAATTGCTGGCGTACAGCTTGTCTTCCGCCGGATCGGACTGGCAGGAATGGAAGGTGCGCGACGTTCTGACGGGCAAAGATTTGGACGATCATTTGAAGTGGTCAAAATTTTCGGGTGCAGCGTGGACGCCTGATAACAAAGGCTTTTATTACAGCCGCTACGATGAACCGAACGAAAAAACGAAGCTCGAAGACGCGAATTATTTTCAGAAACTGTATTACCATCGCCTCGGCACAAAGCAATCTGAAGATGCGCTGATTTACGAACGCAAGGATCAAAAAGAATGGGGCTTCGGAGGCGCAGTCAGTGAAGACGGACGTTATTTAATCATTAATGTCTGGCGCGGGACTGATCCGAAAAATCTTTTGTTTTATCAAGACCTCAAAGCGAAAAATTCAAAAGTTGTTGAGCTGGTTAAGGACTTCGAAGCGTCGTACAGCTTCATCGGAAATGACGACGCCGTCTTTTATTTTCGGACTGATTTGAAAGCTTCGCGTGGCAAGATTATTGCGATTGATACGAATAAATCTGACCGCAATAATTGGAAAGAAATCATCGCGGAATCCGCCGAAACCATTGATGGCGAAAGCGGCGTCAGCTTCGTCAACAATCAATTTATTGTTCCTTACCTGAAAGATGCGCGTTCGCAAATTAAGATTTTTGAAGTAGGCGGCAAGCTCGTTCGTGAAGTCGAATTGCCGGGCATTGGGACGGCTTCGGGCTTTGGCGGCAAGCGCAAAGACAAAGAAACGTTTTACGCGTTCACCGGATTTACTGCGCCAACTACGATTTACCGTTACAATTTGACGACGGGGAAATCGGCAATTTTTCGCGCTCCGAAAGTGGATTTCAATCCGAACGATTACGAAACGAAACAGGTGTTTTACGTCAGCAAAGACGCGACGAAAGTGCCGATGTTCATTACACATAAAAAAGGATTGAAGCTGGACGGCAGTAACCCGACGTACCTTTACGGCTACGGTGGATTCAATGTTTCACTGACTCCGGCGTTCTCGATTTCCAATTTGGTTTGGATGGAAATGGGCGGCGTTTTTGCGCAACCGAATTTGCGTGGCGGTGGCGAATACGGCGAAGACTGGCATCAGGCGGGAATGAAATTGAAAAAGCAAAACGTCTTTGATGATTTCATTGCAGCGGCGGAATGGTTGATTGCGAACAAATATACTTCGACGCCAAAGCTGGCGATTGGCGGCGGCAGCAATGGCGGGTTATTGGTCGGAGCTTGTATGACGCAACGCCCGGATTTATTTGGCGCAGCGTTGCCTGCGGTTGGTGTGATGGACATGCTACGGTTTCAAAAGTTCACGATTGGCTGGGCGTGGACTTCGGATTACGGCTCATCCGAAAACGCCGACGATTTCAAGGCATTGTTCGCATATTCGCCACTACACAACATCAAGCCAGGCACGGCGTATCCGCCAACGATGGTGACGACGGCGGATCACGATGATCGCGTCGTTCCGGCGCACAGCTTTAAATTTGCAGCGACGATGCAAGACGCGCAAACCGGAGCGAATCCAATCCTGATTCGGATTGAAACCGATGCCGGGCACGGCGCAGGAAAACCAACGACAAAAGTGATTGAAGAAGTTGCGGATAAATGGGGATTTTTGATGAAGGTTTTAAAATAGAATCTGGATGACCAAGATTGAGCGGATTATCGCAGTTCTGATCCGCGATAATCCGCTCAATCCGCGTTATCGGTGGTCTATTTCTTCTAAAGATGCTTTTTTTCAGCGCATAAGCTATCATCTGCGGTCATTAATATTTTAAAGATAAGCATTATGTCTGAACCAATTGATTTAAAAACGACCGTCAACCTTCCCAAAACAGATTTCCCACTAAAAGGAAATCTCTCACAAAATGAACCGCTTCGCTTGCAGAAGTGGGACGCGATGAACATTTACGAAATGTTGCGCGAAGCCCGCAAAGATAAGCCTTTATTCGTCCTCCACGACGGGCCGCCATACGCGAACGGAAACCTTCACGTCGGTCACGCGCTCAATAAAACGCTCAAAGATTTTGTCATCAAATCACGTTCGATGATGGGGCATTGGACTCCGTATATTCCGGGCTGGGATTGTCACGGCTTGCCGATTGAAAACGAAGTTGAGAAAAAGCTCAAAGGCGAAATGGCGGCAATGAGTACGCTGGATATTCGCAAGGCGGCACGGGCGCACGCTGATTTTTTTGTCAAAGCGCAGTGCGAAGGATTTAAGCGGCTGGGAATTTTTGGCGAATGGGACAATCCTTACGTCACGATGGCGCCGATTTATCAGGCGAATATCGTCCGTGCGTTTGGTAAATTTGTCGAGAAAGGTTCGGTCTACAAAGGTTCGCGCCCCGTGCATTGGTGCATCAGTTGTCAGACGGCGCTGGCAGAAGCCGAAGTCGAATATAAAGAACACAGCAGCTATTCGGTGTATGTGAAATTTCCGTTCACGGACGCCGCGCTCGTTGATCCTGAACTGGCTGACAAAAATGTTAGCATCGTCATCTGGACGACTACGCCGTGGACGCTGCCGGCAAATCTTGGCATCAGCCTCAACCCTGAATATGAATACAGTGCCGTTGCGGTGGGCGATGAAATTTTTATTGTCGCTTCGGGCTTGCTCGAACAGGTTGCGACCAAAGTTGGCTGGGAAAATTACCAGGTCATTGCCAATTACAGCGGCAAACAATTTGATCGACTGAAAGCGAAGCATCCATTTGTAGATCGCGTTTCGTTAATTATGCTCGGCGATCACGTCACGCTGGAGGCTGGCACAGGCGCGGTGCATACGGCTCCGGGACACGGCTACGAAGATTTTCTGATTGGGCGTGAGTACGGTTTGGAAGTTTACAATCCAGTTGATTCACGCGGATTTTTCATGAAGGACGTTGAGCATTTTGCCGGAATGCGCGTGATGTCGCTGAGCAAAAATGATCCTGATGGAAACCGTGCAGTTATCGCGCATCTGGAATCAATTGGAGCCTTGCTGAAGTCGGAAAAATTCAATCATTCTTATCCGCATTGCTGGCGTTGTCACAATCCGGTGATTTTCCGTGCGACTCCGCAATGGTTTATTTCGATGGCGAAATCTGGCCTGAACGATCAGGCGATGGCGGCTTGCGATCAGGTGAAATGGTATCCGGCGTGGGGCAATGAACGGATGAAAAATATGTTCAGGGAGCGCCCCGATTGGAACATTTCCCGGCAACGAGCCTGGGGCGTGCCGATTACTGTTTTTTATTGTGAAGATTGCGGCGAAGCTTTGCTGGATCAGGAATTAATTAATCACGTTGCCGACTTATTTGAAAAAGAATCGGCGGATGTCTGGTACGAAAAAGATGCCAAAAATTTAGTTCCGGCAGGCACGAAATGCGGCAAATGCAGTTCCGAAAAATTGATCAAAGAAACGGATATTCTGGATGTGTGGTTTGATTCGGGCGCGAGCAGTTTGGGCGTCCTGGAACCGCGTGGTCTGCCGTATCCGGCTGACGTTTATCTTGAAGGCGGCGATCAGTTTCGCGGCTGGTTCAATTCTTCGTTAGTGGTCGGATTGGCGGCGAAAGGGCTGGCTCCTTATCGCACGGTGATTACTTACGGTTGGGCGGTGGATGAAGCAGGCAAAAAAATGTCAAAGTCGGCAGGCGATGCCGTGGCTCCTGAAAAATTCACCAAGCAATACGGAGCCGATGTTTTGCGGCTATGGTGCGCGGCGCTGAATTATTACGAAGACATGCGGATCGGGCAGGAGATCATCAATCGTCTGTCTGATTCGTACCGCAAGATTCGCAACACAGCGCGTTATTGTTTAGGAAATCTGGCTGATTTTGATCCGACGCAGGACAGAGTAGCACTGCACGAAATGTTGGAAATAGATCGCTGGGCTTTGGCGGAAATTAACGAAGTCGTCAAAAAAGCGCTGACCGCTTACCACGATTATGAATTCACCGATGTCTACCAGGCGATTTATCACAATGCGACCGTGACGCTATCTTCGCTGTATTTCGACATCATCAAAGATCGTCTGTACACGACTGCGCCAAAATCTTTGGAGCGACGTTCGGCGCAAACTGCATTGTATGAAATCGTCCTGCGCATCGCAAAATTGATTGCGCCGCTGCTGGTTTTCACTGCGGATGAAATCTGGGAAAACATTCCCGGCACCAAAGCCGAAGCCGAATCTGTCCATCTAACATTATTTCCAACGTATAATGAAAGTTTGCACGATGAGGCCTTGCTGGCGCGGTATGAACGATTATTTCAAATCCGCGATGTAGTCATGAAGTCGCTTGAAGAAGCGCGAACTGCCAAATTAATTGGCGCGGCACTGGAAGCAAAAGTCGCAATTTCTGCTGACGCTGAGACCCGCACATTTTTGGAATCGTTCGGTTCAGATTTACGATTTTACTTTATTGTCTCCGGGACTGAGTTGAAAGATGGCACAGAACTTTCCGTTGAAGTTGCCAAAGCCGACGGCGAAAAATGTGAACGTTGCTGGAACTACACGACGGATGTTGGCGTTAATGAAAAGTATCCGGGAGCGTGTGGACGCTGTGCTGGAAATATTGAGGCGAAATAAAAATGGATAGCCAAGAAGAAGATTTTATTGATTCTGAAGAAGCGAAAAGAATTCTTTCAGAAACAAAACCGGAAGATTGGATTCCTTATTCAGCGCTTCGTGCAGAACTCGGGTTAATAGAGGATCATTCCGATCCTAAAAATTGCCCATCGTAAAGAGGTGTATCGTTGATGCAAACCAAAGTGAAATATTTTGTGCTGGCTCTGATTGTGCTGATTGCCGATCAAGTCTCGAAGGCGTGGGCTACTGGAAGACTATTTCCCTCAGACTCTCTGGAAGTCATCCCGAATTTCTTTCGTTTCACCTATGCGCGCAATCGCGGAGTCGCGTTCAGCTTATTTGCTGACAGTAAATACGAAATCAAGTGGGTGCTGGCGGCGATTTCCTTATTGGCGGCAATAGGAGTTACTTATTACTTAGTGCGTCTTGCCGCCAATAATTTACGGCTCAATGTTTCGTTATCATTGTTGCTCGCGGGGATAGTCGGAAACCTGATTGATCGTATTCGACTCGGCGAAGTGGTAGACTTCATTGATTTTCACTGGTACGAAAAATATACGTGGCCTACATTTAATATCGCGGATGCTGCGATTTGCATAGGCGCAACCTTGCTGGCGTTGGAAATGTTATTTGAGGAAAAAACGCCGTCGCACAATGCAACCCTGACCGACTAAAACTCTCTTCATGTTTCCTGAACTCTTCAAAATCCCCTTCATAGATTTCCCTGTCAATACATACGGATTGTTACTTGCCATTTCGTTTTTGGTTGGCATGTATGTGATGGCAAAACAGGCGGCGCGGGACGGATTGAATGTTAATCGCGTGTACGATCTGGGTCTGTGGGTTCTAGGTTCAGCCTTAATCGGATCAAAACTTTTGATGGTAATAACGGAGTGGGAAAATTATCGAGATAACTTGAAAGGCCTGTTTTCATTAGACTTTCTGCGCTCTGCCGGCGTTTTTTATGGTGGCTTTTTAGGAGCTGTCATCGCCTCAGTAATCGTGATGCGCATTTATAAATTGCCCTGGTGGCGGACGGCGGATGCGTTTGCGCCCGGCATCATCATTGGTCAGGCGATTGGTCGGCTGGGATGTTTCAGCGCCGGTTGTTGCTGGGGCAAACCGACCGATGGGATCTGCGGTGTTCACTTCAGTGAGCGCGGTCACGAATTAACCAGTGTGCCAACCAAAGTTTCAGATTTGACCGACACACTGCAACGAAGTTTCTGGGAACAAAAGCTGGGAAGTTTATCTGCGCCGTTACATTTGCATCCGGTTCAGCTTTACGAAGTTGGCGCAGCAATCCTGATTTTCATCATCCTGCTCGTAATGGCACGAAAGCGAAAATTTTACGGTCAGATTGTGCTGGCTTACGCGATGCTCTACGCCTTTGCACGATTCGTGATTGAATTCTGGCGCGACGATCCGCGTGGAGGATTGCTCGGACTTTCTACTTCGCAATTTATCGCGGCTGTAATTTTTGTCAGCTCGCTGCTGGCTTATACCTATCGCGCCAAAAACTTGAGCAGTGCAGAAGCCCACACGGAGTAAGGGCGTATTAGGCAGAAGCCCGCGTGTTAACAAGGGTTTAGTGTTGAGGAAGTTATTTCCTTAGCACGGTAGCCCTCCTTAACAGTTGGGCTTCTGCCTTTAAATTAATTCTTATGCGTCTTGCTTACTTCACACCGCTTCCGCCCAGCAAATCCGGCATCGCGGATTACAATGCTGAGCTGTTGCCATATCTGGCGCGTGGAGCAGACATCACTGTTTTCGTTGAGCATGAACGCGAAATAAAAGCGCATCGGGATCGCACAGATTACAAAGTTCATGACCTGGCGCATTTCGATGGAATGCACTATGAAAACCCCTTCGATTTGTGCATTTATCATCTCGGCAATAACCCCTATCACGAATTTGTTTACGATCAGGCATTGCTCGTTCCGGGCTTAGCCGTCTTGCATGAACATTGCCTGCATCATTTGATGACACTGAAAACATTGGATCGAAATGACGAAAAGACTTATCGCCAATTAATGTTTCAATCATACGGACGAACCGGAGCGCAGCTCGCAGATACACGCGAACGCGGCATCAGCAGCGATTATCAGCAATTTGTGATGCCTGCCAATTATCAACTTTTATCGCGCAGCCTGGGTGTGATCGTGCATAATGAATACGCGGCTTCACACCTTGAATTACCGGAGGAAATAGCGCTGACCAAACGCTCGCCTGATGCATTGCCTCAAGCTCCGTTAGTGCACATTATCCCGCATCATCTTTCACCAAAAGTTTTTGAATTAGACCAACTTGACAAAGACGCCGTTCGGGTTTCATTGCAATTAAGCACTGAAGATTTTGTGATTGGAGCTTTCGGATTTGTCACAGCAGCGAAGCGATTGCCGATTGTATTGCGTGCTTTCAAGCGTTTATTAGCGGTCGCTCCGAATGCTTATTTCGTCATCGTCGGCGAAGATCATTGGAAGTGGAGCGTGACCCCGCTGATTGAAGAAATGGGACTTGAAAAACAAGTTCGTATTACTGGATACACCAATGAACGCGAATTTTTTCAGTACTTGAAAGCCGTCGATGTCGTTGTAAATTTGCGCTACCCAACTGCCGGAGAAACTTCGGGAACGTTGATTCGCGCACTGGGCGCAGGCAAACCTGTGATCGTTTCCGACTTTGGTCAACACGCCGATCTGCCGGATGAAATTTGCTTGAAGACCCCCCTTGATGAAAGCGAGGAAGATGCGCTTTATCAGCATTTTCATCATCTCGCCTTTCAAGGATTGCTCCGCGAACGATTGGGTGAACGCGCCAACAGATACGTCCGGCGCGAACACGACATTGCAAAATGTGCGGCAAGTTATTTGAGCTTTGCCGAAGAAGTCAGGCGTGAGCGCACCATCAAAACTTCGCTGAATAAAAGCGTCCAACTTACTCCCAAAATTGAATTTGATGATGAAGAAGCGCTAGGAGACGCGCTGGGATTTTTCGCTGGCGATGATGCGACGCAAGGATATTTTCGGCATCATCGGCATCGT
The DNA here is from genome assembly GCA_043775925.1 of Blastocatellia bacterium. Classification (GTDB taxonomy): domain Bacteria; phylum Acidobacteriota; class Blastocatellia; order RBC074; family RBC074; genus JAFDVL01. Next base: position 7,671 of record JAYVRW010000134.1, read on the forward strand.
TTGCTGGAAACTTTGAAGCTGATTCCACGGGGCGATGGTTCGCAACGATTGTTGGAACTCAGCAGTTATTTGCAGTTGCCGCCGTTGCTTCATCGCTACGCAAATTATGCGCAAGTTGAAGTGACAGGTTATTGGCAGGACGGGCCAGATAAAAAGCGTCGGACGTTAGAACATTCACTCACCAAAGAAAAATTACAGTTCGATATGCAGCGGCTGAATGTTGAGCGCGATGCGTTTCCGTACACTGATGATTATTTCGATGTGGCGTTATGCTGTGAATTAATTGAACATCTTTCTGAAGACCCGATGCACATGATTATTGAACTGAATCGTGTCTTGAAATGGGGCGGATTGCTGGTGATTACGACGCCGAATATTTCCAGCGCGATCAGCATTCAGGAAATTTTGAAAGGTCGCAGCCCTTATGTTTATGGGAATTACAACCGCGAAAATATTAACTACGGTTTGAGTGATCGCCATAACCGGGAATATACGCCCGAAGATTTGCGCATCGTCCTCGAAGCCGGAGGCTTTGAAGTCGTTGAATTATTTACCAATGATACGTGGAATGCTCCGGGTGAAGATGTGAAAAAACTCCTCGAAAAAACTGGCGTCCCGATGAATTTGCGCGGTGATAATATTTTTGCGGTAGGCAGGAAAATCACTGCGCATGTCGAACGTTATCCGCGACGGATATACGATTAAAAATTAAAAGGCAAATATCAAAACTCAAATGGCAAAAGTGTATAAGGAATGGCGACGCCACTTTTACAAAAAGTAAGTGCCGCCCTTTTGATATTTGATATTTACCTTTTGCCATTTGATTTTTTCTCATGATTTTAGTCCAGGGAATTTCCAAGCTCTACCGTACTTACGACAGTCCTTCAGGGCGGCTGAAGGAAATTCTTTTGCGTGGGACTCGCAAGTATCACCGCGATTTTTGGGCGCTTCAGGATGTCAGCCTTGAAGTCCCTTCCGGCGAAACATTGGGCATCATTGGACGCAACGGAGCCGGGAAAACTACGTTGTTGCAAGTCATCGCGGGAGTGTTGCAACCAACTACGGGTGAAGTTAGTGTGACAGGGCGAGTCACGGCTTTGTTAGAACTGGGCAGCGGGTTCAATCTGGAATACACGGGACGCGAAAACATTTTGCTGAGCGGGCAAATTCTCGGCTTTACCGAAGACGAAATGCGCCGCCGAATGGATGTGATTGTGCGCTTTGCCGAGCTGGAAGAATTTGTTGATCAGCCCGTCAAAACGTATTCCACTGGAATGATTATGCGGCTGGCGTTTGCGGCTGCCATTCACGTTGACCCGGATGTTTTGATCGTAGACGAAGCTCTTTCCGTGGGTGATGCTTACTTCCAACGCAAATCATTAGACCGCATCGAATATTTTCGACGCGCCGGAAAAACCGTTTTATTTGTGTCTCACGACCCGCGTTTGATTCAGCGATTTTGTACACGCGCTCTATGGATGGAAGGTGGCAAAGTGGCCATGGCAGGCGATGCTCGTGAAGTTGTGACCGCCTACGAAGCCTTCTGCCAACGCCTGGAAAACGAACGATTGAGTGCTGTCTCGAAGGAACTTGACACGCAGCGAGATCATTCGCTCAAGCAGGACGCCGAGGCTATTGTCAAAGATTTACAGTTGATCGGTTCACGCTGGGGAAATGGGCATTTGAAGTTTACGGGGTTGGAACTTCTGGATGCTGAAAGACAACCCAAATGGATTTTTCAGATGGGTGAAGGCGTTACGGTCAATTTGAAAATTGAGTCAGATGCCGATTATGAAAAGGCGATTTTTGCGGTAGACATTCACCGCTTCGATGGATTTTTTATTGGGACAATTAATAATTACGATGCCAACCCTCATCCGATCCCGATTAAGCGCGGAGAAAATCTGGTGCAGCTTGAAATTCCAAATCTGGACATTCCGCAGAACAGTTATTTCCTTTCCCTGAAGGCTTACACGGAGCCAGACCCACCATATTGGACGAATCCGGCTGATGTCCACAACCAGATGTACCAGCTCACAATCGTTGCTGAGCAGGCGCGTCACGGATTGATGTCGTTTGAGGTGAAGTGGAAAATCTAAAGTTTAATAGGAAATTATTAAATCAGTAAGAAATCCAACTGATTGTAATGATTAAACTTGACTAAAGATTCAATCTGAGCGTAAAGTAAATATACCGGCAAAAATTACATTCACTATCTGGTTTAGCGGGCCAGACTTTAACCAAAACCCCACTTTTCAATAATTCAAAGGATGGTGTCTATATGTCCCTCACGAGACTTTTCTCGGCGTTGGTAACTGTTTTATTCATGGCAGTACTAACAGGTTCCGCCAGCGCCGGTTCAATTACCTTTACGGCAACTCTTTCAGGTGCGAAAGAAACCACACCTAATTCATCAACGGGTACAGGTACAGCGACTGTGACTCTTGATGATTTAACTGGAAAAGGAACTATCACGCTCACCTTTAGTGGATTGTCAGCGCCTGTGACCGGCAGTCACATTCATTGTTGCGCTGCACAAGGAGCAAATGCTGCGGTTATCGTACCGTTTGACGCTTTTCTGACGCTGAGTGCAGATAAATTGTCTGGTTCTATCACCAATTATGCGTTCACCTTAACTACTGCTCAAATTGATGCGATGAAAGCTGGACAGACGTATGTCAATGTCCATACTTCAACCAATCCAGGCGGTGAAATTCGTGGACAACTGGTGGCTGCGGCTCCAGTACCGGAACCAGGGACATTGTTCCTGCTCGGTACAGGGCTGTTTTCGGTGGCTGGAATGATGAAGAGACGGCGGCGCAAGTAAGGCGGCTGTAAATAATCCAGTAAGAAAAAGGCAGTGGCAACGCTGCCTTTTTTGTTTTTACGGATCAATCACAAAATTGATCCCTCGTTTGGCGCTGCTCTTAACCGTGCGATCAATTACCACCACGCGTAATTCGTAATTCCCCGGAGGCATTTTATCCAACGATAAGCGCGCGGCGTAAGGGACAAAGGCTTCGGCTTTATTTTCTGGTAGCTGGCTCATTTTGCTCAGCGGAGAAGCAAAAACTACTTTACTGCCTGCTAAAATTTGCGATTGAATCACCAGATCAAGTTCTCCTTTTGCGTCGGGTTTGCTGTTGTAAGCGAAAACTGTGAAGTCTACATTTGATCCCTTTTTGAGATGTTTCGAGATTTGGATTGGCGTGGAAATCACCGCTGAAGCGTCTTCGATTTTTCGTTCCGTTTGGTTTTCACCGGAAGGCTTCTCATTCGCAAGCTGAGTTTCTTTTTCTGAGGTAATAAAAATACTACTCAACGTTAGTTGCTTTTTTCTCAAATCAGAAATTTCTACCCACGAAGCCGCACTGCCCTGTTGTCTCGGTTTTTCTTTTACCGCCGCCACACGGACTTGATAATATCCCGGCGGCAGCTTCACTCGACGATTAAAAAGAAGTCCTGTTTTCAGGATTCTTTCGTATGTCACCTGCCGCAAATTCAATCCGATGTTTTCACTGAACGAATCAATCGTTTTCCCTTTTTCATCAAAGATCAATCCGACTAATTCGACCGTTGCCTGATAACGATCCGTGATTTTTGCAAAGCGGATTTTGGAAACATCAACATGACCGACAAGCGCCAGATAGCTCTCGCCTTTCCCTGTATCAACAAAATCCGTAGACATTTCAATCGGAATTCCACCCAGAGGAAACAACGAACTCAACGCTTCGTTCATTCGTTCGACAGTCGCGGCAGTTTCTTTTTTGGCTACTTTTTCAGGGTTTTTCAAGCGTTCCTGTTCCAGCTTCGCCTCTTCTTTCACTTCTTTTTCAGCGGCTTTGGCAACAGCTTTGTCGTCTGGCGCGAAGTACCCTTTTGAAGATCGTACTTTATAATCGGAATGATTTCTGACTTTGACTTCCAGTTTACGAAAACGTCCGTCGCGGTATGACACTTCCGGCTCGAAGCCTAATAAATAATAAGTCTCCGTGTCTTCCGTAATTTTTTGTAAGCCTAAGCTAAGATCATTATTATTGAAAATAGGAAAGCCCCCCGTGTCACGCGAGAGGGCATTCAATCCGTCGCGCTCGGCTTCGATGGAAGAGCTTTCGATCCGTTGTCGCGCTCCCGGCGGATTTTCTAATCCAAAACCTGGTTGCGAAGCATCCATCGAACCCGGTGTAGCGACCAACCCACGAGCGTCAATCGCATAAATCACCAATCCTGCGCGTGTCGCAGCATCGGTAATCCGCCTCATATCATATCCACTTCCCTGATTTGATCCGCCCAGCAAAAAACCGTCTGACATCATGATTAATGATTTTCGTCCCGGCAATTCGCGGAGGCTACGAATAATCAATTCCAGCGTAGAAAACGTTGATTTCGTAATCGAAGTATTTTCAGCAACCATCCCACGCGCTTTCATCTCGGCTTGCTGCGTAGCCGATTGTCGCGTCGTTCCGGGCATCTGCGCCATAATTTCATTCACCGCTAAACCCAAAGCGTCAGGATCGTGACCGTCAATTAATTCAGCTTGATAGGGAGTCAGGCGGGGAACATCAGAGGATGAGCTATAAACCTTGCGTTCACGAAACGATAATCGCTCAATCGCACGTTTTAAAATGTCGCGGTCGGCGGTGAATTGCTGAAACATTCCAAGCTGTCCGCTGGTCGTAATCAGCGCGACCTGATCGCCACCCGCCATTTGCTGATCTACAAATTTGACGAGCGCTTTGCGCGTATAATTCAAACTCGAAAATGATAAATGCAAATCATCAATCGCCAACACAATATAGCGTCCCGTGCGTATTTCAGGAGTTGGCGCGACAGGTAATTTTTCCTTGCCCTTGATCGCAGTTTCCGTCGTGATCCAGCGTGCCGGAGTCACCGAAGTCCCCACCGAAAAATATCCAATTTCCTGCGGTTTTCCGTCGGCTTTCAATTCAAAGTCGGGCTGTTTTAAATCCTTAATTAATTTGCCTTGTTTGTCAGTGACAGTGATTTCAATCTGGACGAGTTCAGTTTCGATCCGCAGCATGTCGTCTTCAGGCGGTTTTGGCTGCGGTTTGGTTTGCGCAAAGACAGACAGGCTCAATGCCAGAACTGCGACGACGATGAAGGTCTGAAGTTTCATATACCCACCTGATGTTTGAATTGATGCAACTGATTCCACTCACTTTAGCACAATCAGACGGCAGTTAGACAAAGCAATCACGATGCTTTACTGTGAACCTATTCTTTTCCCAACAACAAGGAGCCTCTATGAAAGACATCACTCGACGAGAAGTTATCGGATCACTCATCACTGGCATCGCTGCCACGACGGTTTCCGCGCAAACTACTGAGCCAGCCGTTATCGTAGCTCCGGCATTTCGCGGCGAACATAAACCAAAACCGTTACCGTTCGATCCGGCGAAGCTCAAAGGAATTTCTGAAAAGCTCATCAAATCGCATTGGGAAAATAATTATCAAGGCGCAGTCGGAGCCTTGAATGTGATTGAGAAACGGCTGGGCGCAATGGTCAAAGACAAAGACGCGCCGGGATATGTCTACGCCGATCTCAAGCGCGAAGAACTGGTGCGCACCGGCTCCGTAGTCCTGCACGAACATTACTTTGCCAACCTCGGCGGAGACGGCAAATCCGGCGGCGAAATTCTGACCGGAATCAAAGGACAGTTCGGCAGCTACGAGCAATGGGAAGCAGAATTCAAGAAGACTGCGCAAGGCTTAGCCGGAGGCTCCGGCTGGGTCATCCTCGCGCATAACTTTCACACCGGAGAACTGCACAATTATTGGGCGTGGGATCACATGCACAACGCACCATTTAGTCGCCCGCTGCTCGCGCTGGATATGTACGAACACGCCTATCACATGGACTACGGTTCGGCAGCCGCGAAATATATTGACGCGTTTATGACGAATCTGAATTGGGAAGAAGTAAATAAACGATTTGTTGGCGCACAGAAGATGGCGGCTTCTTTAAAAATGTAGGATTGGAGTAGTGTTGCCCAATTAAACCTCTCGGCGTTTTCATTTTATCTTCTTAAGTTGCACACATGGAATGAGTTGTGTCAGACCACGCGAGATTGAGTTTCAACGAAGTCTCGAAGCGCTTCGTCAACTAGGTGATGACGCTGAAATTGCATTGTGGCTTGGGATTCCGATGTTCGACTTGTGCAGCCACTGATAAGGAACCAGCGGGTGATTGCCGAACGCCTGGAAGACCGGGTCTCCTTTTTTAGTACCTTGAATGTTATACAAAATAATACTCAGATAAAAGTTCGTCCAGAACGCGATTACTCACGCCCGGGAGAGGCGATTCATCAAGCAGTGCGGCGCAGGGTTCCAACGTCAGCGGAAACAAATCCAGTGCGATGAAATTGTATTACCTTAGAGTTTAATTTTTTAGTTTAATTGCCCTGCCACCTATTCAACTTTATTCCTTCCATAGATACACGCCGCCGATCATTCCCAAAGTATTTGGAATGATCTTCACATAAGGCGGTAATTTGAAACCAATTTTTTCGGCATTGCCTCCACCGATATACAAGCGGTCAAAATTAATTAGATTATGCAGCGCTTCGATGGCTAATCCGACGCGCTTATTCCAGCGTTTTTTGCCGACATCTTCTCGCGTCACGTCGCCGAGTTGTTCTTCGTACGTTTCATCGTGGCGGAACGGATGATGCGCAAATTCCATGTGCGGCAACAAGCGACCATTTTCAAAGAGGCTGGAGCCAAGACCCGTGCCAAGCGTAATCACCATTTCTACGCCTTTACCACCAAGTTGATTAATCGCCGCCAAGCCTTGTAAATCAGCATCATTCAGCACACGGCAAGGCTTTCCGAATTGTTTTTTTAAGGCATTGGCTAAATCAAAATTGACCCAGGGTTTAGTGCCGAGATTATGCGCCGTATAAATTCTGCCTTCGCGCACGACTCCGGGAAACCCAACTGAAATACGATCAAATTTTGGAGCCGTCGCAGGGATCAACGCGATTAATTCTTTGAGTTTCGTCAGCATTAGTTTGGGAGGGCAATTTGCGGGGGTCGGAATTCTAACGCGCTCGTGCGTCATGATGCCTTTCACATCAAGCACGGAAGCTTTTAATCCCGTCCCGCCAATATCAATCGCCAAAGTATATGGCCCCGTTAATTTCACTTTTTTCGTGGATGGTGCAGGTGCTGCCTTCTTTGCTGCCATTTTAATCACTCCTTAATTTAATCCCGAACTCAAAATATGCTAACGCAGATTGAAATCCTACCTCTGCGCTGTACAATCGCTGCCAGAGGTTACAACAACAACAAAGGAGCTTGCCAGATGTCACGTGCATTTTTTTTAATCTTATTTTTATTTATCAGTTGTTCGGCGCAAAATTCACCGCCGGTGATTTCTGCTCCGACGCAGGCGACAGCCGCGAAACCCGCTAAAGAAGGGGTGTTGACGGACGCGGAATTCGTACAAACAATCGAACGTGTCTCCGAAGACAATGGATATTTCGATACAGATAATTTGATCTCGAATGAAGCTTCATATCTGCACGTCATGGGCAAACTCAGAAAAATGAATGTCACCGGTGGCGCTTACATCGGCGTCGGACCCGATCAGAATTTTTCTTACATCGCGCAAATTCGTCCGAGCATTGTTTTTATCTCTGACATTCGCCGCGACAATTTATTACAGCATTTGCTTTTCAAATCTTTGTTTCACTTATCAACCAATCGCGTGGAATATCTGGGCTTGCTCTTTGGTAAAGCTGTTCCCAAAGACGCTAAGCAATGGGAAATTGCTAAAGCTGTAGAGTATCTGGATAAAACTCCAGCGGATCGAAAAGGCTTTGAGCAGTCGCGGGAAAAAATTGGAGCGGATCTAAAAAAACTTGGCGTGAAACTGGATAGCAAAGATATTGCTACGATCAATCGCATCCACGAAGAATTTTTTTCCGCCGGATTGGATTTAAAATTCACCAGTCATAATCGTTCGCCGCGTTCGTATTATCCGAACTATCGTGAGCTGATGCTGGAAAAAGATTTGACGGGCAAGCAGGCGAATTATCTGGTTTCCGAAGCCGATTTTCAGGTCGTAAAATCATTGTCGGATCGCAATTTAATTATTCCGGTCGTAGGAAATTTAGCTGGCCCAAAAGCTTTGCTGGAAATCAGCAAAATCCTGAATGAGCGAGGCGAAAAAGTCTCGGCGTTTTACACCTCGAACGTAGAATTTTATTTGATGGGCGATGACATTTTTGGTCGTTTTGCTGAGAACGTCAAACGCCTGCCGATGGAAAAAAACAGCGTCATTATCCGCAGCATTTTTGGTGGCGGATATTATGGTCGCCATCCGCAATCCGTCCCCGGATATTACAGCACGCAGTTATTGCAACCCCTTGAAACACTGACAAAAAAAAATTTCACAGGGTATCGTGAATTGATCATACAAGATTCTTTAGAGCTAAAATAATTTATGAGCGTCTTATCAACCGAACAAATCCGCACCCATTTTCCTGCGCTTGCACGTCAACATAACGGCTTCCCCGTGGCGTATTTTGATGGCCCCGGCGGTACACAGGTTCCTCGTGCCGTGGTCGAAGCGATGACCGATTATCTTTTCAATCATAATGCCAATACGCATTGGTTGTATCCGACCAGCATCGAAACTGATGCCATCGTCGAACGTTCACGCGAAGCCCTCGCCGATTTTCTGAATGCGTCATCGAATGAAATTGCCTTCGGACAAAACATGAGTTCGCTGACCTTTCATTTGTCGCGTGCGCTGGGCCGGCAATGGAAACAGGGCGATGAAATTATCGTCACCGAACTAGATCATCACGCCAACATAGACCCCTGGCGTGCGCTTGAACGCGAGCGCGGAATTTCAGTTCGCGTCGTCCCGCTCAACATTGAAAGCGGCACAATAGATTTGAAGGATTTAGAAAATCTGCTCAGTAGCCGGACTAAACTCGTAGCTATCGGAGCCGCTTCAAATGCGCTCGGTACAGTGAATGATGTGAAGCGCGTCGCGCAACTGGCGCACGCCGCCGGAGCCTTATGTTTCGTAGATGCCGTGCATTACGCGCCGCACAATTTGGTTGATGTCAAAGCCATTGATTGTGATTTTCTGGCGTGTTCGGCGTACAAATTTTATGGCCCACATATCGGTATTCTGTATGGCAAACGACATCTTTTGGATTTAGTAGATTTCCCGAAACTTCGCCCCGCACCGGATAATTCTCCTGATCGTGTAGAAACCGGAACAGGCAGTTTTGAATCCATGGCTGGAGCCGCCGCTGCGGTAGATTTCCTCGCTTCATTAGCGGAAGGCGCAACGCGCCGCGAACGTTTGCAGGCTTCGTTTACAGAACTTCATGATCGCCACGTGAATCTTCTAAAACGCCTGTGGAGCGGTCTCGCAGAAATTGACGGCGTACGCATTTACGGGCCTCCGCCCGAAGGCATGCGGACATCTACAATTTCATTTACCGTCAAAAATCATCCATCTGAAAAAGTCTCCCGTGCCTTAGCCGAAAAAGGAGTGTTCACTTCCAACGGAGATTTTTACGCTACGACGGTAGCGGAGAAAATGGGCTTGGCAGAAGCTGGATTCGTCCGCGCTGGCTGTGCTTGTTATACGACGGAAGAGGAGATTGAGCGGTTGATTGCAGGAATTAAAGAAATAGTTGCGTAAGTGAATATGCTGATAACTTTCAGTGTTTTTATTAGAAAGACCTGAGTTTTACGTTTTTGATGAAATTGACCCTATATTTTGGGATTATGATTTTTATATTGAAAATCCCCGAAAGAATCTCTACTGCGTTTTAATCAGGTCAAGCCCTGATTAACTCTACCCAAAACCCACCACGCAGAATCGTCAAACTACGATAAGTAAAATTTATCGCCTTATTGCATTCGCCCGCGCATCGTCTATAATGCGGACTTCGAGTTACCCACATTAAAACCATTTTCCATCAACTAGAGGTTCCTAAGTATGATCCTTACTCTTAAAGGCGGCGCAGGTTTACTGCACCGAACAAAAAATTTAACTATCACCTTCCTGTTCACCCTTTCCATCATCATCTTAAATTCACTTTCAGCATTGGCGCAGGCTTCCAAAGGCCACAGCGAAGCTGATTTGATTTTGCCTGATCTTTCCAAAGTCAATTTTCTTGGCGGCGTCAACGGTCACAAGTTATTGCTGGGAGGATTAGTCGTCAGCGCCCTCGGCATGGCTTTTGGATTGATGATTTATCAGCAACTGAAAAATATGCCCGTCCATAAATCAATGCTTGAAATTTCAGAGCTGATTTATGAAACCTGCAAAACGTATTTGATTACGCAGGGCAAATTTATTTTGATCCTCGAAGCCTTCATCGCCGTCATCATCGTGCTGTATTTTGGCTTGCTCGAAGGTAAGACTCCCGGCGTAGTCGCCATCATTTTGCTATTCAGCTTAGTCGGAATCGCAGGCAGCTACGGCGTCGCGTGGTTCGGCATTCGCGTGAATACCTTTGCGAATTCGCGGACGGCTTTTGCCTCTATCGAAGGCAAGCCGTTTCCAATTTATGCGATCCCGCTGAAAGCTGGAATGAGCATCGGCATGCTGCTGATTTCGGTTGAATTGCTGTTGATGCTTTTCATCCTGTTATTTATCCCCGGCGATTATGCCGGCCCGTGCTTCATCGGATTTGCGATTGGTGAGTCGCTGGGAGCGGCGGCGCTGCGCATCGCAGGCGGAATTTTCACCAAGATTGCCGACATCGGTTCTGATCTGATGAAGATCGTTTTCAAGATCAAAGAAGACGATGCGCGTAATCCCGGCGTTATTGCAGACTGTACCGGAGACAATGCCGGAGATTCTGTGGGCCCATCAGCCGACGGATTTGAAACTTACGGCGTGACCGGAGTCGCCTTGATTTCGTTCATCCTTCTCGCCGTCAATGCAAAGACCGCAGGCACTGCTTATGAAACTATTCAGGTGCAATTGCTGGTCTGGATTTTCGTGATGCGCATCATGATGGTTGTCGCTTCGGCTGGTTCGTACTTCCTGAATGAAGCAATGGCCAAAGCAAAATACGGCAAATCAGACAACATGAATTTTGAGAAGCCGCTGACAAGTCTGGTGGTCATCACTTCAATTGTTTCCATAATCCTGACGTACATTGTTTCTTACTTCATGATTCCGACTCTCGGCGCAACCGGAGACACATCATTATGGTGGAAGCTTTCGACCATTATTTCGTGCGGAACTGCGGCGGGTGCGATCATTCCTGAAATGGTCAAATGGTTCACGTCCACGGAATCAGCGCACGTCAAAGAAGTCGTGACTTCATCCAAAGAAGGCGGCGCTTCGCTCAATATTTTGTCGGGCTTAGTCGCAGGAAATTTCTCAGCCTATTGGTTGGGAATTGCCATTGTGATTTTGATGTCCATTGCTTACGCCGTCAGTACGCTTGGATTAGTTTCATTGATGGCTGCTCCCGCTGTCTTCGCGTTCGGTCTGGTAGCGTTCGGATTTCTCGGCATGGGGCCTGTGACCATCGCCGTAGATTCTTACGGCCCCGTCACAGACAATGCGCAATCCGTCTATGAATTGTCATTAATTGAAGCCGTTCCGAATATCAAAGAAGAACTCAAAAAAGATTTTGGAATGACTGCCAACTTCGAGCGAGCTAAACATTTGCTCGAAGAAAATGACGGCGCGGGCAATACGTTCAAAGCAACTGCCAAGCCTGTTTTGATCGGAACAGCCGTCGTCGGTTCGACTACGATGATTTTTTCAATCATTCAATTGCTGCGCGGACAGGCTCCTTCTGAGGCTGTTTTCTTTGAAAGTATCTCACTGCTCAATCCGCTGTTCCTGCTTGGTTTAGTCACCGGCGGAGCCATTATTTATTGGTTCACTGGAGCTTCGATGCAGGCGGTAACAACGGGCGCATATCGAGCCGTCCAATTCATCAAAGCCAATATTAAACTTGATGGCGTTGAAAAAGCCTCGGTCGAAGACAGTAAAAAAGTAGTTGAGATTTGTACGGTCTACGCGCAGAAAGGAATGTTCAATATCTTCCTGACAGTGTTTTTCTCAGCGCTGGCATTTGCGTTGGTTGATCCGTATTTCTTCATCGGCTACCTGATTTCGATTGCGATTTTTGGCTTGTATCAGGCAATCTTCATGGCAAATGCTGGAGGAGCCTGGGACAACGCCAAGAAAATTGTCGAAGTCGAATTGAAGGCGAAGGAAACTCCGTTACACGACGCGACAATTGTAGGTGATACAGTCGGCGATCCATTCAAAGACACTTCGTCAGTGGCAATGAATCCGGTTATTAAGTTCACGACCTTGTTCGGATTGCTGGCGGTAGGATTAGGATTGAAATTAACTGAAACACAAGGCGCTGGAGTTACGCATGCGCTGGCGGCAGTGTTCTTTATAATTTCGGTCGTCTTCGTCTGGCGCTCATTCTACAAAATGAGAATCGGCGATTAGTTATAATGCAGAAGCCTGCACGCAGTAAGGGCGTTGGTACTCAGGAAATAAATTTCTCTGAACCGACGCGACGCCCTTACTGCGTGCGGGCTTCTGCATTTAGTGTTTACTGCTTTTCACAATCTTCGCAATCGCTCTTACCTCTCCCACCATCTCTCTGAACATATCAAATAGCAGAGCCTGGGGGCCATCACACAAAGCGCGTTCAGGATACGGATGAATATCAACCAGCAAACCATCTGCGCCAATCGCAATCCCTGCCCGTGACATCGGAATCACGGTCTCACGCGTACCCGTGCTATGACTTGGATCAAGAATAATTGGTAAATGGGAAAGTCGTTGCGCAGCAGGAATCACTGCTAAATCTGGCGTGAAGCGCGAATGATTTCCGAAGGTACGGATGCCGCGCTCACATAAGATAACCTGATAATTTCCTTCGGACATAATGTATTCCGCCGCCAGCAAAAGTTCTTCGAGCGTTGAGGACATTCCACGTTTCAGCAAAATTGGTTTGCGAGCTTGTCCGGCACGTTTCAGCAAGCTGAAGTTTTGCATGTTGCGCGTCCCGATTTGAATCACATCGGCATACTTTTCACACAGATCAAGCGCAGCTTCATCAATCGCTTCGGTAACAATTTTCAAGCCGTAAGTATTGCGAACGTCTTCCAGAATTTTCAATCCTTCTTCGTGCATTCCCTGAAAAGCATACGGTGAAGAACGCGGCTTGAAAGCTCCACCGCGAAACCATTTGCAGCCCATTTCAGCGACGACTTCCGCCGTAATCATCGTTTGCTCGTGCGATTCAACGGCGCAGACGCCAGCAATAATGGCAGGTTCATCGCCACCGATTTCGGCTTCACCAATTTTGATAACCGTCTTGTCATGCTTGAGGTCGCGCCCGACTAATTTATAAGGCTTCGTGACGCGGACGCATTCCGCGACGCCGGGCATTTCATTGAAAGGTTCAGGATCAACCGCACCCTGATTTCCAGTGACGCCAATCGCGGTGCGAATAGAACCAGGCATCGGATGCGGTTTGTATCCAAGGGCTTCGATTTGAGAGATCACGCGCTGAACATCAGTTTCAGTCGCGTCGGAAGTCATTACTATGAGCATAAAATTAGGGTAATATGTTAAGGCTTGAATGAAAAGCCAGCGTGCAAAATAAATAATCTAACAACATTGCGATAAACCAAAAACTCGAAATCGTAGATGATTAAAAAGTATCCGATAAGCTCCTTGTCTGTGTTGACTTTTACTTTTCGCACAATTACAGTTTCATTGATACTGAAAAGGTGAATTGAAGTTTAACTTTGTGGCGAAAAAATCAAGAGACGTTTTTTCTCGAAACAAAAGTAATCGGGTCTTCAGCACACTCAGCTAAAGTCGCCCATCGCCCATCGCCCATCGCTTTATTGCGTTTGTAACTGGCTCGTACCGGAATGTTTGTTTGATATTTATCCGCCAAATTAGAGGGAATTTTTCATATCAGAAAATGTGAAGGAAGATTTACTATCGCTATATTTTGAAATATCTGAAGAGGAGCGTCATCGCCAGTTTGCCGATACTGCGCATACGGCAGAAATGTTTGGCATCTCCCAAAGAACAATTCAGCACTGGATTGAATCCGGTTGGATTCAATCCGTTAGCATTGGCAAAAAACATCAGGTTTACCTGAACTCTGTCAAAGAATATCTGACTCGCATCAACGAATCAATTTAACCAATGGAGAAAATAGTCGCGCATTTCACGTCATTCGCGCAAGACGTGCTATATCCGAAAAGCACGCTAGACAGTATTACATTCTTAGATTATTTCTGTGTCCGCATTCCCGTAAGCTTATTCTATTAACTATCAATACTGGGGATAGTTTGTGAATTTTTCGGATGACAACAAATAACCAAAAGGAGATACAATGAAAATTAGAGTGAATTATGTTTCAGTTATCGTGGGTGTTACCTTAGCTATTTTATTAGGAGCAGGAATCATTGCTGCAACAAACAAAAATAGTGCTATTGTACAGTCTCAGCCAATCTCTTTTGCGCCATATGTCGGGAAGGGGCATCGCGCCCGTGCAGTTGGGGTCACAGAAGTAAAAAGCCACGTCAAGAAAGGGATAACGGAAATCGAAATCCGTAATCGGTCATCACATCAAATCACCGCTGTAACCTTAGGTTGGTATTTAGTTGAAGCAGGTAACCCACAATCAATTATTGCACAAGGGGAAACCGAGTCAATCATTCTTGATGAACAGCTAGAAACTAAATCATTTGGCCGTATTAGCTTCCCCTTAATGAGTTTGACAAAAGTTAGGGGAATTTTAAGTTCATTCCCTCCTAATGGAGCTTACATTGTAAGAGTTGCTATTACTGGCGCACAAGCTAGTGATGGAAAAACCTGGAGAGCCAAACCAATTACAGATTTAGATCCCGAAAAATCCTCCAATCTTAATTTTACATTTGGTTGCGCCGATCAGATATGCGCGGTTGTCGGCGACCATTTGTCGTGTGGATCGGGAACGGGTACAAATTGCTCGAATGCTAGTGATGCTAACTCTTGTACCAATACTATGTGCGAAAAGAAAAAAGATACAGAGGTTGAGTTAGACGACTTTTCTAACTAACTTTGGCTTGTAATTTTATAAAGGAGGAGAGCTTTTCTAGCTCTCCTCCTTTATCTTACCAACCTTACAATACCGGGCTGTCATTCCCCAGCATAGCACGTCGAATAATTTTGATGGGAGGAAATCCCTGCTTCATAAATTCGTCGTGAAATTCTTGTAAAGAGAATTTAGCACCTCGCAGTTTTTTGAAATCTTCACGCAGCTTCAAGATTTGTAATTTGCCGAGCGTGTAATACAGATAAGTCGGATCAGCCGTCCCGCGCTTCACTTCACGTTCGCCATTGGCGCGGGACTGATAGCCTTCCTTCACAAAATAATCAATCGCCTGTTCGTAGGTCATCTGCCCTGTGTGCATTTTGATGCCGACCATATATCGCGCATTGCGCAGCAACGCATCCTGCAATTGACCCAATCGAAGTTTCGCATCGCCATTTCCGTAACCTTCATCCAACATCATTTGTTCCGTGTAGTGCGCCCAGCCTTCAGCATTCGACGCCGCGCCGAGCAACTTGCGAATTTTTGAAGGAGCTTTGGGAACCCACAAAAATTGCGTGTAATGTCCCGGATACGCTTCGTGGATCGCCGTCGCCATAATCGTGCCGTAATTGAATCCCGCCATGTGTTCTGCCACTTGCGCGGGCTTCCAGTTTTTTTCCGGCAACGTCACATTGAAAT
>JAYVRW010000135.1:0-6080 GCA_043775925.1 Blastocatellia bacterium
CCGGCGATTTTTGCGGCTAAGCCTCCGACCAGATTCGCGTGATACATCCACGTTTGAATCACGTCCGGCTGGCTCTTGCGCAACAATTTTGCCAGCCGCCAGACTGCCAGCGGACTCGGCACTTTTTTGCTCATATTCAGCGCGTGAACTTTGACGCCAAGCCGACTGATTTTTCCGCCCACAGCTCCGATGTCCTGCAATGAAATCACTTCTGAATGAACACCTGTGCGCTGCATTTGCGATAGCACTTTATACAGCATCATCTCAGCACCACCAGTATCCAAATCCGTAATGACATGAATGACCCGAAGTGCCTTTTCAGAAGCGTGAGATGGAGAAACAACCGCTACGTCAGTCTGTGAAAAGGTGGTATTTTTTTGTGGAATTACTGCCATGAATGAACAATCAGATCAGGGCTAAAAGGGCGGATTCGGTTTTTATAATCAGTTCGTGAAGACTGAAATTTTCGATAACTCGTTGACGAAGCCTGATGCTAATCGTTTGGCGATTTTGATTCAAGCTTTTATTTATTGCCGCCGCCATCATTTCGTAATCACCAGCATTTACGACTTCTCCTGCTTCACCAATCACAAATGCGGCATCGCCTGAATTGGTCACAACACACGGCACTCCACACGCCATAGCCTCACCTACAACATTCGGAAACCCTTCCCCGAAAGAGGAAGAAAGGCACATCACGTCCAAAGCGTTATACACATCGCTCATCGCAGCTTGAGGCGAAACCCATTGCAGAGAATCCTGCAATTGTAATGAATCGGCAAGTTGCTTTAATTCAACCGTTGGCTCACTAACGCCCACACAAACAAACCTGGTATTTTCTTTTTTCAACTTCGCAGCCGCACGCAAAAAAGTAGCGTGATCTTTTTTTGGATCAAGCCGTCCAACTAAGCCAACTACAAATTCATTTTCTTTGATCTGCCACTGCTCTCGAATTTTTCTTCCAGCTTCGATGTTTGGCGCAAAACGTTCCGTATCAATTCCGTTGGGAATCACAGTCACTTTCTCTGATGGAAAACCCGCCCGAATCGCGTCAGCGGCTCCGGCATGTGAGTTCGCAATGATTAAATCAGCATATTGAGCGGCGCGGGCTTCAATCCAATTCATCACGCGAATAACAAAATCATACTGCTTATAATCAATCGCCGAAGCACGAATCCCAAAAACCACTTTTGCCTGTGGAGCATATCGGCGCAGCAAAGCTGTACAAACATTAGGTGTTTCGAGGTAGCCGTGCAAAATATCAGGTTGTAGCTCTCGAACTATTCGCACCATTTGTCGCCATAACGAAACAACATTCCAACGTCCCTGACGGTTCAAAACACGAACGTCAATCTCACTTGTTCGTAGCTCATTTTCAAAGAACCCGTTGGCGTAAAAAACAATCACCGATACCAAATGCCCACGTTCTTTCAGACCTCTTGCCAATGCGACCAATTGCCGTTGCGCTCCGCCTTGATTTAGAGTTCGCACCAGAAACACGATTTTCATTCATCGCGCTCCTGCATCGTCTCCCTGCCGAATCCATTCCTCTTGGCCATCGAAGCAGTCTCCGCATTTCGATTGATACAAGTGATATTCTTTGACACCAGCCTTGATAACATTGGCTCTGACCCAGGTTGGATAGTTTAAGATTCTGACCAACTCCAGCCTTTCATCAAGTAACGGTTTCTCACTTAAAACAAATTTGGTCTGGGGATCATAAGGTTTTAGAGCTGCTGCCATGTAACTGGATTTCAGATTCGCATCACGCGGACGAACTAATGTATACTGTGAAGCAAAATCTGCATTTGGGATATAGGTGCGATCTCCGATCCACATAACCGATTCGCCCACCGGAACATCTGCTTGCATCATCCTCATCAAGGTGCGCTTGATGTCAAAAACCTGCGCATATGTCACAGGTAAATATCCAAATCCTATTTGCCAGACAAGGCACATTGTAATAATAGCTTGTCCGGTTCGACGAAAATTTTTCAGCAGAAAAGTTGCGCCAAAGCCCGCTAAAATCACAGTCGCAAAGGCTATCGGCAACAAAAATCGTTCGTACACAAAATGAATATTCGCAACAAAAACCAAGTAATAAACCAAAGCAGGAAGCGTCAGAAAGATCAGCTCACGACGTTGACGAAAGATGAGCAAAGCCACTACGCCAGCGACGGCGAGCGCGATGCCTGCGGGAGAAACAATCGAAACTAATTCTGTCATCGTCCGCTTTAATAATCCGAACTGACCGGAAAATGAATGATCGAATTCGATGAAGCGTGTCACATACGCGGCGTCAGGATTATTCAGACGAAGATGCTCGACCCAGCGAAGCGGTTGCGGCAAAATGGCAATGATGAAATACGTTAATGAAATCGCCGTTGCAAAGTATATTGAATGCTTGATCCTTGACGCGCCAAACATAGTTACAATCAAACCCGAACCAAGTGCTAACGCGGCGGCGGCATCTTTCGTTGCAACAGCCAATCCGGCGGCGACGCCTGCTGCCAGCAAGCTTCGTTGCTTATTTTCGTTTGTAAATAAATACATCCACAAAGCAGCTTGCGACCCTGCCCACCAGCACAACATTGGAGCGTCTACGTTTTCAGCACGAGCATAGTAGGTAAATGTACCGCTCAATGCCAGCATTGAAATTGCTACGACAATTCCGACTCGACTAAGATTTTCGTGCTTGAATTTTCGGATACTGAGCAGAACGGCGACACTCATTACAATCGAAATTATTCGTGCGATAACAATCATGCCTGAGATAAAAACTTCAGGCGCTTTCATCCCGTATGGAAACTTTGAGGAGAAGCCCCCGATCATCCCAGTCAATTTCCCAACTGCAATAACAACCCCGTAAACAAAAGACAAAATTAAATATTGCGCTGCCGGATAGCGATTCGCAGTTTGTGCATTTCCATAATTTCCAAAGAATGAGAGCGCATCATACGGCGCGAGAGTGTCGGTCACGGCGCTGATATGACTGGGCAATCCCCAACCAATTCCAACCAGATAAAGAAAGCTTACGCCAACGATGACCCCAAGAGATTTTGCGTTAATGCGCAATGGCTTCACCTACGATTTCCTGCCATTGAATCAGCATACGTTCTAACGGAAACCGCTCTGCAATTTCAGGAGCGCGGGAAGCGAGCTTTACTCGTAATTCCTGATCGTTAAAAATTCGCCGGATCGCGTCGGCTAAGGCTTCGACGTTTTCAGTCGGAACCAACAATCCATCTACGCCGTCGCGGATGATTGCTTGCGGTCCTAAGCAAGCCGTAGAAACCACCGGAAGCCCAGTCGCCATTGCTTCGCACAGTGCATTGCCGAAAGATTCCCAGCGCGAAGATTGCACAAATAAATTTGCCTTGTTTAGTTCTTCGACGATGTTGTTGGTCACTCCGGGAAAGTTTACGCGGTCTTGTAAATTTAATTCTTTACTCAATAATTCCAGCGTTTCGCGTTGAGAGCCTGCTCCATAAATTGTCAAAATTGCTTCAGGAAATTCATCTTGAATCGAAACAAAGGCACGCAATAAAATATCAAAAGCTTTCTGCTCTTCAAGGCGTCCGATGGCAATAATTTTTTGCCCTTCAGAGCGTGGCGGGACTATGGATTCAATCAATACTGGATTGGGGATCACGAATATTTTCCGCTGTAACGATGAAGGGAAAAATTGGGTAACTTGTTTGGTATGAACAGTAATTTTCGTCGCCCACGGATAGGTGATTTTAGCTAACCATTGCCAGAATTTTCCTGGTTTCGCATGAAACGGATCATCACGTTCAGAAATAATCACAGGGATTTCCATTCCAACCATCGCCAGCAAAACGCGCACATTTGAGCGCAGCAAAAAACTGATGACGACTTCGGGTGCAGCAGCTTTAATCGCGGAGCGTAAGACGAATATTCGTTTGAAGTTTTGCTGAATGGATTGCCATTTCCCTGATGAGTTTTTCAGTACATTCAAAGCAACGTGATTGACCCTCGCCGACAGTGGATAAAATGGTATTTTCGTTCCATCATCAAAGGTGATCAATGTTACCTTATCGCCACGCTCTGCCCACGCATTAGCGAGCGCTGCCATGACCCGTTCGGCTCCGCCTGAAGTGATGGAAGGGATTACTAAGGTCACGCGCATTCCGCTACATTAATTCGCCTTCGCGCCAGCCAATACAACGCAAAGAATGAAAACCAGTACGTCAGGCTGACAGCTAAGGCAATTCCTGCCACATCAAATAATTTGCTCAGCATGATCGTCAGGATAATATTTATCATCAGGCTGGCAGCAGAAACTTTGAGCAAATCTCCATTCGATTGCAAAGCCTGTAAAAGGCGGGCAGATAAAACTCCACCCACATAAAACGGGAGCTGCAACGCAAAACAAAACAGTACAGTAGAAACAGTATTGACATCTTGTTCAGCAAAAGCTCCACGCTGAAAAAGATGCTTTGTAATAAATTGCGGAAACGCCATCAGGACTATCGCTATCGGCAGGGTTATCAAAAAAGCAAGTTGCAAAAAGCGGTGCAAGGTGGTGCGCATTTGTTGCCATTCGGACTGCACACTTAATCTGGAAAAATATGGAACCAAGGTCGCGCCCAAAGCTGTCGCCAGTAATCCATTCGGTAGCGCAATTAATTTGCTGGCATAGCTAAACGAGGCAACGCTGCCTGCGGCTAATGATCCGGCGACGGCAACGCTCATCACTCCGATGCCTGACAGCAGAAAATTCCCCAGCATCAACGAACCAGTCTGACGAAGCGTTTCTTTCAGCTTTGCGTTAAAGATGTCTATTCCCCATCGAAGCCGAACGCCACTTTTTTTCAGCTTCCATCCCAACCAGATAACTTCGCACATCGCACCTAATTTAACCGCCATCGCAAGAGCTTCAATCCTGATGGAAAACCGCAAAGCCGTCACAATACAAACTATGGTTATCAAGGGTGCGAGCGAAACTGGAACAAAAGAATTCTTTGCGTTGAGCACTGCTCCAAAAACATTTGAGATGCCAGAGAAAATCAGAATTGGAGCGATCATTCCAGTGAGTTTCAAAGTTAATAAATATTTTTCATTCGGGAACGCAGGAGCAAGGTAATGCAGGTAAAAAGGCGCAGTCAGCAACATCAAAATCAGCGTTAGTGAAAATAGCGCGAGGATTAACGTGAGGGCGTTTGAGATTAATGCCTGGGCGGCTTCAGTTCCTTCGATTTCGTGAACGCGAACATAGACAGGAATGAAGGCCGCTTGAAAGGAAGCGGCAACAATACTGACCAATGAAAATGGGACGATCAAGGCTACGGTGAAGGCATCCAGATCGTCGCCTGTGCCAAAACGCCAGGCGACAATCATTTCTTTCAAAATCGCCGCAAATTTCACCAGCAAAATCGTCAGCGCAACTGCGAAACTGGCATTCAGAAGCTGACGATTTCCGGTATCAAAAACAAACGCCGCCAGCGAACGAATTCCTGACGGCGTGCTTGAATTTTTCAATGGATCAATCGTGGCTTCCGTTACCGTTGCCAGTACCATTTTTTCCATTACTGACATCGTTATCGGAGCTGTAACTGGAGTAATATCGTTGATAATAATACTCGTCGTAGCCTTCGCGTTGCAGGTTCACATTATTGAGAACTACGCCAAAGACTTTGGCTCCAACACTGGTCAGTTCCTGGCTCGCACGACGAATCACATCCCGCGTACTCTTACCGGCGTGAACAACCATAATTACGCCATCCACCATCGTCGAGAGAATCACTGGATCGGTCACGTTAATGAGCGGCGGTGAATCAATAATGATGTGGTCGAATTTGGTGCCAAGCAAGGTCATCATTTCACGCATCTTTTCCGAGCTGATTAATTCAGCCGGATTCGGAGGCGTCGGGCCACATGGCAACAATGATAAATTTGGAATCGGCAGCGGATGAATCAGGCTGTCAATATCCGTTTCACGCGACAGATACGTTGATAATCCGTGCGTATGCGTGATGCCGAAAACCTTATGAACTTTCGGACGACGCAGATCGCAATCAATAATCAAAACCGTCGCACCAAGCTGCGCCAGAGAAATC
>JAYVRW010000136.1:0-6079 GCA_043775925.1 Blastocatellia bacterium
CGTACCGCCCTGCGTCAGCTTCCCTGCCGACCCCAACGACCTCCGCGAAGTCCAACGCGAAGTCGCTCCTGCGCCTTGCCCATTTTATTTTGAAGGCGAACCAGAACATCCTACGACGTGGGGGGCGATTAAAGCGGAATTAAAATTGGAATGGCGAAAACGAAAAAATAAATGGAAAGAAGTTCTGGAGTTGAATTAACCGGAAATAAGAATCGAAAAATACCAAAAAGGCGTTGCTTAGTTGTAACGCCTTTTTCTATTGAATTCGCATTAAGCTTTTTTTGAATTCCTTTTTGTGAGATAACCGGAGTTCCAGATACTAAGTATTCAATAATTGCATTTTATTTCACGAAAGGTGATTGAAAGATGAACAATCTAAAATTTCTTGTCTTACTTTTGTTACTAACCATTCCAGTTGTAGTGACTGCTCAAAAACTGAAACTAGAAGAGGTCATTGCAAAGCATTTGGAATCAATTGGAGCCGAAGAAACCAGAGCCTCCATTAAAAGCCGTGTATTAATTGGCGAAGTTAAGTTGCGAATTAAGGGTGGAAGATTAGGAGAGGCGGGTGGGCCAGCAGTGATGGCATCAGAGAATGAAAAACATCTCATCGGAATGACCTTTGGCTCAACAAATTATCCGTATGAAAAACTTGGATATGACGGTAAAAACCTGCGAGTGGCGTACCTCCACGCCGGAGATAGATCAACCCTCGGAAATTTTTTTATCGCCAATTCATTTTTTTTTAGTGAAGGATTAATTAGTGGAGCTTTATCCACCGCGTGGTCTTTATCAGATAGTAAACTACATGGGGCTAAAATTGAATATAACGGTTTGAAAAAAATCGGTGAGCAACAACTTCACGAATTAACCTATCTCCCAAAAAAAGGCTCTGATTTTAGTATCAGGCTATTCTTCGACGCCGAAAATTTCAGGCATGTTCGCAGCGAATACCTACGAATAATC
The DNA here is from genome assembly GCA_043775925.1 of Blastocatellia bacterium. GTDB lineage: Bacteria > Acidobacteriota > Blastocatellia > RBC074 > RBC074 > JAFDVL01. The sequence continues at coordinate 967 of JAYVRW010000136.1, forward strand.
AGTGCGACACAAGGCGGACGCCCTGAAGATTCTGCCCGCCGAGGTGATACACGCTTTAGAGTGGTTGAAGAGTTTTCAGATTTTAAGAAAGAAAGTGGCTTAACTTTGCCCCATACCTACAAAATGAACCTGACAGTTTTTGGGCAAGGTGTTTCAGGTAACGAACAGGAATGGGAAATTAAGTTAGTCCGATTTGCTTTTAATCAGACCATTCCTCCTGAATCTTTCAATACAGAAACCAAGTAAGAGGTACGCTCAATTCCATCAAAAACAAAAAAGGGCTGGAGAGAAATTCTCCAGCCCTGAATATTTGTTACTTGAGTCACAGACTAGAAATCTAATCTAGCGCCAAGTTGGACAATACGAGGTCCGAAGGTTGAGCTAACCTTACCAAAAGTGGTGCTGTTAATGTCCGGGAATTGCCCAAAAAAGAATTGCGTATGATTTAGCGCATTAAATCCTTCTAAGCGAACTTGAAGCTTGACGGTTTCAGCTAGCTTGAAATTCTTTGCCAAAGCCGCATCAATGTTCACGAAGCGCGGACCATTAAATACAGCACGCTCTAAGTTACCAGTCTGACCAGGCGCGTTATTAAAAAACACCTGTCCTGTAAATGCGGTGGTTCCAAATCCTTCAGCAGCACGTCCAGTTGTATTAGTAATCGTCGGATCAACAAACCAAATATTATCAGCGTTGATACGAAGACCTGTCAGAGCTTTGACTTGTTCTTTAGATAAAGAAGTAAGAGCCGTCTGCCGTCCTGAACGTCCAGCGCGATTGAGCGTGCCGCGAACATCAGTAATAGTAATCGGCGCACCACTGGCAACTTTCAAAATTGGACTAATTTGCCATCCGCCAATAATCGCATCGGCAATCTTATTCATATTACCGAAGAAGCGGCGACTTCGCCCAATTGGCAATTCATAAACTGCCGTAAAGTTGAAAATATGATTTTGATCATAATCGGCGCGTGTGTATTCTAGCTTTGGTTGACTATTGTCAAGCAACGGCTCAAACAAAGTCTGTCCTGTACCTACACCATCTGTCAGCACTTTTTGGAAAGAGTAATTAGCGCTAATCTGAAGACCTCTCGAGATGCGCCGACGGTATTCAACCTGAAGCGCATTGTAGCGTGAAATACTTCCATTGGTCAGGTAATCAACGACTCCACTATTAGCATTCGGCAGGAACTTAACAGTACCTGTCAAAGCATTCTGAATGTAAGTTAATGCCAAATCAGCCGGAGTTCCTGCAATCAGAGAATTACGGATGGTGGCGTTCGTTAAGAGACCTGCACTACCCAAATTTGGGAAAACAGTCAAAGGCTGACTTCCCACAATGGCAGAGTTGTATGCGCCGCTGACATTCCCAGATAAAACAAGATTCTGACGCGCCTTGACGAAATCAGCTAGAAATCCATTATTACGAATATCAATCTGATTATAGTCAATTCCGCGCCATAAGTTATTTGCCCGATGCCCGGCATAGCGAACTTCGATAACGTTATTTCCAAACTCACGCTGGATTCCTAAGTTAAATTCATCTACGCGAGGAGTTTGAATATCCGGGTTAATCGCCCAGATGGTGCCAAAGTTACTGAAGGCTGCCGTATTATTCTGAGCAAATGTGCGCGGAACAACAACTGCGGGAGCCGCAATAGGTGCACTGGCAGGAAGTAATCCGACTCGGGTGTTAAGAGCCGTAGTATTTGTTGATGGATTTAACGCACTGACTCCCGTTGTACCTAAACCAGTGATAGCAGTTGCGTTATTGAGTGCTGTAATCAACTGGTCATTCAAGAAGCTCCAGCGATAGCCACCACGGATAACCGTTCTACCATCACCAAGCAACCCCTTCATAAGTTTGTTTGAGAACCGTGGCGACCACGCAAAACTAGCCGTTGGCGCAAAGTTATTTTTATCAGTTCTGTGATATTGCCCCGGGCTTCCAATATTGGTTCCCAGAAAAGTGCTTGAGCCGTTTGGATCAAGAATGGCTTGAACCGCTGTTGCGCCACTAGGAATAATTGGCTCCAAAGCTAAACCATTATTAAGTTTGAGAGCCGTAAACAGCTCATAACGTAATCCCAAAGTGAGTGTAAAGCTAGGTTTTACGCGCCAGGAATCTTGTGCGAAGATCGAATGATCTCCATAACGAAAATCCTGAAATCGCTGAATAGCTTTGAAGCCCGAAGTTTTATCTGCAACATTGAACGACTGCGCACCACTGCTAACGACCCCACCAAGTAACGCCATCAAGGCATTAGCAGTAGCAAGCTGTGTTGTACTAATACCACCAGTAAACTGAGTTGCTGATAAGGTAGGAGTGTTAGTGTTCGTTCCGAGCGAATAGGTAGGAACAATACTTGCCTCGTTGTAGGCATCCACCTCTTGAAACTGTAACTGTCCGCCAAAACGTATCGTGTGATTTTTGACTGTCAAGTCGGCGTTGTCCTGGAACATATACTGACGTGTCCGGCGCCCCTGACTAAGAAAAGTCACGATTGGATTACTGACTACTGTTGGCGCGATAAAGAAATTCGGTTTGGCAACTGTTTGCTCAAAAGGAACGACGCTCTGAAAAGTACCACCACGAGCATCATTACTGAATCTTGCCGCTGGCGTCCAACGATAGGCCAAAACGAATTGTTTATTGGCTGAAGATTGCACTACGGTTGGCGTAAGGCCAAAGCCTTGTCCTCCATCAACGTCCGGGCGTAAGTTATTTTCTTTGTTATAGCTGAAAACACCATTGATTGAGTTACGCTCATTAATATCGTAATCAAGTCGCGTAGTGTAAGTTTTGCGGTCAGAATTCGACTTTTGCGAGAAGCCATAACCTGTAGTATTTAACTGATCGCCAATGTCGGTACGATTACCAACCGTAGGCAAGGCATTTATAATCGAACTCTTGATTAGCGGGTCAACTCCGGTGATTCCGGCGCTGGCAGGTACTAAAGAGAAAAGATTAACTGTGCGTGTAACGCCTGCTGTATCTTTGTAGGTAAAATTACCCGTCGCAGCGTTAGGAAGTAAAATTGTACGAGTTCGTTGTGAAGCCTGACGGGTCACAATGCCTTCATAAGAGAAGAAGAAGAAACCTTTGTCCCGATAGAAGCTTGGACCGCCTTCGCCAAAATGCGGGATGGGCATTGGACCACTGAGCTTACCGCCATAATTATTACGGTTTAGAAATGGAATTGAGATACCGCTTTTATTATTAAAAAAGTCGTTGGAGGCTAAGGCAGAGTTACGATTGAATTCAAATCCAGCTCCGTGAAATTTGCTTTCACCGCGCGGCGTCACTAAACGAATCTGAGCGCCTCCGTTTTGATCTGCACCAGCATTTTGAAGGATAACAGTGAATTCACCCGTATCATCAACTGAAGGGCGATTCGGAGCAAAATCCGTCGCATTGGAACGAATAAAGCCATCCTGAATATTAATTCCATCGCGTGTAATATTCGTAAATGAAGTACGAAGTCCATTGATGGAAGAGTTCTGCGCTCCATTCTGAGAGACTCCGGCTTGAGTAGAAATCAGGCTGATTGGATTACGTCCATTGAGCGGCAATTCCAAAATCTGCTTGGTACTGATAGTAGTACTCAATTCACCCGTAGTCGCATTTAAGACATCATTACCAGCGGTGACAGTGACAGTGTCTTCGACTTTGCCTACTTCCAGAGAAACTGGTAGCGAATAATCACGCCCAATGTCAATTTTGACATCATTAGCGGTAAAGGTCTTAAAACCCTGCATGGTGACTTTTACCGTATAGGCACCAACCTCAAGTTGAGGAAGGATGAAACCGCCATCTCCTCCGGTAACTAAGGTTTTATCTTTCTTAGTCTTGGTATCAGTAACAACCACTGTCGCACCTGGGACAACACCGTCCGGGCTTGAAACTGTGCCGACTAAACGACCCGTGTTAGATTGCGCTATAACGGTAATAGCAAAGACGATCACTAACATGATCGCGGAAATAATTCTCTTCATTCGTAAACTCCTTGAGGAAAGTAACTACGCTTTAATGCGTTTATTTTTATTGATTCCGGTTCACCAAACATCTGATTACCATCAATTCATTCAAATAAGAGTGATTGAGATGCAATGATTGTGCCATTTTCTCTTAGTGTCAAAAACTTTGAAGATTGTTGATTTTTCTGAATTTTCCCAGCCAGCACTATCCAAGATTCTGGAAAGAATTCACTTTTTCGGATAAATCCTATTTTTCTGATGCTTATCAAGCATCCGTCATACAACTTTTCTACCGGCATCGAAATTGCCTCCTCAAGATTGGTAATTGACGCAGCCTAGTGCGTTCGCGTAAACTCTGTAATTATTGAATACCTACCAACTCGGTTAGCCCTGATTGAGATGGCTGACAAAAGCTGGTCGTAGTTATAAAGCTGATGTGAGCTTAACAATTTCGATGTGGCGCTTGTGATTACTCGTGTCCGCGAAATGCCGAGGAGATGTTTTTATGTCACTAAATTTCAAACGGACTGTTTCTCAGCTTCTGGTCGGTGCAGTACTCGCGTCGTCAGTCGCCGTCTTCGCGCAGGACAAGGAAGACAAAAAAGAAACCAAGCGCCGCAAAGACCAACAACAGTCAGGTCGCGCCGAACGCCTCAACAGCGTTTACAAAAAATGGATGGATGAAGATGTCGCCTACATCATCACCGACGAAGAAAAGAAAACGTTCAAGTCGCTGAAAACCGATGAAGAGCGCGAACAATTCATCGAACAGTTCTGGCTCCGCCGCGATCCTGATCCCGACACCGACACTAACGAATACCGCGAAGAATATTATCAGCGCATCGCCTACGCGAACGAGAATTTCGCCAGTGGTATCCCTGGTTGGAAAACTGATCGTGGTCGCATCTACATCATGTTCGGCAAGCCGGATGAAAAAGAAACGCATCCTTCCGGCGGCAGCTACAACCGTCCAACGTGGGAAGGCGGCGGAACTACGTCAACATTTCCATTTGAAAATTGGTGGTATCGCTACATCGAAGGCGTCGGCTCCGACATCGAAATCGAGTTCGTAGACCCGACTGGTTCTGGCGAATACCGCATTGCGCGTAGCCCCAATGAAAAAGACGCATTGTTAT
>JAYVRW010000137.1:0-23267 GCA_043775925.1 Blastocatellia bacterium
AATCGTTGTTCGTAATCAGTGAACAATTCGTCTTCATAAAGTTGTTCTTCACTGCCGGAACCAGGGCCTTGAATCACACGCACTGTCATCACCGTGACATCCTGTTCGTCAGGATTCACTTCATCTAAAGCTTTGCGCAGATAATGTAAATTGTTGTAATCGCGCGCCGTCACCAAAACTCCGCCCGGTCTGACGCCAATCATGTCGCGGGAAACGGTCTGTTCTGAAACTAAATTGAATTTGTCCAGTCCGGCATTAGCCGCACGTTTTTTGGCAGTAGCTCTTTCCGACACCGCAAAGAGGATAAAAAATCCAAGCGTGAACGCGATGCCTGTGACGGTGGCGACTTGCTTGGTCATCAGATTTGTTAATGCCAAAGCCAGCAAAGTTAGCGCGACAGACATCAATCCAAACGGAATTTCCACCCCGCCAATCTTTAAATTGCCGGGGACTTTCCATTGTCTGGCTGCCGGGCGAATAAAGCGCAGCATAACCATCGAACCGGACATAAACGTGAAGCTCCAAATTACGCCGAAAGCGTAAGCTTCACCAAGCACCAGCACATCGCCCATACTCACAATGATTGTTACGACCTGTAATATCGCCACCAGATTGATGATGCGATACGTCGTGCCATATTTTTTTTGCGGCAAACGAAACCAATCCGTCAATACGCCATCTTCGGACACGCGATTCAAAACGCCGTTGGAGCCAATAATTGCAGTGTTCACAGCGCCCGCGAGAATTAAAAATCCGACAATCACCACAAACGCCTGAAACATGAGTTTCAAGGTCTGCGGCCCGACAAAACTCATGGCTAAGCCCGACAACAAATTGTCGTAATATTTCGGGCGCACATCATCAGGAATAATCATCACCGCGAAAAACGACGCGAGCGAAGTGAACACCATACTAAAAACAAAAATCACCATGCCAGCGCGTTTGAGATTGAGCAATTTCGGATGCTCCAATTCGCGCGCGACTTGCGCCAAAGATTCTTCGCCGCTCATTGCCAATACCGAATGCCCGAACGCCACCATCAGCCCAACTAAACCAATTGATGGCAGACTGGTATGACGCAGCCAGCCAAGCGGGTCTTTGCCAAATTCGGTGGCAGCTTCCCCAAAATTTAAGTGCGAAGGAATTGGCGTAGGCGGCAACGCCGCCGGATGCATGATTAATGTAATCACGCTCCAAATCACAATCAATACCACCATCACGGTTGTGACCTGCATAATCCGCAAGGCGCGTTCAGATGATTCGTGGATACCAATGATATTGAGTCGCCAAAAATAAAATGTGATGGCAAGCGCAATAATTACAGAGGTCAAATGGACTGGCAACAAATCTGCGCCCACCTGTCCAAAATGTCCACCGATCCCGAATTGCCGCGCAGTATCGTTAATCAAACCTGTGATGTATTGCCCTGCCGAAACGCCGGAAATAGGCCCCGTCAAAATATAATCAAACAACAAAGCCGAAACCGCGAGTTTCGCCAGCGTCCCGCCCATTGCTTCTTTGACAACGCGATATACGCCGCCACGCACAAACATCACGCAGCTTTCGACGTACACCGCGCGCACCGCATACGAAAACAACATCACGCCCAGCACAAACCAGGGCGCGGATTTTCCTATCGCTTGTTCGGTGATGCCACCGATGTAATACGCCGTCGAAGCTAAATCATTTAGCACGATGGCGGCGGCGCGCCAAAATGAAATAAAGGAAAGCATCACTGACGTAGCGACAACAACTTTCATACCGTTTCGTGTGGCTACGGTGGGGGGAGTAGAAATTTCATTGGGCATTCTTATGCGATCTCCTGAAGCAAAAAGTGATTGTGGCCTTTTTTATAAGCCCGCTTAAATTGAGTGATGGTGATAGCTGATGGCGGAGAATTTATTTCCAACTCTTGCGGCCAGTCGGATAAATCGTTGTTGTCATCGCGGTCATCTTTGTCGTCCGTGAGTTTGACGAGATAGGCGCGATAGCAGCGTGGCTTTTTAGGAGGACGATCCACCAATACATAACGCAGCCCTAATAGTCCTGAAAAAACAGCCACAACGAACAAAGCTACGAAAATTTGTTGCACGATTTTCTCCTTCGCTGCACAAGTTAAATGTCAGAAATACTGCATTCTTTGCTGCAAATCGCAGACTATCATTCGCGCAATAAGGATGGCGTAAAGAATTTATAAGGAAGTTATAAAGATTGAGCTGGGAAGCTGAAAAATAGAAATTTTCGAGTGACTCTTTCTTTTGCTGAGAGCGTTTACAATCTAAACCCACAGGAATATTATCAACTTCCATCAATTCTACCGATTACTTTGAAGGAGCATCATCTATGTTGATTCGTCGTAACTACGCTGTTAGCGTTTTAATTTTATTCATTTTTATACTTAGTTTTTCCTCGGTAATTTTTGCGCAATCAGATACGCTCCGCGTGTCAGGATTGAAAGATAAAGTCACGATTACGCGGGATGAGCGCGGTATTCCCTACATCGAAGCCACTAATGATGCGGATTTGAATTTTGCGCAGGGCTACATTACGGCGAGTGATCGGCTGTGGCAGATGGATGTTTTGCGCCGCACGACACGCGGAGAAATGTCTGAAATTTTTGGCAAAGTAGTGCTTGAAGAAGACAAGCGGCGACGCATTTACGGCTTTGCGAAATTGTCAGAAGAGATGGCGGCGAAACTGCCGGAGCCGAGTAAATCTTTGCTTGAAAATTATTGCAAAGGCGTCAACGCATACATTGATACGCTGGATGAAAAAACATTGCCGATTGAATTTCGGGTGCTGAAATATAAGCCGCGTCCGTGGACTCCTGCTGATGCCGTAGTCATTGGATTATTGATGGCGGAAAGCCTTTCGACTTCGTGGCAAAATGATGTTTTTCGCGGAGCTTTAGCCGATCTTCCTGAAGCCACACGCAACGCTTTGATGCCAGAATATTCGGCGCTTGATACGCCTGTGGTTGGCACTGACAAAGTGAAAGCAAAAGCAATGAAAGCAGGCGCGACGAAGGCTGCGATTGTTCCGATCAGCCGTGAGCTTTTACAAATTGCAGCGATGGACGAAGACCTGAAACAACGCTCGCTGGAACGTGTCGGGCTTTACGCTGAAGGCTTGGCCGCCAGTAATAATTGGGTCGTCAGTGGCAAGCGGACTGCTTCAGGAAAACCGTTGCTGGCGAACGATCCGCATCTGGCGATTTCGGTTCCTTCGATCTGGTATTTGGTTCATCTGAGCGCACCTGGAATTCGTGCCGCTGGAGTTTCAATCCCCGGCATCAACGGCGTCATCATTGGACATAATGATCGCATCGCGTGGGGCATGACCAATCTGGGGCCGGATGTACAGGATTTATACAAAGAGAAATTCGATCCGGCGAATCCGAATAAGTACCTGACTCCGCAGGGTTGGAAAGATGCCGAGATTCGCAAAGAAGAAATCAAGGTGCGTAAAACTGCCACCGGAACGGAAACTGAAACCGTCAATCTGGATGTCACAATCACGCGCCACGGCCCGATTATTATTGATAAAAATGGCGAACGGCTGGCGTTGAAATGGACGGTATTGAATCCGAACCTGGAATCCGTTTCGATGTTTCATAAATTGAATCGTGCGAAGAATTGGAAGGATTTTACGGATGCGCTGCGGACGTATGCCGGAGCGACACAGAATTTTATTTACGCCGATCAGGAAGGACACATCGGATATTACGGCGCGGGCGTGATTCCAATTCGCAAGAGTGGCGATGGCAGTGTTCCCTACGATGGCTCAAAAGATGATGGCGAATGGATTGGGATGATTCCATTTGATAAATTGCCGCACGTGTACGATCCGCCTTCGGGGATGATCGTGACGGCGAACGCACGCATTGTCGGCAAAGATTATCCCTATTTCTTAACGCACGGCTGGTCTGCGCCGTACCGCCAGAAAAGAATTACGGATTTACTCAGCGCCAAATCAAAATTAACGATTGAAGATTTTCGTGCGATTCAAGGTGATGTCTTTGCGATTGGCGGCAAGACTTTTGCCGATGGCGTCGTGAAGGTTTTCGGCAATAATGTCAGTGATGAAAACTTAAAAGCTTCGTTGAAATTGATGGCGGAGTGGGATGGGCGTGTGCTGCCTGATTCAAAAGCGGCTTTGCTCGTTCACGAAATGCGTGACACTTTTGGCAATAAAATTGCGATTTCCGTGATGGGTGAAGAGCGGGCGAAGCAGTATCAAACGCCGCTGCGCAATACGATGATAGATAATGTGATGAGCGGTTGGGCGAAGGAATGGTTGCCGAAAGAATATGCCAACTGGACAGATTTTTTGAAAGCTTGCCACGACGAAGCACGAACGAGCATTTCAAAAAAACTCGGAGCCGATGAAAGCAACTGGACGTTTGGCAACGCCGTACAAGTAAAATTTAATCATCCCTTGTCGGCTGCGCCCATGATCGGAGCGCAATTCAAAATTGATCCAATTCCACAACGCGGCAACGGCTACGTTGGAGGTTTAGGCCCGACACCAAACGTAGGGCCAGCCGTTTCGATGCGCCTGATAGCTGATCCGTCCAATTGGGATCGTTCGCAGCACGGCATTACGCTGGGAGAATCCGGCGATCCGAAATCTGCGCATTACAAAGACCAATTGAATGATTGGATCAACGCTACGCCGTCGGTCTTTCCGTTCAGCAAAGAAGCGGTGAATAAAGCGGCGAAAGTGACGATGGTGATGATGCCGCCGCAATAGATTTTTTACGCTCCGTATGTCAGAAATTAATAACCCGCACGATAGATTTTTCAAAGAGCTGTTATCGCAACGTGCCAATGCGCGTGATTTTCTGCGGTATTATTTACCTCACGAGATCGTGGCTGAATTCGACTTACGGAAAATTGAGCTGGTCAGTGACGAATTCGTAGACGAAGAGTTGAATCAGCACCTGGCGGATTTGCTTTACCGCGTAAAATTAAAGCGTGGCGAAGATGCTTTTGTGTTCGTCCTGTTCGAGCATAAAAGCTCGCCCGAAAAATTTGTCGCATTTCAAATTTTTCGTTACATCGTGCGGCTTTGGGATAAATTTTCGCGGCAGGGAATTCAGTGCTTTCCCGTGATTTATCCGATTGTGCTGTATCATGGTCGTCGGACGTGGCGCGTACCACGAAATTTACGCGCCATCGTTGACATTAAAACGGATTCACCTTTCCTAAACTTCGTGCCGGATTTCGAGTATTATTTGATTGACCTTGCGGAGCTGAAGGAAGAAGATTTACACGGTACGCCGTATTTGCGGGCAGGGTTGCTGGTTCTGAAGTATATTTTTGACCGAGAGTTGGAAAAGCATTTGCCAGCAGTTTTTCAAGCACTGAAAGCGCAACCTCCACAGTCGCTGATTGAGCATTTCAAAACCGTTTCGATCTACTTGTCGAAAGTGAAAAATGCAGTCGAGCCGGAACAGCTCAAACAGGCAATTAAAGTAGTCTTTCAAGAGGAAGGAGATTTACAAATGGCAGATTTTTTTCAAGAGTGGATTAATCAAGGATTACAAGTAGGGATGCAGCAAGGACTACAGCAAGGTGTCCAGCAAGGGCAGACTGAGATGACCCTTGCGCTGCTTGAGGTCAAAGTCGGTAAGCTCTCGAAATCCGTTCAAAATCAAATCAAAAAGCTCCCTTCTAAAGAAGTCATGGAGCTTGGCATTGCGTTGCTTGGATTTTCCTCAAAGAAAGATTTACAGACCTGGATGAGTCAGCACGTGAAGGCGAATTAGGCTATGAACATTAAACAAGACCTCGAAGCGCATCTGACGCGCCGCCAATTATTCGGACTCGGAGCCAAAGGCATTGGCATCGCAGCCTTGTCATCATTGCTCAAAAATGATGGACTCGCGCAATCTGATGGTGTACGAGATGCGAAAACGGGTGGACTCACTGGCTTGCCGCACTTCGCTGCCAAAGCGAAGCGCGTCATTTTCCTGCATCAATCTGGTGGGCCTTCACAGCTTGATTTGTTTGATTACAAACCGCAGCTTGAAAAATTGCACGGCACGGAATTGCCGGATTCTGTGCGCAACGGGCAGCGCATTACCGGAATGACTTCGGGGCAGAGCGCGTTTCCGTGCGTGAAATCAATTTTCAAATTTGCGCAACACGGAAAATCCGGCACGTGGATGAGCGAGCTGTTGCCCTACACCTCCAAAGTCGTAGACGACATCACAGTCATCAAAACCATGCAGACCGACGCGATCAATCACGATCCGGCGATCACATTTTTTCAGACGGGATTCCAGCAACCCGGACGCCCCAGCATGGGATCGTGGGTGAGCTACGGACTTGGCAGCGAGAATCAAAATCTTCCGTCGTACATCGTTCTGCTTTCGACGGCGAACGCGATTAATACCGATCAGCCTTTGTTTTCGCGGCTGTGGTCGAGCGGCTTCCTGCCGTCCAATTTTCAGGGAGTCCGTTTGCGCGGTGGAGCGACTCCCGTGCTTTACCTCGACAACCCTCCCGGCGTAGACCAAACGACGCGGCGACAAATGCTGGATGTCGTGGGTCAGCTCAACAAATTGAAGTCGGCAGAATACGGCGATCCCGAAATCGAAACGCGCATTTCGCAGTACGAAATGGCGTACCGGATGCAATCCAGCGTGCCGGATTTGATGGATTTATCGAAGGAGCCGGAAAAAACTTTCGAGCTGTACGGCGAAGATTCGCGCAAGCCTGGAACCTACGCGGCGAATTGTTTACTAGCGCGCAGGTTGGCCGAACGCGGCGTGCGCTTCATTCAACTCTATCATCGCGGCTGGGATCAGCACGGAGATTTGCCGCGCGATTTGGCGCTGCAATGCAAAGGGACAGATCAGGCGAGCGCCGCGTTAGTGACGGATTTAAAACAGCGCGGATTGCTGGACGATACGTTGATTGTCTGGGGCGGGGAATTCGGGCGGACGGTGTATTGTCAGGGCAAGCTGATGGACAACAATTACGGACGTGATCACCATCCGCGCAACTTTTCCATGTGGGTAGCGGGCGGCGGAATTAAGAAGGGTTTTACCCTCGGAGAAACCGACGATTTCAGCTACAACCCGGTCAGCGATTCGGTCAGTGTTTATGATTTACAAGCCACGCTGCTGAACCAGTTGGGTATTGATCATAAGCGTCTGACGTATAAATTTCAGGGAAGACATTTTCGGCTGACGGATGTGCATGGTGAGGTTGTTGAGAAAGTGCTTGGTTAGGACGAGGTCAACTATTATAAAATACCTTTGCCGCTATAGTTCTGTTGAAAAAATTTGTATGCGGATAGATGGCTGACTGAAGATTACATTTATCAGGTAAGTGCTACTGTTTTAGTTGATACAGAAACAAACGAGGTCACGTTTGATTATGTGGGGGTCATATCATTAGATAGAATGTGTTAGAAATTTCAACACCCTCTCAAATCGGCATATCGTGAGAAGCGGATTCCGCAGTTGTCCTTCTGCGCTTATCCTAAATCTGTGTAGTGGATATGACGATGTCCCGGCAACTTCTGCACCTTGTAACCTCGACTTTCGCATCCAATAAAACCGTCGCCACCGTCGCCTGAAGTGAATGCGGCGTAGAGGCTGCTCTCTTGCATCGCGCCAGGTAGTCTTTCCAGAACCCCCTGCAACAAATAAATCGTGACCGGATTTATGGAGCGTTTTTCCAGCTATCAAGTCTGACCAGATTCACAATTCTCTAAAGCACGCGAAATTTCGACGAGGCTTGCTGAGGCGTAATCTGTTTGTTCGTAACGTTGAATCTGGTGCTTTTTCAAACTTGTCAGTTCACCTAACTTTTCGTGACTCAAGCCTTTGCTCAAGCGCGCCTGAATCAGCAATTTAGGGAGCTTGTAGAGAATTGTCAGTTCACGGACGTTCGGTTTTTTCTGGCCTAGTCGCTCATATTTTTTGACCTCCGCCGCGAACATTTCGATCTGGCTGCACAGCCCGTCGCGCTGGGCTTGAATAATACGCGGGTGTATTCCAGGATGAGCTTCAGGTTCGTCACGAAAGGCTTTCAGTGCGGCGCGTAAGCGTTTGAGTTCACCTTTGGCAGACCGATACTGCGAATCATTTTTGATCTTCATACTTTTCTCTCCCGGCTTACATGCCAATTTTATCAAATCGCACAAAATCCACCCAATCAAAAGCCTGAATATTTAACAAATAATCAGAGTGTGATAGTTTCTTAACGAGAACTGAACGCGCTAGTGAAATTTTGAACTTACTATACCCGATATGGCACAACAGAATTCTTTCGACATTACCTCCAAAATTGAGCACACCGAAGTGGTGAATGCCATCAACCAGGCTCTAAAAGAATTGCAGAACCGTTTTGATTTTAAAGGCAGTATCAGCAACATCGAAATGGAAAAGCAGGAGGCGATTATTCTGACTTCAGATGACGAATATCGGCTCAAGGGACTGGATGATATTTTGCAGTCGAAACTGGTTAAGCGAAATGTGCCATTGAAGGGGTTAACTTACGGTAAGATCGAATCTGCGTTGGGCGGTACAGTGCGGCAGCGCATCACTTTGCAGCAGGGCATTCCGCAAGACAAATCGAAAGAAATTGTCAAATTTATTAAAGAATCAAAGCTGAAAGTACAAGCCTCCATTCAAGGAGACCTAGTACGAGTCACAGGCAAAGATCGTGACATCTTGCAAGAGGTGATCGCGGCGCTCAAACCTGAAGATTTTGGCATTGATATGCAATTTACCAACTACAGATCGAACTAAGCTATTCGTTGCTTCTTCGCTTTATGCACGGAGCGTAAATGAATATTCCAAATCTTATCTCTCTACCTACTATCGCGGGTACGCGGTTTAGCATTGCTCATATTTTTGGTCTCGTGCGTCAGGACCTGGCGCAGGTGGAGACCGAATTAGAGCGACAATCCCGCTCCAACGTTCAAATTTTAAATCACCTCAATCGGTATTTGCGCGGCTCTGGCGGCAAGCGGATTCGTCCGGCGCTCTTACTGCTTTCAGCCAAAGTTTTCGGCGAAAAGCTGGATCAATCTATTATCAGTATGGCGGCGGTGATGGAGATGTTGCACACCGCAACGCTGGTTCACGATGACATTATTGATGGCGCAGCACTTCGTCGCGGCAAGCCGTCAGTGGCTTCACGATGGGGCAGTGATGTCGCTGTTTTGCTGGGCGATTGGTTGTATATGACAGCCTTTGAAACTTCGTTGCAGCAGCGCAATCTGGAAGTGTTGGATGTTTTGTCCGAAGCTACGCGAAAGATGACGGAAGGCGAATTGCTTCAGCTCCCACTGGTCGGGGATTTGCAAATTTCTGAAGAACAGCATTTTGAAATTGTCCGCCGTAAGACAGGTTTTTTATTCAGCGCCAGTTGTCGTTTGGGCGGTGTTTTGCGTGGAGCCAGCGCGGTTGAAAAAGCAGCGCTCGAAGATTTTGGCATGAATCTCGGCACCGCGTTTCAGCTCACCGATGATTTGCTGGATTTTACTTCCAATGCTGAAAAGTTAGGCAAGCCGGTACTCAATGATTTACGCGAAGGCAAAGTTACGTTACCGCTGATTCGCCTGTTGGATCGTTATCCAAAATATGAATCTCTGGTGAGTGAAGCGATTGAAAGCGAAGAAGCAGCCCAGAAAGTCTTGGCAATTTTGCGCGAATGTGGTCAACTGGAAATTGCTCGTGAAGAGGCGTTGAGCTACGCTGTACTGGCTCAGGAAGCGTTGGAATCTTTGCCGGATAACCAATACCAAAGGGCTTTACGAGAGATTGCTCAATTTGTTGTTGAGCGGGAAAAGTAATCGCAGAAGTTTGAATTTTTGATTTTAAATGTTGACTGAAAATACTGCCATTGAAGCCATGCATCGTGCGCTGAGAGAAGCGCGCGATGCCAAAAAACGGGTCGAAGCCAGATTACTGGAACTGGAATCCGAAGCCGCGATGCTACGCTCGCAGGCAACTTCGCTGGAAATGGTAGTAGATCAGACCAGCTCCGCGTTGCGCTCAGCCTTATTTCCGACGGACATTTTTATCCCGAACCCTCCTGCTCAGCAGCAACCGCCGCCACAACAATACGCGCAAGCTCCTCCCATGCGATACGCGCCACAAGCTACGCCACCGCCGCCTTCGCAATTTAATAAATTTTACCCGCCTGAATCTCAACAAGCTGCGCTTGAATTGGAAGACCTCGAAGCCATCGAAGCCGGAATTCCCGTGCAGAAATTAGAGCCGCTTTCCGGCAATGTCAGGTTCAATGATTTTCGGATTCCACAGGCGGCGACCATTGTTTTGCGCGAAGCCGGACATCCGTTGCACGTCAGCGAAATTTATCAACGAATGGCGGAAGGTGGATTTGAATTTCGTGGGCAGCATCAATTGATTACGCTGGCAGTGTCGCTCAGCCGCGCCAAACGTTTCCGCAAAGTCGCTCCCGGCACATTTGAACTTGATGCGCAGCACGCGACTGGACAAGTAGCCTAGCCCTCCTTCATAATCCACCGTCACAATGAGCAGTTGTCATAAGACGGAATCGTGCTCCTGCCCTGACTTTTCCGCATCTTTTCATTTTTCATGAGTCACGAAATCGAAGTCAAATTGAAGCTGGAGGTAGCTGCGCTTGAACGGGCTGGACTCCGTTTGGAAATAGTGTTGCCACGTCATTTTGAAGAAAACTGGTTGCTGGATTCAGCGCTGCATCAATTGAGCGAAAAGTTCTCAATTTTGCGCGTGAGAGCTGTGAATGGCAGTGGTTTTTTGACCTATAAAGAAAGACCTGGCAGCGACGCTCCAGCTTCGCAATTCAAGCTGCGAATTGAAATTGAAACTGAGATCGGAGACCCTGAAAAAGCGCTGAT
This sequence comes from Blastocatellia bacterium, assembly GCA_043775925.1. Lineage (GTDB taxonomy): Bacteria > Acidobacteriota > Blastocatellia > RBC074 > RBC074 > JAFDVL01. The sequence continues at coordinate 10,870 of JAYVRW010000137.1, forward strand.
TATTTTTGAACGATTAGGTTTCAAAAAATGGTTTCGTTACCAGAAATATCGAACCGTTTATCGGGTGGTTTTGCCGGACGGAAAAGAACTTCATCTGATGGCGGATGAGACTCCGCTGGGAAACTTTCTGGAGCTGGAGGGCGAAGAAATCGCCATTGCCGAAGCGGTAAAATTACTCGGATTAAAATCAACAGATTACATTTTAGACAGTTATTTAGCCCTGCAAATCGCCCACTGCCAGCAACAAGGAAAAGCGCTGGAAGATATGGTTTTTTAAGCAGGTGGTCGGTGGATGGTGGTCGGTTAAAGATGCCACCTGCCGATCACCGCCCACCGATTATGAAAGCAATGATTTTAGCTGCCGGATTCGGAACCCGACTCTGGCCTCTGACCATCGAACGAACGAAGCCGGCGATCCCATTTTTGAATCGTCCGCTGATTGCTTTCACTATTGATTATCTGAAGCAATTCGGCATCACGGAAATCATTGTTAATTTGCATCACGAGCCGGATTCCGTCCGCGAACAGATTGGCGATGGTAGTGAATACGGTGTGAAAATTACTTACTCTGTTGAAGACCCGATCATTCTGGGAACGGCGGGCGCACTTGATCCGGTTCGACATTTGCTCAAAGATGAAACGTTCTTTGTCATCAATGGAAAGATCATTACGAACCTTGATTTGAACGCCGCGCTCGAAACGCATCGCCAGCGAAAGGCTATCGCCACACTGGTCATGCGCCCGAATCCCAAACGAGAAAAATTCAGCCAAATCATTGTAGACGAAGCAGGAAACTATCAAGGCTTCAGCGGTTTTCCCGAACTACTGACCACCGACCACCAACCACCGACCACCTTTCTTACCACGCCCCTGATGTTCACCGGAATCCACATTCTCGAACCTGAAATTCTGGATTACATTCCATCAGGCGTTGAGTACGATTCGATTCGGCAAGTCTATCCGCAAGTCATGAGCGAGGGGAAAATCGTCGCCGCTCATGTTGGCGAAGGGGATTGGTATGAGCTGAGTACGCTGGCGAGATATTTGGAAATCAGTTTGGAGTTTATGCGCCGCGATAAAATTGATTTTACGGCGGACAAGGGATGTGAGATTGCTTCAACTGCCAACGTGAAGGATTCAATTCTCTGGCGCAACGTAAAAATTTCCAGCGGCGCGAAAATCAATCAATGTATAATTGCCGACGGAGTACGGATTCCTGAAAATAAAAACTATGAACGAAAAGTAATCGTTCGCGCCGAACTGGTTGTGAATGAAGCGATTCCTGAGAAAGCGACGAAGGGAGTTGTGGACGGCGAAAATTATGTCGTCTCAATTTGAATGAGGATTTTATTATGTACGCAGTAGAATTTCAGTCTGCCGTCATTGATGGAAAGATCGTTGTACCTGAAAAATATAAAAATAAAATCAATGGGCAAGTTAAAGTGATACTTCTTTCAGAGGAGATAATTGCTACCTTAGAACCAACAAATCTAATTGAGAGTCTATTAAAAGACCCCATCAAGCTTCGATCTTTCGAGCCACTGAAAAGATCAGAAATTTATGAATAATGTGCCGGAGCGTTGTTTTATAGACTCGAATATCTGGCTGTATGCTTTCGTTCAAGGGCAAGACCAAGATAAGCATTTATTGGCGCAATCTGTCATTCAGCGAAATAATATTGTAGTCAGTTCCCAGGTAATCAATGAAGTTTGCTTTAACCTGATAAAGAAAGCTGGGTTTGATGAAGCTAAAATTCAAAATTTGATAGAGTCTTTTTATACGAACTACGAAGTTATTGAAATTCGAAGATCTGAATTACAAAAAGCCTCTGACTTACGAGTACAATACCAATTCTCATTTTGGGATAGTTTGATAGTTTCGTGTGCTTTGGTTTCAGGTGCGGATAAATTGTATTCTGAAGATATGAATACAGGGCTAATTGTTGATAATCAACTCGAAATTATCAATCCATTATAATCAACCTAATCAATAAACTCATCTATGACAAATGAAGATTTAAGCGAAAAAAGGGTGCGTGGATACGCTGCGAAGCATTTCAGCGTGGAGCCGGAAACAATTACTCTTGAAGCCCTGACACCGGACGCTTCGACACGCAAATATTATCGAATTTCGCTGGCTGGCAAGCCATCCGAAACATTTATCGTGAGTCTTTATGCGACGCCATTTAATCCGCAAAGCAGCACGTATCTCGACGTGACGCGGCTGTTTGAATCCGCACATTTACCGGTTCCGAAAATCATTGATGTCGCCGGAACCGAAGGCATCATCATGCAGGAAGATTTAGGCGATGTTAGCCTGGCGGTTTGGATGGCACAGCATCCTGAAGGCGCAGGAGCAAAGCTCAAAGAAGCGATTGAATTAATCGCACAGATTCAGGCGACATCAGCTCTGGCGTTTAGCTCCGGTTCAGTTGCCGGAACACTCGCGTTTGATGCTGATAAATTGGGCTGGGAATTGAATTATTTCTTCGATCATTTTTTTAGCAGCTACCGTCACGAAAATTTAAGTGAAGAAGAAACCGCTGCGATCAAATCAGAACTGGAGGCCATTGCCGAAGAATTGTCTGCACGTCCCAGAGTCCTGACGCATCGTGATTATCACGCGATGAACTTGATGGTAGATCATTCCGGCAAACTTCGCATCATTGACCATCAGGATGCGCGGATGGGGCCTGCGACCTACGATTTAGTCCCGATTTTAGTCGAGCGCAGGCTTGAACTCGCCGATGAAAATTGGGTCGAAGCGCACATTGATTACTTCAACGAAATGCGCGTGAAGCACGGTCTGCCAGTTATTGAAAAACAGGAATTGATGTACGAATTTCATTTAATGACGGTGCAACGACAACTTAAAGCAGTTGGCACTTTTTCCTATCAAACCGGCGTCATGGGACGTGGCGAGTATTATGAAAAATACATCAAATCTGCGGTCGCTACGGTGTTGCGAGCGATGGGCAAACCGGGATTGAAAGAATATCCGTCGCTGCGACGGAAGCTTGAAAGTGTGGGATAAGATTGAGCCGCGAATTACGCGAATTTTCACGAATGAATACGAGACAGGGTTAACATGATTTTTTTCAGAATTGACAAGCAATCAACTCAGAAAAATCTCCTGAAAATCTTGTTCTAAATCCTGTCAATCCTGTCTAAAAATATTCGTGAAAATTCACGTTAATTCGCAGCTAAACGTAATGCTTTTATGAAAAATATTTCCCGTCGAAATTTCAATGCCAGTCTGCTTGGATCGGTGTTCACGTTCTCGCTCGTCGAAACTTTATTCAGCCATGACGTGCTCGCAAAGCCCGTTCATGCAGTTGCGAAAACGTGGTTAGCCGAAGTCGAAGACGCTTCACTGGCGATGAAAAAACAGCAGCTCAAGCAAAGCGAATGGCAACAGAAAATTGCTGAAATATTTTCCCGCGTCGAGCAAAAAGATTTGCTGCGCTCCATTGATTTTGATCGCTTGAGCAAACAGCTAAAAATTGTCGGCTCGCACGAAGCTGTCATTGAAACGTTGCCACAACACAGCGCGGGAATGCCAAAAGAATTAAGCTTCAGCACCTATATTTACGGAATGAAAAAAAGCGGCGTGATCCCGCCACATTGCCATCGGAATATGACTTCGATGCACATGCCGATTGGTGGAGGTTTGCACGGCTGGCACTTTGATATCGCGTCGCTGACGAAGCCAGTCACCTCATCATCAAACCGACGATGGACAAGGCGTTGACGCTGGGTGAAGTGACCACGGTTTCGGACGAAAAAGATAACGTCCACTGGTTTAAGCCAACGACGGAGGTGTCGTATACTTTCAATTTGTTAGTCGTGGAAATTGATCCAACGATCAATACCAGCGGACGACAGTTTTATTTGGATGCTGCGAACGGAGAGAAGACGGACGGTGATAAATTGCGCGTGAAGAAATTGAGTTCGCGGGATGCGTACCGGATTTATGGCAAATGAAGAGCTTGTAAAAATACATGTTGATGTACCTGATAATGAATTTTGTTCGGGTGAATCATTCTGGGCAAAGCCGTTAGGGAACGATTTATACGAGTTAAGAAATTCTCCTTTCTACGCAAAAGGTTTTAATTTTAAGGATATTGTTAAGGCAATTGAAGTGTCACCCGATTTAAAACCAAGTATTATCGAAGTGGTTAAGGTTGGAGGTCACAGAACTTTATGGGTGATTTTTCTTGGTGAAATATTGGAGTCAAAACAGAAAGAGTACCTCTATAAATTGAATCTATATAAAGCCTCGTTTGAAGGATTCAACGACAAATACTTTGCTATTGATATTGAACCCAAAGGTGATTATGAAGCTGTTTGCAAATATTTAGACGGCTGTGAAAAAGAAGGAATTTTAGAATATTCAGACAGTCCATTGAGCTAATCAACTTTTCCAAATTGGATTTCTAATTTATGACGCAAACATACATTTCAGATATTGCAAAATCTCTCGGTGAAACCATCACCATCAAAGGCTGGCTCTACAATAAACGTTCCAGCGGTAAGCTCGCGTTTCTTGAAATTCGGGATGGTTCTTCCATCATTCAAGGCGTTGCTTCGCGCAAAGATGTCAGTGAAGAGACGTGGGAAAATTGCGAAAAAGTTACGCAGGAATCTTCGATCATCGTCACTGGCGTAGCGCGTGAGCATCCGAAAAAACCAGGTGTTTATGAATTAGACGTAAGCAATCTGGAAATTTTTCAGTTGGCGCAGGATTATCCGATTACGCCGAAAGAGCACGGCGTAGAATTTCTTATGGATCATCGCCATTTGTGGCTGCGCTCCAAACGGCAGCATGCGATCCTGCGCGTTCGCCACACGATCATCAAAGCGGTGCGCGATTTTTTTGATGATCGGGATTTTACGTTGTGCGATACGCCGATTTTTACGCCTGCCGCTTGCGAAGGAACTTCGACGCTTTTTGAAGTTGGCTACTTTGATGAAAAGGCGTATTTAACGCAGTCGGGGCAGCTTTACAACGAAGCTACAGCGGCGGCATTCGGCAAAACTTATTGCTTCGGGCCGACGTTCCGCGCTGAAAAATCCAAGACGCGCCGGCATCTGACAGAATTCTGGATGGTCGAACCGGAAGTAGCGTATGCTCAGCTTGATGACATCATGACGCTCGCGGAAGATTTCATCAGCCACATCGTGACCTGCGTACTGGAAAGTCGTCAGGAAGAACTCAAGCATCTCGAACGTGATCTGACGAAACTTGAAAATATGATTCCGCCGTTTCCGCGTTTGCAATACGACGATGCGGCGAAGATGTTGCAAACAGCGCACGCTGAGGGCAAAGTCGAAAATCTTTTTGAGTACGGCGGAGATTTCGGTTCGCCGGATGAAACGTATCTTTCTTCGCAATTCGACAAGCCGGTGATGGTGCATCGCTACCCCGCAGCGGTGAAGGCTTTTTACATGGAACCCGATCCGTCGCGTCCTGATTTGGCTTTATGTGTAGACGTACTCGCGCCGGAAGGTTACGGCGAAATCATTGGCGGCGGCGAACGCGCTTCGTCACTTGATTTGCTATTGGAGCGCATTCACGAGCATAATTTGCCGCAGGAAGCGTTTGATTGGTATTTGGATTTGCGCAAATACGGCAGCGTCCCGCACGGCGGTTTCGGGATGGGCATCGAACGCGCAGTGGCTTGGATTTGCGGTCTCGAACATGTACGTGAAACAATCCCCTTTGGCAGAATGCTGAACCGATTAAAACCATAATCGTTCCAGCATGCAGTAGTGCCGTGAAGACTGTCTGATGAGCGGCAGTGAATCCGGCAAATAAACAAGGGCTTGGAGTCAAAACCATAATGATAACCAAAGAAGTGGTCAAAGAAACCAACACTACTGAAAAGAAAAAAGCACCATTATTCATCACTGATTGGCTGAATGAATTAGAAGAAAAGAGAGCGAAAGAATTTTTCCAACGAACCGGACTTGAATATCAAACGATGATTTCAAACATCATCGAAGCTGCCGATTTACATATTGGCTCAGAAATTCTGGAACTTGAGGCAGGCTCTGGCGCGATTGCCAGGCATCTCGTGAATTTCGTTGGCACGGAAGGGAAAATCATCGGCGTTGACAGTACACCGGAATTGGTCGAACGCGCCCGATTAGATGCACAATCCGCGAAAGTCAGCACCCGCATCGAATGGCGAATTGCACCTTTTAATCATCTCCCGTTTGATGATAAGCGTTTTGATCTGGTCACTTGCGGACTGGCTTTTAATCAGCTTGATGCGCAGGATTTATTTCGTGAAACGCATCGTGTTTTAAAGGATGGCGGAGAATTATTGGTGGCGGCAGAGTTAGCGCCACAATCAGGATTAAGCGATTTTGTTCAGCGTGCGCGACAAAAATACTACCGCTACATCAAGCGCGATGAACAGGAAGCAAAGGCGCATTTTTACACGTCGCACGAACTGACTGAGATGCTGCGCGCTACCGGATTTCGTCAGATTATTATTCGCGGATTGAAATCGAAAACAGGCATTACGGCGCGGAGTTTTTCGATTGTCAAGGCAGTGAAATAGATCAATAGACAGGATTAGCAAGATTGACAGGGTGATTAATCAAGAGCAATAAATACAAACGGTTCGTAAATCCTGTCTAAGTTAATCCTGCAATTTTTCCTCTCAGCGTATGAACTCCAAAAAAGTAACAATTATTGGCGTCCTGATGGATTTAGGCGCTGATCGGCGCGGTGTAGATATGGGGCCATCGGCGGTGCGCGTAGCTGGCTTGAATCAACGCCTGACGACGCTTGGCTACGATGTGACTGACGGCGGAAATATCAATGTCAGAAATCCTGAAATGTTGTTAGAAGAATCCCGCCACGCCAAATATTTGCCGGAAATTACGGAAGCTTGTCAGGCTTTGGCTGCTAAAGTCACAGCCATTTTGCAACAAGGCGCATTGCCGATAATTTTAGGCGGAGATCATTCCATTGCGATTGGCAGCGTCTCCGGTTTGTCGGCTTTTTATCGCCAGCAGGAAAAGCGCGTTGGCGTGATTTGGTTCGATGCGCATGGCGATATGAATACGCCGGAAACTTCGCCTTCGGGCAATATTCACGGGATGCCGTTTGCTGCGATTTTGGGCAATGGAGCACCAGAATTAACACAGGTCAGCGGATTTGCTCCGAAGGTTTACCCCGAAGACTGTGTCTTGATCGGAGCGCGTGATGTTGATCCGATTGAAGCGAATATCATGCGCAATTCCGGCGTCCGCATTATGACGATGCGCGAAGTGGACGAACGCGGGATGAGCGCTTGCGTAGACGAAGCGATTGGAATTGCAGCACGCAATACAGCCGGATTTCATGTCACGATGGATATGGATTTTGTTGATCCTGATTTTGCGCCGGGAGTTGGGACTCCGGTTCCAGGCGGCCCGACGTATCGTGAGAGCCATTTAGCCATGGAGAAAGTCGCGGACTCCGGGCAGATGTTGTCATTTGAATTAACGGAAATAAATCCCGTTTTAGATAATGCGAACCGAACGGCAGAATTAGGCGTGCAATTGATTCTGTCCGCGTTCGGTAAAAAAATTATGTAATCTTAGCTAGGAAAGTGCTGTGCTCAATGATTAAGCAAATAGAAGCTTCAAATTTTCGTTGCCTGAAGTATACCAATATTCAGCTTGAACCATTTCAAGTATTGGTGGGTCCAAATGCCAGTGGTAAGACGACATTTTTAGACGTGGTAGCATTTCTTGGACATTTAGTCTCCGAAGGACTTGATTACGCTTTAGGGCAAAGGACACAGGATTTTCGTGACCTGACTTGGGGGCGAGATGGGAAGAAATTTGAATTAGCGGTAGAAGCCCTTATACCTCAAGAAATACATACTCAATATCACTCGAATAGTTATGACACCATTCGCTATGAAGTAGCTATTGGACTTGATAATGAGATGCAAATACCGGTTATTCTTGGAGAAAGAATTTTGTTGAAAGGAACAGAAATTGAGAGCCGAGTATCACACCAGAAAACTTTATTTCCAGTAGAACAGAAAGCACCAGAAAGCATTTTAAGTAAAGGGCAGCGTAATGCCCGAACTATTGTAAGCAGAACACCAGAAGGCAAGGTTAACTTTTATAATGAGTCTGCTCCAAAATCAGGGAAAGGCTGGAAACCTAGTTTTAAATTAGCTTCCCGAAAATCAGCACTTGGAAATTTACCAGAAGACGAATTTCAATATCCTGCCTCAACTTGGCTTAAGATTCTGCTTTCCGAAGGCGTGCAACCGTTTGTTCTCAATAGTTTGTTAATACGTAAAGCTAGCCCTCCCAGTCATTCTTTAGGATTCAAGCCGGATGGATCGAACTTGCCATGGATCGTTCACCGACTGCGAGAAAAAGACCCCTCCCGATTTGCACAGTGGATTTCTCATCTAAGAACAGCTTTATCTGACGTTGAAGACATCAGAAGTATAGAACGACCTGATGACAAGCATCGGTATTTGATTATCAAATACCGCAATGGATTAGAGATACCTTCGTGGTTGGTGTCAGATGGAACATTAAGATTGTTAGCACTGACTTTACCTGCCTATCTTTCAGGTTTTTCGGGTGTTTACTTAATAGAAGAACCAGAAAATGGAATACATCCTCGTGCTGTTGAGACAGTTTTCCAATCTCTTTCCTCTGTTTATGACGCCCAAATTCTTCTAGCTACCCATTCGCCAATTGTACTTGCGACGGCAGAACCAAAGGATGTTTTGTGTTTTGCCAAGACGAAAGAAGGTGTGACAGATATTGTACGTGGAGATGAACACCCTAACTTAAAAAACTGGAAGCACGAAACTAATCTTGGGGAGCTATTTGCCGCAGGAGTTTTAGGATGAGCCAACGGAGAGAAGTAAATGATCTCATAGTATTAGTAGCTGATAAAAACATGGAATTTTCGATTAAGGGAATTTTGGAAAACCATCATCGCTTGGGTATTCGCGCATTGCCTGAAGAAAAACGTAAAACCTTACAAGGGGCTCAAGATGCTGGGACTTTTCGACGTTGTGCTGACTTCTTAAGACCCTATACAAAAGATTATAAGTTTGCACTTGTAATGATTGATCGGGAAGGAAGTGGACAGGAGGGATATTCACGCATTGAAATTGAAAAAAATATTGAAGAGCGTTTAGCTGGATCAGGGTGGGATGACCGAGCTAAAGCCGTCGTGTTTGATCCAGAGTTGGAAATTTGGGTATGGAGTGATTCCCCCAAAGTTGATGAGGTCTTAGAGTGGGGAACACGGCAACCAACCATGCGAGACTGGCTCAAAGAAAACGGTTGGCTAGTTGCCGACGAAATTAAGCCTAAACGCCCTAAAGAAGCGTTAGCAGCAGTTCTCAAACTCTTAAGAAAACCTTGGTCATCATCTATTCATCTCAGTCTGGCACAACAAGTAAGCTTTCAAAGATGTACCGATGCCAGTTTTATTAAATTGAAAACTCTTCTGCAAGAGTGGTTTCCTCAAGAGTTGGTCGAAAAGTGAATTTTATTATGATGAGTAAAATCAGAGTTGGCGTAATTTTTGGCGGGCGTTCGGGTGAGCATGAAGTTTCTTTGCGCTCCGCCGAATCGGTGATTAATGCGCTGGATAAATCCAAATATGAAGTCGTTCCCATTGCCATTACGCCGAAAGGGAAATGGCTGGCATCAAGCGAAGCCACAAATTTATTGCCGAGTTCAGTGCTTGAAACTGCCGATCAGAGCGTAGCGATTTTTGGCGATCCCACCAAAAAAGGACTCGCCCGAACTTCATCCGACGGCGCACAAATCAACGATCAACTAGATGTAGTCATTCCCATTTTGCACGGCACTTACGGCGAAGACGGCACGATTCAGGGATTGTTTGAAATGGCGGATCTTCCGTACGTTGGCTGTGGCGTGCTGGCTTCTGCCTGCGGCATGGACAAGGTTTTTATGAAGCGGCTTTTTTATGAAGCCGGATTGCCGATTGTTGAGTACGTCCATTTTTTGCGGACACAGTGGGAAAAAAATCCTGAAGAAACTGAAGCGAATGTCATCGCTACGATTGGTTTTCCATGTTTCGTGAAGCCCGCGAATTTAGGCTCTTCGGTTGGCATCTCTAAAGCTGATGACGCGCAGGAATTAAAAATTGCGATTGCGTTTGCGGCGAAATTCGACCGCAAAATAATTATTGAACGTGGCGTCAATGCCCGCGAAATCGAAGTCAGTGTCCTCGGCAATGACGAACCCGTAGCCAGTTTGCCGGGCGAAATTGCGACGACGGAACACGCCGAATTTTACGATTACAAAGCGAAATATGTTGACCCCAACGGAGCGAAATTAATGATTCCGGCTCCACTAACGGATAAGCAGACCGCCGAAATTCAGCAACTTGCAGTTCAGGCTTTTCAGGCAATTGATGGTTCAGGATTGGCACGCGCCGATTTCTTTCTTGAGCGTGAAACAGGGAAGTGGTTTGTCAACGAATTGAATACGTTGCCTGGATTTACTGCCATTAGTATGTATCCGAAAATGTGGGAAGCGAGCGGATTACCCTACGCCAAATTGCTGGATAAATTAATTGAATTGGCCTTTGAACGTCATCGTGAAAAATCACGAAATGTGACGAGTTACGAATAGTGTAGCCCTCACGCGGTCTTTGGCTTTTGGGCTTTGGTTTTTGTTCATGTAATGGAAATATTTAGCTTTTAATGGAAATATTTAGCTTTACAGCTAGTTTAGCTTCTGTGTGACTTTCACTTCAGGCAAATCATTCGTAAAGCAATTCCAAGACCAAAATCCAAAGATCAAAGACCCCCATTAGGTACATCTTGTGAAGGCGGAATAATTTCTAAAAGCTCATACCTGTGACACTCGAAAAACTGTCACGCTCTCAAAACATTGGAATCAAGCCTCGCTGTAATCTCTGGTTGTTGTACGAATTTACTATCAGGAGATAACTATGCAAGCAAAATCGAATCGCATTCCTTTCATCTTTAAAGTGATCTACACCACCTTCGTCGCGGTGCTGGTTCCGTATTATTGGAAAGCCTACGGGCCGACAAATTTTTTGTATTTCTGCGATGTGGCATTACTGCTGACCTGTGTTGCCATCTGGATGGAAAATTCCTTATTAATTTCAGCTTCGGCGGTTGGGATTTTGATTCCACAGGCGGTCTGGGTAGTTGATTTTTTTGGCGGCATCGTGGGTCATTCACCTATTGGCATGACTTCTTACATGTTCAATCAGAATTTATCGTTGTTCACGCGAGGATTATCTTTCTTTCACTTCTGGCTGCCGTTTGTGCTGGTCTGGCTGATCTGGAGAATTGGATACGATAGCCGCGCTTTGAAGGTCTGGACAGGTTTGGCGTGGTGCTTAATGTTGGTTGGGTATTTTGTGTTGCCAGCGCCACCCGCTCCGCCGGTGAATCCGAATCTGCCAGTGAATGTGAATTACGTTTTTGGCTTAAATGACAATAGCCCGCAAACCATGATGCCCGCTCTGGCGTGGCTGGGAATGATGCTGGTTGGATTGCCTGCATTGGTTTATGTGCCTACGCATGCATTCCTGAAAAAGTTTTTTTCAAGTGAGGCTTGATCGGCCTTCTGCATATTAATAAGAAAGATGTTGACAATTTCAAACACAAGCGTGAAATTAGCACTGCCTAAAGTCGTATGGGGAAGTGTAACGTAATCAATGCTTATAGGAATCAACATGGAACTCATGAATAAAGGGCTTCACATCTTGATTGCTGAGGATAATTTGGTGAACCAGAAGCTGGCTGCCAAGTTGCTTGAAAAACAGGGACACACCTCTTTGATTGCCAACAATGGTCGTGAAGCAGTCGAAGCGTGGGAAACTGAGGCGTTCGACGCGGTGTTGATGGATATGCAGATGCCGGAGATGGATGGAATCGAAGCAACGAAAGAAATACGTGCCAAAGAGCGAGAACTCGGAAAGCACATACCCATCATAGCGATGACGGCTAACGTTATGAGGGGAGACCGGGAACGATGCCTGGAAGCAGGAATGGATGATTACATTCCAAAACCTGTCGATGTAGTAAAATTGGTAGAGGTGCTGGACAAGATTAATCCTCAAGTCAATCAGGTGTAAAAGAAGTCAAGAGACGAAACAAGAAAAGATCAGAAGCATTTGCTTCTGATCTTTTCTTGTTTACACCGAAGTCTGAAATTTCAGAACTACGACTGGTATGAAGATGGACAATATTCAGGAGTGAAGACCGGGATCACCAACTCGGCTTTGGCTGAAGCCGTTTTGTGGAGGGCACGGATACCAGACCATTTGTTGGTTCCTTGTTTCGGAGTCAGGATCAGTCCAACTGAACCAGAGGTGTTCCACTTCAAGGTTCCGGTACGGCCTGAAGG
>JAYVRW010000138.1:0-23199 GCA_043775925.1 Blastocatellia bacterium
CAAACGATCAGCGGCTTTTCGCAAATCGGACGGCAATCCACGAATCCGCAATTTCAAAATCCGTTCACGATCAATCCGCGCATCAATTACACGCGCTCACTCGGTCGGCACAATTTGAAAGTGGGTTATGAATATTTGGCAGTAAACACAGACGTGCAGGACACAAATCCATTGATGGGATTAGACACCTACGCCGGACAATTTTCGCGCCCGTCTACCGCAGGCGGAAACACGATTTATAACTTGTCAGATTTTTATTTTGGCGGACGTTCGCAATATGAATTTGCCAACTTACTCGTCGTCAAAATGCAACGCCGCTTGCATTACGCCTATGCACAAGACGATTTCAAAGTGAATAGTAAACTGACCTTGAATGTGGGTGTGCGATATGAATTCGCTACGCCATACACCGAAGCACAAAATCGGTTATCGAATTTCGACCCCGTTACAAAAACAATTTTACAGGCGAAATCTGGTTCTTTGTATGATCGTTCGCTGGTTGACCCTGATTACAATAATTTCGCGCCGCGCATCGGCTTCGCCTACAACTTGCTTGATAAAACTGTTGTGCGCGGAGGCTACGGCATTGGCTATGTGCATTTCAATCGTATCGGCAGCGCGGATTTATTAGCAACGAATTATCCGCAAATCACCCGCGCCAACGTCACACAAAACGCCGCGCTCGCGCTTTGTTCGGGGACTGTGTATGCCGATAGTTGTTTCCGCCCTACGCAATCAGGCTATCCGACAGCCTTACCCAATAACGTAGTCCTCTTCGTTCCGCGTGAATCACGCACTCCATACATTCAAAACTGGCAACTTTCCATTCAGCGCGAATTGCCGGGGAATATGTTGCTGGATGTCGCGTATGTGGGAAATCATGCGGTGAAATTAATGTTGCTCGCGGATTACAATCAGGCGCGTCCATTGACTGCGACAGAACTCACGTTAGCAGCGGCACTGCGCCCCGGTCTTGATGCGCGTCGTCCGATTGCTGGCTTCCGTTCCATCTCTGGCGTGTTGCCTGCGGCGTATTCAAATTACAACGCGCTGCAAGTAAAATTCGAGCGACGTTTTTCTAAAGGCTTGTACCTGCTGAATTCATTCACGTGGTCAAAGGCAATTGATAATGCTTCGCAGGTACTGGAAGAACCGGGCGGCAACGCAGGCAATCCACAAAATTTGTACAACATCCGTGCAGATCGCGGCATTGGCGCTTACGATCAGCCCTTCAATAACACGACGAGTTTTGTCTTTGAGTTACCGTTCGGAAAAAAACGCACGTGGCTGAGTGATATGCCATACGCTGTAGATGCGTTGCTTGGTGGTTGGGCGTTGACGGGAATTAATACGATGGCGAGCGGACAAGCAATTAATTTCCGCTACACGCCTTCGCCTGTGACTGCAAATCTGCCTTCGTTCTTAGGCGGCGTAGCTTTGCGCCCCAACATCGTCGGCAATCCATTATTAGCCAGCGGTGATCGCACGATTGATCGCTGGTTCAATACGGAAGCCTTGCGCCTGCCCACCGTAGACCAGCCGTTTGGCAACGCCGGACGCAACATCGGACGCGGGCCATCGTTTTATCAATTTGATTTAGGCTTGCAGAAAAATTTTGCGTTGCCATTTATCAACGAAGTTTCCAAAGCGGAGTTTCGTGCCGAATTTTTCAATGTCCTGAACAAAACAAATTTTGGAGCGCCGAATTCAAATGCTTCAGGAATTGTTTTCAATACGGATGGAACGTTGCGTACAGCAGGAGGCTTCGGCACAATTCGCAGCACCGCTCCAGCGCGACAAATTCAATTTGCATTAAAAGTTTCATTTTAGGCTGACTGCTTTAGTTGATGGATAAACTGTGCGCCGCAAGTAAAGAATTACCTGCGGCATTTTTTTAAGCTGAAATTAGTACAACGCTAATCAATATTTATTCCTGACCTTACACAGACCTTACACGAAATTTGTAAAGTCTTATTTTATGTTGCGCCCCGAAGTTAAAGAGGAGGAGTAACACCATGAACGCAGCACCGAGGGTAGCCTTTTTTACTGACTCACTACACGAAAAAAATGGCGTCGCCAAATTTAGCCGACAGTTCATCCAGTTTACACAACAAAATCAGTTACCCTTTTTATGTCTGAGTGGCAATACTCATACCTTCTGGGATCGAAAAGGCAGTCTAACAACGCTGGAGCTTCAACGAAGCCGTGTTGGTTTACGTTTGGATGATGACTTACGGTTAGATTTTTTACTGTGGCGGCATTGGCAGGATGTTCGTAAAGCCGTGCAGGATTTCGCGCCTGATCTAATTCATATCACGGGAGCGGGTGACATCGGGCAACTTGGAGCGTTTATGGCGCGACGCCTGAAAGTTCCCTTAGTTGCTTCGTGGCATACGAATGTCCATCAATACGCCGCTCATCGCCTCAGAGGAGCAACCCACCTTTTACCTTTGGCAGGACAGAAAAAAATCGAACAAAAAATTTTGTCTTGGCTGATGCGCTTTTATAGATTGGCGCGTGTCCTGCTGGCTCCGAACGAAGAGTTACAACAGGAATTGCAAACGCTTTCGGGTAAGCCGGTCTATTTAATGCGAGGCGGAGTAGACACTAAAACCTTCAGTCCGGTACATCGGCTGCGAATGGATGGCAGATTTAAAATTGGCTATGTTGGCAGGTTGTGCCCGGAAAAAAATGTGCGTGTACTGGCGCAGCTTGAACAAGGGTTGCGCAATGCAGGAATCCAAAATTATCAGTTTGTGATCGTTGGTTCTGGGAGCGAACAACCTTACCTTGGTCAAAACATGCAGAAGGTCATGTTTACCGGTGACCTGAGCGGGCAATCGCTGTCCCGTGCATATTCCAATCTGGATTTGTTCATCTTTCCCTCGCTGATAGACACTTTCGGAGATGTTGTGCTGGAGGCTTTGGCTTCGGGCGTTCCGGCGTTAGTGGTGCAACAAGGCGGTCCTAAATCCCTGCTTGAAGACGGACGCAGCGGACTTATTGCCAAAGATGAGAACGAATTGCTGCCGCTATTATTACAACATCTTCAGTCCATGAAAAACGAAGAAGTGAAAAGACAATGGAGTACTGCGGCGCGAGAACGGTCGCTGACTTTTTCGTGGTCAGAAGTTTTTCGGCAGGTTTATCACGCTTATGAATACAGCTTATCTGCGCAGGAAATTTTGTCGCTCGAACAGCACGCGCAGGAACAGTTGAAGCCTCAAGATTTCTCAAGTGTTCCAGCATTTAAGGCAGATGGTGATTAAATGTTGGACCTGATTTTTGGAAGATTAACTAACCATTTGAAAATTAACGGAGTCCCACCAATGCACACAATATTTGTCTGCCCTGTTTGCCACAGCGAAACTAATCGCCTGATTTATTGCTCAAGTCATCGCCGCGAAGTTTGTTATGAACTTTGTGCGCTGACAGCAAAGGATTTGAAATTTTTGGAATTGATAAGTACGAAGGAGCCGAGTAGCGGGCAGTTACTCCCGATCCGGCAACCTTCATTCTACAATTCGGTGAGCGATTATCGGGGTTGATTTGTTTATTGATTGTAGTGTAGTTGGAGCAGGGGCAAAGAGTGCTGAAACCAATGAATGTGCGTTGTGCGCCAGTTCTTTTCGGTGATTAGAAATTATCGTTTCTGATCCAAAACTTATGCTTGCCTTAATTTTTTTCAGACCAAGTAAGCCGAAAAAATGACGCACAAAATCAGCCTCACCCCACCAGCACACGGAAGTTGCCGCCGGAGTTTCAGGGAATGCTGTTTGATACGATAAGCTGGCGTATGCTACGGGTGTTTTCGTTGTAGCGGCTGGTTCAAATAAAGCAGATTTAAAAGGCAAAACGCTGGAACCTTCTGTCGTCGTCCCTTCTGGGAAAAACATAACACTCTTACCAGAACACAAAGCCTTTTCAATCATCTGATTCACGCGCAAAATATCTCGCTGACGCTGGCGATCAATAAAAATTGTCGCCATGTTCCGCCCAAGAGTTCCAATGACTGGCCAATGTGCAACTTCGCTTTTGGCAACGAACAGGCAATTGAACTGCGCTGCTAAAATCAAAATATCTAAATAGCTCAAATGATTTGTGACTAATATACATGGGACTGTTGGCACAATTCCTGTAACGCTTAGCTCAACCCCCAAAGCGGTCAGTAAGGATTTTGCATAATTGCGAAACCACCAGTTACGCCAGTTGTATAGATGCAGTTCCACACCTCTCACAAAGAGAAGACCCACCAGCCAGATCACGTAAAATCCAATAGTAAGTAAACAAAAGGCAGGAAACCTAAAAGTGATTAGTAATATTTTCATGGACAGAAAATTTAATTGTGACGCTGGTCAAAGGCGGTGTACCTAAGTTGTTCTATATTACTCTCTGATAGTTTGTCGAGGTCTTCTTTTTGAACTCTTCGCGTAGAAAGAGTAACTACACGAGCGACATTGGTAGCGATAAGCATTCAGCCAGGAGCAGATAAATTTTTCCCAACTGCGCCGATGCAGCTTTTCAAATTCAGTGGCCTCGCATCGGCGGCAAATCTTCCCAATGTTTTTGGCAGAAGTTTTAAACCAAAATGCTCGAAACCGCATAGACAAGTCCTCATTGTGCGTGCCAGGTTCGCAGCTACTCTTTGCAAGATGAAGTTAAAAAAGCCTGTAATAAGCGGCGAAGCGTTACCACAGGCTACCTTTCCGAAGGAAAAATCAATCTATAAATTGATTTTGAATTAGAGTTCCAGTCACACAGAAAATGTATCCTGAAAATGTAAGGTTAGCCTCACCTTTTCCTTAATTTTTGCTTAGCTTTGAGAAAGTTTCTCGTAAAATAAATTTGGTTGAGGTGTTTTTAAGATTCGTCTGACACTGCCATAAGACTGCTCACCTAGGATCAATTTTATAACAGGAAAAGAAACGACATAACATCGCTGCGCATAGCAGGATGAGTTGTATTTACAGTGGTGCAAGGGAATTTATGAAAATATTAATGATCATTTTACTGATAGCTTTCACGGGGATTTTTAGCACAACCCAGGGGCAACGACTGCGTACTTATGAAGATTATTTCAAGCGCGGACTTACTTATCTGCAAAAGAATGAGCCGGATCATGCGATTGAGGATTTTGATCAGGCCATCGAACTCATGACAACTTTTTCCGCTCATTCACTCCAATCTTCGGATTCGCCGATCCGGGTTCTTGATCCGCGAGTCGCAAATATTCTGAATAATCGTGCGGCGGCATTTATCAATAAGGGATTTTATCAGGAAGCCATTCGAGATTTGAATCGGGCGCTCGCTTTAAATCCACGTCTGGCGGAAGCATTGCATAATCGTGCCAATGCCTATCGGGAAAGCGGTGAACGACAAAAAGCGTTTGCGGACTATGAGCGCAGTTTGCAACTGAATGCACACCGACCAGAGGTGCTGGTCAGTCGCGGAGTTTTGAAATGCGATCAGCAGAATTATATAGGCGCGTTGGCTGATTATCAGCGAGCTTTGGAATTAGACCCACGGTACACCGAAGCCTGGAATGCGCGAGGCGTGCTGATGCAGCAACTCAATCGTCCAGGCGAAGCGTTGACTGATTTTAATCATTGCTTACAATTGAATCCAAAGCATCCCGGAGCCTTGAATAATCGCGGAAATCTTCGCAAAAATCAGGGGCAGTTCCAACTCGCGCTGGAAGATTTCAATCAGGCGATTGCTTCAGACCCGCGCCTCTCTGAAGTGTGGAATAACCGTGCCAATGTGCGCGTTGCGCAGGGCGATTGGCAGGGCGCATTGGCGGATTATACGCAGTCAGTCCAGCTCAAGCCTAACTACAAGAATCGCAGCATCGTTTGGGGGCATGTGGGAAAAAGAGAAGAAGCTGAGCATGACCTTGCAGAGGGCAAAAAATTAGAGGTAGTTAAATCTGAGTTTTAATGAGGTGCGACTGCCTGAACAATATGCGGGCAAATCGGCAACGGTCTCAATCAGGTGTGTATGCGGGAGTTTCTCTAACTGTGATGCTATTCACCAGCCCCCAAAGCAATCGGCCAAAGCATGCCAAAATTACGCACGGAGGCTCCCTGTGCAAAAGGATTCCGTTCAAATACAATCACGCGCCGCCCGCGTTTTGCCAGCGTGTATGCGTGTGCAAGACCCATAATACCTGCCCCAACAATCGCATCGTCAAAAATGTTTTCCATAAATTTTGCTTGCGTTCAGGCGGAACAGCCGCATGACAACTCTAACGCAGGAAGCTTTACAGCACAGATATAAAATCAATCGAAAGAAAACGTGAAATTTATCTTACATTCTTCAGCGTCTGGCAAAACTTCGAATCATTAAATTCACGTTGCACCTTTTTTAACTATAAAACTTTATCCAAACTTGACGTTTAATTTGCGGAGTTCTAATACCAGCACGATATAAACCCTCTTTCGTACAGGTCGTGTACGTTCTTACATAAAATTCGACATCAAAAGGATAGTAATTATTATGAAGCTTCTTAAAGCACTCGCCCTGATTATTTTGTTGTTTTTAATTGTGAGACTTGATGGCTTTGCCCAGGCGCAACTTGGCGCCGGTGCGGTGAGTGGAATTGTTCATGATGCGACAGGAGCTGTCATCACTGGCGCGAAAGTTGTCGTCAGTAATGAAGGGACGGGGTTGATGCGTGAAGTTGTCACTAATGATTCTGGACAATTCAGTGTACCTGTTTTACCTGCGGGTGAATACTCTGTGCGCATCACGCAAACAGGTTTCTCTACGCTTGAGCAAAAAGGCCTGATCGTCAATGTTGGTAGTACTACGACACTGCGGCTGGCCTTGAAACCTGGTGGCTTGGATGAAACGGTGAATATTATTGCGGACGCTACTACTGATACGACCAGGACAGAAGAATCCACCTTGATTTCCCGCACCCAAATTAACGATTTGCCGATCAATGGCCGCCGTGCCGATCAATTCGCGTTGCTGGCTCCCGGCGTCACGCGGGACGGGCGATTCGGCTTGCTCAGCTATCGCGGACAATCCGGTGTCTTCAATAATTTCACCGTTGAAGGCAACGACGACAATCAGGCGTATTTTTCCGAAGCGCGCGGTCGCACACGGATTGCGAGCAACATCAGCGCGAACGCGATTCAGGAATTCCAGGTTGCAACATCAAACTTTCTGCCGGAGTTTGGACGCTCCGCAGGAGGTGGCATTAACTCCGTGATTCGTTCCGGCGGCAATCAATATCACGGCGATGGTTTTTGGTATTTTCGCAATGAATTACTGAATGCGCGTGATCCACTGGCGAGTTTCCGACCAAACGAAAGACGCGATCAATTTGGTGGTTCGTTCAGCGGACGCACCATCCGCGACAAATTATTCTTCTTTCTCAATTACGATCAGCAGATTCGTGATTTCCCGCTGGTCACAGAAGATTTAAGCGGCGTTCTGACAGGCGGAAAACCTGTGTTACCCGCGAGTCCTACACCCGCGCAACAAGTCACCTTCGATGCTGATAATGCGGCGTTCAATGCAGGCGTAGCTGATCTTCGCGCACGTTTTCCAAACGGTCAAACTGGCAACGCCCTGCCGCGCTCGACGGATCAAAGTCTGGGTCTGGCGAAAATTGATTGGAACATCAATCAGTCCCACGTTGCTTCATTCACCTACAATCACTTGAATGCGCGCGGCATCAATGCCATTCAAACGCCGCTGGTGTTGGGTAACGTAGGACGCAACGGCACGGACGATGTGCGAATTCAAAGTATGAATGCGCGGCTGACTTCTACGCTTGCAGCAAACCTGGTCAACGAATTTCGTTTTCAGTGGGGACGTAATTGGGAGTTTGAATTCGGCAACGAGCCACCGCCGCAAGTCTTCATCGGAGGCTTTTCGTATGGACGCGCCACGTTTCTTGAGCGTCCTGCCTTGCCTGATGAACGCCGCTTACAATTCGTCAATAATGTTTCATACACAGTCGGACGCCACTCCGTGAAAGTCGGCGGCGAAGTCAATCGCGCGCTCGACATCATTGATAATCCAGCGAATTTTGGTGGTTCGTACACTTACTCAAACGTACTGACATACGGTCGTGATTTGGTGAGCAAAGGCGCAGCAAAATCGTACTCTTCATTTCAGCAAAGTTTCGGATTACCCGGCATCACTTTTTCCACGATCGATTATGCGTTGTTTGCGCAGGATCAATGGAAGGTGCGCAACAACCTCACGATCAATTACGGCTTGCGTTATGACTATCAACATTTGCCTGCGCCGATAGCGCCGAATGCGGCGATTCCTGAAACGCAAAACATCAATTCTGATCGCTCCAATCTTGGCCCGCGCGTCGGGCTGGCGTGGGATATTTTTGGCAATAGCAAATCAGTGGTGCGTGGCGGCTGGGGCTTGTATTACGGGCGCACTCCGAACGGCACAATTTTCAATGCGTTGACGCAAACAGGTATTACCGATGTCACGAAGAATGTGATTGGCTTGACGCTGCAACCAACCAGTCCAGGCGCACCAAGCTTTCCAAATACACTTTCGGTATTGCCTGCAACGGCGACTGGTTCAACGACGGTCTTTCGCCTTGATCCCAAATTTAAGCGTCCGCGCTTGCAGGAAATCAATGTCGGGTTTGAGCAACAATTGCTGAAAAACCTGAGCGTTTCGGCAAGTTTTGTCTACACGAAAGGTGATCGTCTACCGGTAAATTTCGATACAAATTTACCCGCGCCAAATTTCAAACGGGCTTATAAATTGCCGGATGGTTCTTCGTTTGAGGTTCCATATTCAGCAGGCATTACACGCACCGCCGCCGGCGTTGCCGTCAACATTAACGCTTCAAGGCCGAATCCAAATTTCGGTGCGATCACAGTGCTGCGGACAATTGGCGAGACGTATTACAAAGCGCTATTTGTCGAAGTGAAACGTCGCTACGCGCAAAATTTTCAACTGAGCCTTGCGTACACGTTAGCGAAAGCTGAAAATCTTTCCGGCTCCGCAGGCGGTGATGGCAGCGGTTCAGAATCTCCGTTTGGTGGTTCGAGTTTATTTAATCAATTCGATCTGCAAGCCAATCGCGCCCCCGCGCCAACCGATCAACGTCATCGTTTCGTCCTTAATGGAGTCTGGAATTTACCTTTCAGTAAATTGGAAAATCGCGGAGCGCGTGCTCTGTTTGGTGGCTTTCGTTTGAGCGGAATATATACCGCAGAAACGGGTCGTCCTTACTCTTCCTTGATTTCTGTGCCGAGCATTCCATTCACTGACGGAGGCGCGCAATACAATGGTTTTGGCGGACTGCTGGGACAGGGTGGATTGAACCTGGCTCCCAACGTCAAGCGCAACAGCAACTACGGTGTACCGAATTATAAAGTTGATTTGCGTCTGGCACGTGACATCAGAATCAAAGAAAAATTGATAGTTGAAATCGTTGCCGAGAGCTTCAACCTTTTCAATCGCTCCAACTTCAACGGCTTTCGCACTACACTTTATGAAGCGGCTGCCACAACGACAGCAACAGCGCTGGCGACGCCAATTGTCCTGACGCAACGCACGGATTTTGGCGTGGAAAACAATGATGGTTCACAACCTGACGGAACGAATGCACGGCGCTTTCAATTGGCTTTGCGCTTCCGTTTCTAAATCTTAATCAAGGAAAAAACTATGACGCGAAAACTGCTTTTCTTCTTTGGGTCTTTGTTGCTCGTTTGTACCTTTGCACTGGCAGGCGGTTTCAAAAAGCTGGCAGTTTGGACGGGCATTATCAAGCCGGGACTTGATCCCAACAGTAACGCCATTGTTTTGCCGAATGGATGGAAGATCACACCCGCTGGGCATCCGATTCAATTGCCTGGCGATTTGGTGATGAAAATTATTCCGAGCGCCGATGGCAAAACTGCTATCGTCAGCACTGCCGGATGGCACGATCATAGCATCAATGTTGTAGATGTTGCGTCACAAAAAATTTCCCAAAGTGTGAACGCCGTGAAAATCTGGTCAGGCATGGCAATGAATCCGGCGACCAAAACTTTGTTTATTTCTGGTGGCGGAATGATGCCTGAATCATTAGCGATGGCAGCCAATGCGCACGGTGTCACACCTGAAATTACGGATAAGTTGAAACAGCCTGTGTTGCGGATGAGTTTCGTAGATGGAAAACTTGCGTGGCAAAATTCCGTAGACATTCCGGGACTCGAAGGCAAAGAAAGATTTATCGCTGGCCTCGCAAACGCGCCTGATGGTTCGTTATATGCAATCAACATCAACACGGACACGGTCTACCGTTTGAGCGGCGCGGATTTCAAAACAAACGTCTCAACGAAGGTTGGGTATCGCCCCTTCGCTGCCACGCTTGATCCAAAAGGCAAACAACTTGCGGTCTCAAACTGGGGAGATGAATCGGTGAGCATTCTTGATGCTGCGACCTTGAAAGAAATTACAAAAATCAAAGTCGGTTCGCATCCGAACGAACTTTTATTTTCCAAAGATGGACGCCTGTTTATTGCGAATGCTGGATCAAATAGCGTCAGCGTCATTCGTGATTACAAAGTCATTGAGACCATCAAAACTTCGCTTGACCCGAAAGCCTTGGTTGGCTCCACACCTGCGTCATTAGCCCTCACAAACGATGGCAAACGGCTTTACGTCGCCAATGCTGATAACAACAACGTCGCAGTAATTGACACCGCGAATACAAAAGAATCAAAAGTGATCGGATTTATTCCAACCGATTGGTATCCGACCGCAGTCGCTGTTTCGCCGGATGGAAAAAAACTTTTTATTGGCGCAGGCAAAAGCGGAATGAACCTGCGTGCAAATTTTCCAGCGCAGACAGAATTCAAACGTAACGCACCTGATCCCGAAAAACCCTACGATTACATTGGTGCAACGCTCGGCGGCACGCTGACCATCGTTGATGTGCCGGACACCGCGCAGTTACAGGCTTACAGCACGCAGGTGAAAAATAATTTTCCGCAACCTGAAGCGACCGTAGACAAAGCGCAGGCAGAAAAAATCACGAAAGAAGTTTTTCCAAAGATCAAACATGTGCTTTACATCATTCGTGAAAATCGCACTTACGATCAAGTCTTTGGCGATCTCGGCAAAGGCAACGGCGATCCAAATCTGACAATTTTTGGCGAACAAGTGACGCCCAACGCGCATAAGCTCGTGAAGGATTCTGTCATCTTCGACAACCTGTATTGCAGCGGTGAAGTTTCAGAAGATGGGCATCAATGGTCGAATGCGGCGTATGCGACAGACTTCACACAAAAGGCCTGGCCGAATAGTTACAGCAAGCGCGGCGAACCCGAAGCCGATGATCGTTTGACCGCTTCTCCGGCAGGGTATTTGTGGGACAATTGCCGCAAGCATGGCAAGACTTATCGCAGCTACGGCGAATTTTCTTCGTTCAAATCTACGCCTGATACGGAGCCGATTTTTACAGGTGATAAAGGTCTGAAAGATCATACGAGCGTCGAATGGGCGAAGTTGAAATCAGGGAACGCGCGTGATACCGACAAAGCAGAAATCTTTATCAAAGAATTGCAGGCGGCTGAAAAAACAGGAGCCTGGCCTGATTTTATGGTGATGTCACTCGGCGAAAATCACACGGAAGGGCTTGCTCCCGGACGCTTCACGCCAATCGCGCATGTCGCCGCGAACGATCAGGCACTCGGCAAAATTGTGGAGGCTGTTTCGCATTCGCGCTTCTGGAAAGAAACCGCAATTTTCGTGATCGAAGACGACGCGCAAAACGGCCCCGATCACGTAGACGCGCATCGCACCTGTGCGCTTGTGCTTTCGCCTTACGTCAAACACGGCGGTGTAGTTGACAGCACGATGTACACGACGGTTTCGATGATTCGTACGATGGAAATGATTCTAGGCTTGCCACCAATGACGCAATACGATCAACTGGCGACGCCGATGTACAACTGCTTCACGACTACGGCGACGACCGACGCGTATGCTTCATTGCCGCCGCAAGTTGATCTGATGGCGCGCAATCCGAAAACAGGCAAAGGCGCAGAAGTCTCAATGAAGCTGGATTGGTCAGATTATGATCGCGCTGATCCAGATGTTTTGAACCACCTTTTGTGGACTGCTTACAAAGGCGCTGAGCCAATGCCCGCGCCCGTGCGAAGCGCGTGGTGGGCGCGGTAGAATAGTAAGTATAGAGAATGAATTTTAAGTAAAAAGAGGAATGGAAATGAAGCGTATCATTTCCATTCTTTTTTTATGCAGCTCCTGCACTGCTCCATTAAAGCCTTTTAAGATAGGCTTAATTCAAAAATTACATTCACCTCAGATTAACCTAAAACAAAATCAACATCACTGCTTTAAATTGTCATTGTACCTTCGATAAAGCGGCGAATCGGTGATGGGTAAGGTCAGTGACTCGGATGGTTCGCCGCATATTTCCTTTCTTAACGGTGCTGCATGACGACATTAACCCAACATCATTCTACGATTCTACTTCGGACAGATACGCTTGAGATCAAGCTGGCAACAACCTTTGCCGAAATTGATGCGGCGCTACGTTTGCGCTTTGAAGTTTTCAATCTGGAATTACAGGAAGGCTTACTCGCGTCTTATGATCGTGGCTACGATAAAGATGCGTATGACGCTTATTGCGATCATTTGATCGTCAAGGATTTGTCTACCGGCAAAGTCGTTGGCACGTATCGCTTGCTCCGGCAAAGTGTGGCGGAACGCAACATCGGCTTTTATTCAGAAAATGAATTTGATCTGACGAAGCTCAAAAATCTGCCGGGCGAATTGTTGGAGTTGGGACGTTCCTGTGTAGCGCGTTCACATCGCAACGCCATTACTATTTCGCGGCTCTGGCATGCCATTATTGAGTATGCGCAACAGCGAAACATTCAGTATCTTTTTGGCTGTGGCAGTCTGCATCAATCGGAAGTTGAGCAGGTTCAGCCGCTTTATGCGTATTTGTACGATCATTACTTCGCGCCGGAAAGCTATCAGGTTCATCCGGTTCCAGTATGTCGGATGAAGCTCAATGAAGAGCTGCCTGTCTTCTATGAAGCACGTGAAATTTCACGTCAACTTCCTCCGGTGATGAAAGGATATTTACGCGCTGGTGCCATGATTTGTAGCCCGCCCGCTTTCGATGCCGAATTTGGCACGGCTGATGTGCTGGTGTTGCTGGAAATGGAAAAGCTGACAGCGCGGTATCAAAATCATTGGAGCGTAAAAGCTGATTAATCGAAAAAAATATGCGCGATTGCGCTACAGGAGAATAAATATGGCAAGACATAGTGAAGACGACTGCGCGTATTGTGAGCGTGACGTATTGCCGTTGAGTTACATCATTGGCGAGGATGAAGAATTATATTGCAGTGTGAAATGTGCCGAGGCGGGCGAGAAAATCTCGGCTGCTAAATCTGCTCTGTGGGTCATGCCTGAAGCGCTTCCTGAGATAGATTCTGCTCAAATCTAAGAAGGTATTTTTTTCGTATCGGAGGGGCAGGTTTCTTTTCTAATTATTAGAATTCATTCAGAACTTCACCCCATACGCCTGCGAGGTAAAAGAAGTTCCAGTAGAAGATAAGATTTATTTAGCTTCAATTTGAGGAATAATTAAGACCAGACTAAGACCCATCTAACATCCAAGCTCTACGATTTCGCTTCACATAAAAGTCCGTACTCAAATCAATCATCAACTGATTCTATATGACAACTTTGCTTGCCTTGTTACTCACCCTTCTTACACCATTGCAAATCCGACCTGTTGCGCTTAATCAGAAAATCACTATGCCAGCGGTAAGGCTTGATTTTCGTGAATTTCTTGAGCCTGCAACCACCGAACTGAAGCCATCTGAAAAATTACGCAGCTTACAGGGCAAGCGTGTGCGTCTCACAGGTTTTATGGCGCAGATGGAAGAGCTGCCGGAAAATTATTTCTATCTTTGCTCGCACCCTGTTTATTGCGATGAGAGCGGCGGCGGCATTGGTGATTTACCAGTGGATGCTGTGCGCGTGGTAAGACTTGCAAAAAAAGGGCAACCCATCAAATTCACTGCGCAGCCAATTGAAGTCAGCGGCATTCTCGAACTTGGCGGTCAAAGCGAAACTGAGCAGGATTCATGGGCAGTTCGCATCCTTGCCGAGAGCTTCACTGAAGTTGTTAATCCACCAAAACCTGCTTCTCAAAAACAACGTAAAAAATCTAAACAATAACCCGATTCACGAAAGGAAAAATTTATGAAGAGCCTCATACGACAAAGTCTTTTTGTTTGCCTGTTGATTGCTGCTTGTGGTATGAGCATGGCGTCATTCGCTTTGCCCGCCAACGTGACAATTACCCCCCCGAACGGCGCTCGGTTCCTACCTGGACAACGCTTTGATCTGCGTCTCGAAGGTCAGGGGACAGGTACATTTTCGGCGACAATTTTTATTGATGGTGTGCAAAAACAATTTACTTCCGGTGCACAAAACACGACGACTACAGATGGCATTACAGTGGCTGGCTGGGGCGGATTCAATCTGCGCGGCTACACCTCAGAAGTGATTGGAATGCATCGCATTCGTGCAACGTTTGCTGATTCCACTGGAACGGTGACGGTCTCTTCACAATTTGAAATTGTGCATCCGATTTGGACGGAAAGTTTTACTCGTCAAATGAATAGCAGGGAACGTGGCGATATATCCAGAGTAACCGAAACAACAACCAAGTCTGTAACCGAAGGAACTGAGGACTCACGGCGGGCTACTTCCCGACGGGAAACTGTTAGCCGTTCCGTAGAAGCCGCACTTGATGTGCCATCCCTCAGTCAGGAAGGAATCAAAAACGTCATCATCATGCTCGGTGATGGGATGGGCGTAGCGCATCGAACGGCGGCGCGGTTAGTCAAGCACGGCGTGACGCGGGGGACTTCAAACGGTTATCTGGCGATGGATGCGTTTCCCGGTACGGGTCTAGTCACGACTCATTCTCTCAACAGCATCATCACAGATTCTGCGCCGGGTATGGCTGGTTACACTACTGGTAATCATTTCAATAATAATCAGGAAGGTGTTTTTCCGGCGCGTGTGACGAATCCGTTTTATGCGCCGCGAGTCGAATATCTGGCTGAATATTTGCATCGTACTTTAGGTCGTTCACTTGGCGTTGTGACAACGGCGGATGTCGAAGATGCGACACCTGCCTCGAATGCCATTCACACACTTTTGCGCGGCAATGGAACCGGAATCGTTGACCAATACCTGGACGAAGCCGACGCTTCAAATACCAATAAATTCGGTACTGGATTAAGTGTTTTGTTGGGTGGTGGGCGTCGTTGGTTTGTTCCGTCAGGACAGTTCGGGTCAAGCCGAAGCGCCAGCAATGACTATTCCGCTTTGCCGGCGGATTTAGCAGCCGGATGGAACTTGCCAGCCGCAGCTCGTGGCGCCTCTGATCCGGGGCGGGATTTAATTCAGGACTTCAAAAATGCGGGATTCACGTATGCTGACAGCGCGACAGCACTCAACAGCGCAACCTCTAATGGTGCGCCTAACAAATTGTTGGGCTTATTCGGGTGGGGCAATATGAACACCTCAACCGATAAAATCGCCAAGCGCCGCAATCAACTATTACCGGGGCAGACCAGCTTTGTTGTGGATGATTATCGCGCTCCAGATCAGCCCATGCTGGAAGAGATGACCGAAGCCGCATTGCGTGTTCTGAACAAAAATCAGAATGGTTTTGTGTTAATGGTCGAAGGTGCGCACATTGATAAGCAATCGCATTCAATGGATGCTGAACGTGCGATTTGGGAAACGCTGGAATTCGATAATGCCGTCAACGTGGCGCGGAATTTTGCCGATGTAAATGGTGACACGCTGGTGCTGGTTTTAGCGGATCATGAATGCGCAGGGTTTTCGATTATGGGAGCTTTGTCTGGCGCGAGCATTGATGGGTTGAAAGTTTTACCTTCAGATTCCACCAAGCTTGATCCGGCAGTTCAGCCCGAACGACAAAAACTGGTTGGCGTCTACGATGCGGCAGGTTTCCCGAAATATACTATTGCGGCGGATGGCTATCCGCAGACGCTGGATATAGACGGCAAAATCCTGATTGGCTATGGTGCGAGCGGCGACCGTTTTGAATCATTTCTGACGAATCCACTACCCTCGCCAAGCGTGGATAGTCTGCCGACCAACATTGGCGCAGAATTGACAGCCAAAGGGTATCCAGCCTCGCCCGTTGATCGTGCGAAAGATTTGGGATTCTTCCTGCGTGGACAGGCGCAGGGACGGACGTTCGCTGTTCACACTGCCTCAGACATTCCGGTTTCAGCCTATAGCACCAGTCGCACAAACCGTGAGCCGTGGCGATCATTCGGTGGCGTTCAGGAAAATACGGACATCTTCTTTAAGATTATCCGTGCCATTATGGGCGGCTACTAAGCGTCTGCAATAACAGTTTATTTCTAAGGGAAGAGTTTCAAAACTCTTCCCTTTTTACTATGTGCCTCCAAAATCTTTACCGAACAAATCCTGTACAGGTGCTTTACATGGATTTAACTTTAACTTATCGAAAATCTAAGTTGTATCTTATGCCCATTTAACTTCCTGCTTTTAATCTCTTCACTTGAATTCAGACGTTTCACAAATATTTACTTCAAGATCAAGTACATCTTCAGAATGTACAAATACTTTGGCTGGGTTTCATAACCAAAAAATCTACAGATGGAAAAGTGTTTTCATCGTTCCACTCAGGTCGTTTTATCAGGAGAATCAGAGAATATGCGAAGTCCTCGTAAAAATTTTATCTTGCTCTTAGCCATCGTGCTAACAGCTTGGTTGAGCTTGCCGACAGTGGCACAAACCGATAATGCCCGGATCACTGGCACGGTGCGGGATCAAAACAGCGCTATCATTCCAAACGCGACGATCATTGTGAAAAATGATCGGACTGGCGAGGAACGTACAGCTACTTCTAATAGCGAAGGTAATTTTACCGTGACGAATCTCAAGCCTTCTGCCTATTCAGTCAAAGCTAATTCAGCTAATTTTTCACCAGCCAGTTACTCCAATATTGAGTTGGTAGTCGGGCAGGCCTTGACGCTGGAGGTTGAATTAAAGCCTGCGGGTGCAGCCGAATCAATCAATGTAGTAGGTGGAGCGGAAGCCACTCTTGACCTCAGTTCCGCTCGCATGGGAGCCAACGTCAACGAACGCGAAGTCGGCGGATTGCCCATCAATGGTCGTCAATTATCGCAGCTTTATTTGCAGGCTCCCGGCTCGGTCAACAGCGGATCGGGAACATTTGGCGACATTCGTTTTTCGGGACGTGCCGTTAATCAAAACGCAATTCGCTACGATGGTGTGGAAGGTGGCGCCATTATTGATGCTTCACCCGGCAACCTCAACGGAGAAATTCCTTCGCCGTTTCGTTTGCAATCAAGTCTGGAAAATGTGCAGGAATTTCGCGTGGATTCCAATAGTTATCCGGCAGAATACGGTACAGGTACGGGTGGGCAGGTCAGCGTTGTCACCAAATCCGGTTCCAATAAATTTCGCGGCTCAGTGTTTGAATACCTGCGCAATGATGTATTGGATGCGCGGAACTGGTTTGATCGCGCCAGCAAATCACCGCTGAAGTTAAATCAATTCGGTGGCTCAATCGGTGGGCCAATCATTAAAGAAAAAGCATTTTTCTTTGGCAGCTTTGAAGGCTACCGCTTACGTTCAGGCATCAATTTTGTCGAAGCAGTACCCAGCGTGGCGGCTTGCGGTCGTGCCGTAGATGCCGTCAAAGCCTTATGCCTTGGAGCCTTTCGTGGAGCGAATTCAACGCTCCTTCCAGGCACTTCAACCAGTGCAGATTTTGACATCGCGCAATTACAGGCCAGCAACCCGGTCAATGAAAATTCTGTCGGGCTACGTCTCGATTATCGCTTGAATGATCGCTATTCAACCTATGTTCGGTTCTTCCGCGATCAGGGAACCAACGACCAGCCGCAGAATGTTTCCGGTGCGCGTGCCATCGTCAAAGCGGTTCCGCAAAACGGTGTCTTCTCTTTTCAACGCACCGGAGCCAGCACTGTGAACGAATTCAAGCTGGGTTACAACAGCGCCTATACGCGAGTTTCAGGTCAGGCTCCGACAATCAATGGCATTGATCTTTCCGCGCTGACGCTGAACATCAGCGGTAGTGTTGCCAACACTGGTATCGCCGGACAAGGCGCATCGTCAGGCATTTCTATTCCCGGTGGATTGGTTCGCGCCAACAGCGCCACGAACGGACGTGGAGCACCGTACACGCCATGGACAATTACTTTGGCGGATAGTTTGAGCTGGATCAGGGGGAATCACAGCGCGAAATTTGGCGGCGAAGTCCGCTTCATCAGGTTGTATACCGACCGTCTTGGCGGTACGACGTACACTTATTCCAATCTGACCAGTTTTTTAAGTAACACGGCGTCCTCAATTCAATACCTCGGTGATGTCAGCGCTCCCAGCCCATTCAACAATGGTGCGACCGGACAGCGTTTTGCGAAGCAGGAATATTATATCGGCTATGCGCAGGACGAATGGAAAATCCGACCGAATCTGACGTTAAATTATGGTTTGCGTTACGAGTATTACGCACCACTGCGCGAAGACAAAAATCGTCAGGTTGTGTTTGATA
Source organism: Blastocatellia bacterium (assembly GCA_043775925.1). GTDB lineage: Bacteria > Acidobacteriota > Blastocatellia > RBC074 > RBC074 > JAFDVL01. The sequence continues at coordinate 18,638 of JAYVRW010000138.1, forward strand.
TTTACACCGGAAAAATTCTTCCGTCAGACACGACAGTTTTCAAGTCTAATAAAAATAATTTCGCGCCGCGTCTGGCGCTGTCGTGGTCGCCGAGCAGCAAGACAGTTGTTCGCGCTGGCTTTGGTATTAATTACGGTCCCGGACAAACGGAAGATCAAATTCAGCCCATTGAATCTGATCGTGTCAGCTCCACGCTGAGCAATGTGACCAATGCTTTCCCGCTTAACATTGCTTCAGTGGTCAGCAGCTTCAGTAGCAATCCGACCAACCGCCAATATCAACCGCGTGCGTATGATTTGCAGAATTACGTTGTGCCGGAACGCATCTTCTCTTACACCGTTTCAGTCCAAAGAGAATTGCCTTACCAAATGGTTTTGACGGCGGCCTATGTCGGCAGTCAGGGACGCAATTTATTCCTGCGCAGTGTTGCCAATCAAATCAAAGAAGTGCGGACGAACGCCAATCCAGCCAACGCCGCAGTCGTGATTCGTGAATTCGACATCATCAATGCGGACGGCACGATTTCGCGTCCATTCGCTGAAGTTGATTACAAACGAAGCGGCGGACACGATAACTATAACGCGTTACAAATGACGCTGGGTCGTCGGTTCAATTCGGGTGTTACGCTGAATACGCAATACACTTTTGGACGCAGCTATGGCAATACGGCTGGATCGAATGAAGCGTTGACCGCCGCGAACAATGCTCGTACAACTGCCGATTTTGAATATGACATCGGCTATAACAATTTCGACGTGCGGCACACTTTTAATGTCAGCGCTTTGTATGCCTTGCCGTTCGGAGAAAAGCTGAGGGGCGTCGCCAGACAAGCCTTGGGTGGTTGGGAATTGGGAGCAATTATGAATTCACGTAGCGGCTTGCCGATTGACGTGCGCGTTGTTCGCCCTGATGTGGTTTATGTGGATGCTGCGGGTGTGGTGTACGGTGCTGCGGCAGTTGGTCGCACGGCAGTTATCAATACGCCGGGCGGTGGGAATTCACGCAACGTCCGCCGTCCTGATTTGATTTCGGGAGTCAATCCGTTCCTCAATCAGGATCGAACGATTTTGAATCCGGCAGCCTTTGCGACTCCAAAGCCGGGGACATTTGGAAATCTGGTTCGCAACCAATTGCACGGGACGAAGTTCTTTCAGTTCGATACGATTCTGGCAAAGAAATTCCGTGTCACTGAAACGGCGAACATTGAATTTAGGGCTGAAATTTTCAATCTCTTCAATGTCTCAAACTTTGCGAATCCTCCAGCGACTTTGCCGAATGCTTTAGGCACGGCGACGAATCAGTTACAACCTGGTCAGCCTTTCACTGCTACGATTGCTGGAGCGTTCGGAATTGTGAATCGAACCGTCGAGCGGACGGTCGGATTAGGGGCAAATCGTCAGGCTCAGTTCGCGCTGCGATTTAATTTCTAGTTATCACTTATTCGGAACCTTCCATCTGGAAGACTAACAAGGCTGGCGAACAAATCTACAGTTCGCCAGCCTGTTTTTGAATTGACAGATATGCTGGTAAATAACGAAGTTGAGACTAACATTTATGACGACGGGTATTTGCGGGTTGAGTACGATTACTTTTACTTAGCCTGTGGTGGCGTGCCGATCTATTCTATGTCGCGGATTGAATTTCTGATCTTTGCCTGTTTATTACGAGCGAATGGTCGTCCTGTTTCGCATCAGGAAATCTGGCGTCAGGTGTGGCACGAAGAAGATTTGAAAGATAATATAATTCGTGTTCACGTCACCAATATACGGCGTAAACTCAGCCCACATGGGATTAACATTACGCCAAAGTCTGGCGTGGGATACTACTTGCGAATTGTGCCGCAGGAACTTTTGAAATAAAAAATATGCGGGCGAACTTTTTATCATTCGCCCGCACCAGCAAGCACCAGCATCCTAAAAGTACTGAACTGAAAGCTGTCCTTTCAGTAGCCTCACTTAAAGCCTGGAATGCGCTCGGTCTTGACGGCTTGCCATTGCTGAGCTGTAGCATTTAAACCTCCCCAAGCCTCAATGCTCTCATCCATTATTTGAATTCTACTGCTCTCTACTTCAACATCTCCCCGATGTTCCCAGCTTCAAACCATGAATTGCTAAGACCAGTGACCAAAGCTCGTAAAGCCTCCGGGCGACATTCGCTTCAAAGATAATTTGCTACCGTGAAAGGACAGGATGAATATAACGGAAGGGTGTTAGAGGCGAGTAAAATCAGAATTAAATCTATGAAAAATTCTGATTTCAGAACCTGTCTGCACTACTTTCTGAAACCCGTAATTTTGACGACATCACGGTTGACGGTTCCCCGCGAAATGGCTAAAGTGTGCTCATTGCGTGACCACGCATAAGCAAAGATTCGCTCTCCCTTGAAGCTGGTTAATTTACCGGACGCGCCGCTCAGCAGCGAATAACTATAGAGATTGGATGAACCATCACTTTGGCTGAGATACGTTAAGGATTTTCCGTCAGGATGCCAGCGGACACTGGAAGCAGGGAAGGCGGGGATGTCCAAAAGTTTTTGTGGAGCGCCCCCCTCAATCGAAATCAACGCATAACGGCGAGGCGCTTTGGACTCTTCCTGATACAGACAAATCATGAATTTTCCGTCGGGTGAAACGACTGGATAATCTGACAATTCATCGGTCAAAGCTTCCGGCTGTTTTGGTGCTGTGCCATCAATTCCTGTCCGCCAGATGACTCTTTTTCCATCTTTCTCAGATGAGTAAACAACCAGATTACCGAGAGGTGAGCAGAAAGGATTGAGGTCCAGGCTACCTTGAGAAAGTTGAATCGCATTGCTGTCATTCAAGCCGATGCGCCAGATTTGCGGAACTCCTGAACGTGCGGAATTGAAGGTGATATATTGTCCGTCAGAAGACGCTGAAGGATGAGATGCGTTGTCACCTGGATGATTCGTCAGTTGCTTGCTCTGGTTATTTTTCGATGGATCAATGAGCCATAAATCTTTCTGGTTATTCGCCAGCGAGGTGTAAACGATTTTGCCGTCGGGAGTCCAGTCCAGCCCGTCGTTGCCGTTCTGGCTAATGGGATCAAAAGTTAATTCCTGCTCAGTATTTTCATCCTGCCTGGTAAGATACAAATTGGCTCTGGTTTCGGATTGAACAGTAATCAGAACTTGATTGCTTTTATCTAAACTTAGTCCTCGATAATCGCTGAGATCAGTGATGATTGGATGGGGTTGTCCGGCGGGGTAGTCAATCTGCCACACCTGATTATTGTTGGTTTTAGAATTGAGGTGACGCCCCAAAAAAACTATTCCTTGTCCATCTTGTAACCAGGCGACTTTCGCTGCCCACGACCATTTCTCGTTGCCAACGTTAATGACCTTTCCCGTGCTTACTTCAATCGTGGCAATCCGAAAATGAAGCCCTTGATCGGTTGTCGCAATAGCGATAGCGATGGATTTTCCATCCGGTGACCAGGCAGCCCCATCCACCGAAAGAAATTCAGGTTTTTTGTGCGTTGATACGATGCGCTCATTGGCCCCACTCACGTCAGCGACCAATAAAGAGCTTTGACCCGGTTGCGGAAAATTTTCCCGTACAAATGCTAACTGGTTGCCGTTGGGCGAAAAAGTGACCCCGCTATCAACCCCGGCAAGTAAGCGTTTGCGCTCACCACCTGAAATTGGTATTTGGTATAAAACATATTCCGCTTCATTTTTTTCACGACGGGCAAAATAGATGGTTTTTCCATCCGGCGAAAAAGTTACGCCACGATAGCGAATTTCATCGGAAGGGATAAGTTCTTTTTCCGTCGCCGTAGAAATCTGTTTAAATCGCAGACTCTGCTGCCCGACATCTCCAAAGATAATCGCGAGAGACTCGCCATCGGGGGAGATGGCCGTTTCCCAGACATTACTGGTATTGGTCAATCTCGTAATCTGCATCGGCTGATTCACTTCGGCTGGTTTCTCCAGATACCTTGTCAGGTAAAAGGCGCCGATTCCTAACAGCAGGATTGGGGCCAGCAGGTAAATGAAAAACTTATTTCTGTTTCTGGCTTGAGCCACCGGAGTGACGATTTCGCCGCGAGGCACATCATCACTGACAGGATTTGTAATTTCAAGTTGAGGTGAAATTCTTCTGACTTCCGCGATGAACCGATAGCCACGTCGGGGAAGCGTCTCAATATATTTTTGCTCATGTGAGTTTTCGCCCAATGCTTTGCGAATCGCGTGAACGTTTTGCATGAGGTTATTTTCCTCAACAGCAGTATCAGGCCAGACCAAATTCATTAATTCATCTTTTTCAACCATGTGCCCCTGACGGTCAATCAGGATGAGAAGAGTATCAAAAGCCTTAGGCGTAAGTGAAATTCGATTTCCATCGCGAAATAATAAACGCTCCTGAGCATCAACCTGAAATGAGCCAAATTCGTATAAGTTACTCATAGGGTTAGTTATAATCCATCTTCAGAACCTTTTCAGAACTTATTCAGGCGCATTTCAGTTATTTTTAAGGCAATGCTAAGGACTTTTATCAGGGTGAGGGCTAATGTTTGTCGCAGAGCAGAATTAAGTACGCG
>JAYVRW010000139.1:0-23051 GCA_043775925.1 Blastocatellia bacterium
CAACGGGGGCGAGCCGCCTGCGCTCCCAGGTCGGTGGCAAACTCCAACTGGTGTTGTAAGTCTTTCAGATCAATCAGCAAATCTTTACCGCTTTGATAGCGTTGCTCCCGATCCTTGCGCAACGCCTTATTGACGATGCGTTCCAACTCCGCAGGCACGTCGTAATTGAAGCGTGCGATGGCTTCCGGCGGCGCGTGCAAAATACGATCCAGCATTTCGCTCGTGCTTGCTCCAGCGAAGGGCAGGCGTCCGGTCGCCATTTCATACAGCACCACGCCCAGACTGAAAATGTCGGAGCGATGATCTACCTCGTGCCCCAATGCCTGCTCTGGACTCAGATACGGCATCGTCCCCATTACTATGCCCGGCTCAGACTTCGGCATGGTACTGATGTCGCTGGGCGCGGGATTCGTAACCGGGCGTACAATTTTCGCCAAACCGAAGTCCAGCACCTTCACTTGCTCGCGCGTCGTGAGCATCACATTCGCGGGTTTGATGTCGCGGTGCGTAATCCCTTTGCTGTGGGATTCATCCAACGCATCGGCGATCTGGCAGCCGATGGCTACGATTTCATTGATTGCCACCGGCTGTCCGTTGATTTTGGCGGCGAGCGTTTGCCCTTCGACATATTCCATCGCAATGAAGCTCACGCCATCCGCTTCGCCAATTTCATAGATGGTCGCCACGTGCGGATGATTCAACGCGCTCGCGGCTTTGGCTTCGCGCACGAAGCGGTGCATCCGCTCGGCGTCCATCGCAACATCAGAAGGCAGGATTTTCAAGGCGATAGTACGGTCGAGCTTCGTGTCGCGGGCGCAATAGACTTCCCCCATTCCACCTTTGCCTACGAGCGAAAGGATTTCGTAATGGCTGATGAATTTGCCTGCGAGCGATGGCGGCGCACTCTCTGCGAACAAGGGCGCGACTAACTGAATAGCCGGGGCTTCGATGAGCGTTCCGGCCTGTTCATCCGAGGCGAGCAGTAATTCGACCTCACGACGCAAGGCTTCATCGCCCACGCAGGCCTGGCTGAGAAACGCGACGCGTTCGCTCGGCGCAAGATTGCAGGCGTCATTGTTGCCCTCGGTCAAGATGCGATGCAGCCAGGCTTTCGCCGCACGCCATTCGCGTTGCACGGTCGGCGAAGAAATTTTCATGACCTCTGCCACTTCGTCCAGACTCAGGCCGCCGAAGAAACGTAGCTCGACGATGTGACCTTTGCGTGCGTCCATGGCGGTCAGCTTTTCCAACGCTTCATTGACTGCCAGCAGTTCAGCCGTTTGTGCTTCCGTCACCATCGCCGTTTCATCCAAAGAAACTCGCAACGCGCCGCCGCCGCGTTTGGCATATTGGTAACGGCGGGCGTGGTCAATCAGAATGCGTCGCATCAACTGCGCAGCGATGCCGAAGAAATGCGCGCGATTTTGCCAGTGCACATGTTGCTGGTCTATCAATCGCAAATAGGCTTCGTTGACGAGTGCCGTCGGTTGCAAGGTATGACCAGGCTGTTCGCGCCACAGATAGCCACGCGCCAGCCGTCGCAATTCGTCATTGACCAGGGGCAGCAGTTCATCAAGCGCAGACTGATCGCCGTCGCTCCACTTAACCAGAAGTTGTGTCACATCAGCCGGAGAAGTAATCATTACTGCTCCAAGGTAAGACAGTGGCGGGGAGAAGAAGTCTTGATTGTTTTTTTCAGTTTGGCACCACGACTTAATGGCACAGGCGGTATTATACTACTGCATTCATGAAAGGCGAAATGGTTTTCCTACGCTCAGATTTCGTCGGAATTCTGACGCGATTAAATTTACCCCCTTCGCGGTCTCACCAGAATCTAAAAATTGCCTGCTTAAAAATTAACGTTGATGGGCTAATTTTGAGGCTTTCCTGATGCCTAGAAAAGAAACTCTGATGCCCATCAACAGAGCAACAAACGCCAATAAAATCAGACCTGCCACCGTGAAGACGTTACCATAACCAGACAAAGCTTGTTGGTTTTCAGGAATCAGATATTCCGATCCAAACAAAGCCAGAAATCCGGTGAGGATGATTGCCATTGACCATCCCAAACTGGCAACAATTCCCTTCCACCAGCGACGATTTGGCAAGTTTTTTTTACCCAATGCCAGCCAGCTAATGCCAATCAATCCGAGTGGAAGTGAAAGCGCAAAAAGCGTCAGATAAAAATTCGAGAGCGCTTGATACCATTTCGGCTCCGGCATTTGTAAGGTCATTGCCAATGCATCGGCTGGCACGTTGGCAAAGCTTCCAAGTAATGAATCGTCGCTGCGAGTCAGCTCCACATTCGCCGCGTATTTCCAATCTTTCGGGATGTGAACAGTAACGTTCAAGCCTCCAAACGAAGCCCATTCACGCGCCGGAGCCAGAACGTAGGCGAATTGCCAATACCGCGTTGGCGAACCTCGGCGATTGCTGGCGGCTTCGGATTTGTAACGCGCTTTCAGGACATGTTTGCCAGCTCCGATTTTGACGGCGAAGCCGGACATGATTTTTTCTTCCAGATGAAAATGCTGGTATTCCAGTTCCTGCTGCGGCTTTAATTCCGGCGTCGTCCTAGGAGCTTTCCAGCTCGGTGGAAGTTGCTCAACATTAACTTGCTGAATCGTGATTTCTTTTTCGTCCAACCAAACCTGAAAACTTTCGACGCCTAACGTTCCAAATGCGAAGACTAATTTCAGCTCTTTTTCTACGCCGATATTTTCCAGAAAATAGGTCGCTTCGACGAATGTCTTTTCGGCATTCAGCAAGGGACGCAGATCAATCATTAATTCTTCACGTGAGATTTTTATCTTTTCCAAGCCTGTTGGTTCGCCGTGTAAGGCTCCGGGGCGAGCTGGTGAAGCCATATTCGCCAGCGCAGGCAATGAAAGAATGAGCAATAAAATCAGAGTTAAGAATTGATGGTTGATTTTCATTGAATGGCCAGAACCAGAGTAATTTTACCGCAAAGGGACAACGGGGCAAGGGGTCAATGAACTTACCTGAATGGATTTTCTTTGACCCTTGTTCCTTTGCCCCCTTGCGGTAAAAACTTTTCTTCAAATCATACTATCGCGCATAAAGCCCGCACGGAGAAAACACTGCCGCTGCGCCGCCTGACATTCCAATCGGTGGAACGATAATGGAGATTTCTTCGCCGTTGACTTTGACAGAAGCCTTTGAAATTCCGGCTTCAAGCCCTTGCTGCGCAAACGGCATCGGCCCCGGTTCGCGGTTAATGACTTCCAGCGCACCGACTCCGCTCAGGCGTGATTCAATCGTAAATCCTGGAATGACAATATGCGCTGACACTGCGTCAGGCAATTCCAGGTTGATGATAATTTCAGCCTTAATCACCGGCGCAGACTCAAACGGAGTTCCGGCAAAAATATTCGGACCAAAATAAGCTCCCACTTTTTCATCCGTCGAGATAAAGCCCATAAATAAAGGCATTGCGCTGGGATCCGCCTGATAAAAAACCATTCCTGAAGATGCGGAACCAACCGGAGTATGCACCATTCGCGCCACGTGGACGATGACGTTTGGCATTTGTAAATCGGGACTGGTGACGGCGACCAAATCCACTCCACCTTCCCACGACATCCATTTTGAAATTGACATAAAAATCCTCTCTTGATTACTGATGGTTATTGTTGCGGGGCTTGTAAAAGTTTTTGCGCTGCGAGCAGTGCGGGCGAATCTGGTTGTTTGGTCAGGGCAATTTGTAAATCATTCAAGGCTGCTTGCACTTCACTTGGCCTAGAAAATTTCAAGGCTTCATGATACGCGATGTTTGATTTTTCTGCATCGCCTTTGTATGCCTGAATCAAGCCCAAATTAAAACGTGCTTCATTCAGTTTCGGATTTAATTTCAACGCTTCCTGCGAACATTTAATCGCATCATCGTGATAACCAATGATGTGCTGGCTTTTGCCCAGTCGCAGCCACGCCTGCGCATTTTTGGGCTGTAAGTTTACGACATGCGTGTAATCATCTCCCGCTTGCTGATAATTTAATTTCCGATACGCGATGTCCCCGCGCAGCAAATACGCTTCAGAGCTTTTTGGATTCAACTTAATGGCACGTTGCAAAAATAAATCCGAATCTGCGCCGTTGCCCATTTGATCGTAAAGGATTCCAAGCTGCGCAAAGGCTCTATACACTTCGCTTTCACTGCGGTAGGCGATTCGCAAAGCGCCGATTACTTTTATTTCATTCAAGCGAATTGTATTGGCGTAGCCTTCGATGGCGCGGTCGAATTGTTTCAGCGCCTGATACGCAAACGCTACGTCGTAGCAATCTCCGCTGTCGAATTGATAATGATATTCCTGCGCTTTTTGAAAATCCTGCACCGCCGCCTCGTATTTGTTTTGTTTGGAAAAGACAGCGCCACGAATTTTGTAAGCTTTGCCAAACCGCGAATCCAGCTTCATCGCCTTCTCACAATCCGCGAGACTCAAAACCAAATTCCCTTTTTGCAAATAACTTTCTGCGCGTAATCCAAGCAATTCCGTATTGCGCGGCTCGACTTTCAAGCCCGCCGTAAATTGATTGATCGCGGACTGATACTTGCCGTCGCTGTAAAAGTTTTTGCCTTCACGAAGGTAATCTTCGACCGTTGGCTTTGATTGCGCGGCGAGGCTCAGAGCAAAAACAAAAATTGAGACTAATATTAGAAAAAATTTCATAAAATAAGAATTCCTTTCTTCATAACATAACGCAGGAACTGGCAGGTAAACGGGTCATTGAGCTTTTATGAAATGGCGAGGCTAAGAATATTAAAGTGAAGCAACGCCCTTACTGCGTGCGAGCCTCTGCATTTTTTACAAAGCTGAAACACTCATCGGACGCGGCGCACCTTGTAAAGTCACGGGCATCTGCGGAGCGCAGCAAACTTTGAATAAGCGCTGGCGATCCTGTTGCATTTCCTGATCGCTGGAAATCCAATTGCGAACTTCAGTCAAAACGCGAACGGCGTTTTCATCATTGGGCAGCACCATTCGATAATGAATCCACTTCCCTTCTCGACGAGCATCTACAATTCCGGCGCGGCGCAGATACGCCAAATGACGCGAAACTTTTGGTTGCGGCATTTGCAAAATCTCAACAAAGAAACAAACACAAATTTCGTCGTCTCCCATTAGGTTCAAAAGTCGCAGGCGATTACGATCCGCCAATGCCAAAAAGAATTTTTCCAAATCGAATTTCTGCACGGTTTTGCTCATAACAAAATTATTTTAGCACAACCCACATATTCGCATTGACAGATATATTGTCAAAGACTAAACTCTACATATTCGCAAAAGCGAATATGTAAAAAGAAGATCGTAATTATGTCAGAAACTATTGTCAAAACTTTGAAACCGCATGTGGCGTTGAATGTTAGAAACGTTGAGCGCAGTACAGAATTTTATCAAAAAATGCTAGGCATTGAGCCAAGCAAGGTACGCACTGGCTATGCCAAATTCGATGTGCAAAATCCGCCTCTGAATTTGGCATTGAATGAACATCCGGTCAATGAACGCGGTGCACTTTCACATTTGGGAATTCAGGTTGCTACGACCGAAGACGTTCTAACAATGCGCGAAAAATGGACACAGGTAGGGCTTGCCCCGCGTGACGAAATGCAGACCAGTTGTTGTTATGCAGTGCAGGACAAAACCTGGGTCAACGATCCTGATGGCAACGAATGGGAAGTGTTTGTCGTCCTCGAAGATAACTTGCCGGAAGCCGCCGACAACAACGCTTCGTGCTGCACTCCGACTGCGGGATTAGTTCAACTTGGGAGTTGCAAGGCGTGAGGCAAAAATTACGAGTTTTAATTCTCTGCACCGGAAACTCCGCCCGCAGCCAAATGGCTGAGGGGGTTTTGCGGCACGATGGCAAAGAAAATTTTGAAGCCTTTAGCGCGGGAACAAAAGCCAGCCTTGTCCGCCCCGAAGCAATTCAGGCGATGAGCGAAATCGGGATTGATATTTCTAATCATCGTTCCAAAAATGTCGAGGAATTTATCGGGCAGGAATTCGATTTCGTTATCACCGTCTGCGATCACGCGAATGAAATTTGCCCTGTATTTCCGGGCAAAACGCAGCGTATTCATCACAGCTTTGAAGACCCGCCTCCTCCTCACGTGGGGACGGATGAACATCGCCTGAATATCTTTCGCCGCGTCCGTGATGAGATTCGCACGTGGATGAAAGAATTTATCGCTGCCTCCAGTTAAATGTGGAGCGGGTTCTTTACCCGCACAAGCACTTTGAAAAAGTAAAGGCGGGTAAAGTACCCGCCCCACATATTTTAGCTTACGCGGTGTCACCTCATTCCTCTTCATCATCCACGAACTCATCATCAAATTCAAAATCATCGTCATCATCAAGGTTTGCCGCTTGTACCTCGGCGTAACTCATGAAATCAAAATTCCCGACACCGCAATTTTTTTCCAGCGTCCCCAAAATTCGTTGGCGCTTTAAGGCTCCATCGTTTGGGCCTGGGATATAATACGGCTTTCCCAGCTTGCCAAATTTGAATTCATCGCTACATTCACTGGCATCAATTTCGCCGAAAATTTCTTTCGCTTTGTGATAATCAGGATCGGGGTTGAAGCCAAGCGTCGCCGCATATTCGACCGCGCTTTCGACCAGCTTGCGGGCGTAGGATGGTTCGACAGCCTGCATCAATTCATTTTGTCGGATCGTAGCGATCATGTCGTCATATTCGTAGGGCGCTAGAATTCTGGTAAACGTACTTTTGACGCCAAGGCAAAACGTATCCAGCAAAAACATGCCCATAACAACATCGCCATTCGGCGCGGTACGGCTGACGATCACACTCCCCATTCCACCTGCAAATACTGCCAGATTAGAGAGACATTCGCGCAGCGGATACCGTGCGGCAAAGGCTACGGGATTCGATTGATACGCCTGTTCGTGTTGCTGTTGCACAACCAGCTTCTTCACTTTTTCTTTGCGTTGCGCTTTGCGTTTGGCAAGTTCCTTCTGCCGCTTTTTCGGATCAAGTGCCATGCGTTGAGTTTTCCTTTAGTAAAATTTGTGAATGACGAGAAATATAACAGCGTACTTAATTTTCGCAAGCTTCCGAACTTCGCAAACTGGAAAGTTTGCGCTACTTTTAAAGCATGTCACGAAATTTCATTATCAAATCGGATCAGGCGCGTCCGGCCTCGCTGATTAATTACGGCAAAGAACTCAACGACGAACAACGCGCCGTCGTCAATGCCGGAGGCGGGCCACTGCTCGTCATTGCGGGTGCAGGCTCCGGCAAGACGCGGACGCTGACGTATCGCGTAGCGCGGTTGATTGAACTGGGTGTTGCGCCGGGAAGGATTCTGCTGCTCACCTTTACGAATCGTGCGGCAAAAGAAATGCTCAGCCGCGTCGAAGCGCTGCTCAAAACCGATACGCGCAAAACGTGGGGCGGTACTTTTCATTCGATTGGAAATCGGATTCTGCGCCGTCACGCGGTGAGCCTCGGCTATGAAAGTAACTACACGATTCTGGATTCCGAAGATGCGAAAGAATTGATTGAATCCTGCATCGAAGAAGCCGCGATTGACACCAAAGCCAAACGCTTTCCCAAAGGCGAAGTCCTGCGCGAAATGTTCAGCTTTGCGACGAATACGGACACGCCGCTGGATAGTTTGATCCCAAAACATTATCCGCATTTTGAGCCGCTGACCGCACAAATCAAGCGCGTAGATTTCCTGTATCAGGATCGCAAACTCTCGCGTAATGCGATGGATTATGATGACTTGTTAGTCAACTGGAAAAAGCTGCTGGAAACCAAGCCCGACATCGCCGGGATTTATCAGGATCAGTTTCAGCATATTCTCGTAGATGAATATCAGGACACGAACACCCTGCAATCCGACATCATTGATTTGCTCGCCGCGAAGCATCGCAACGTAATGATTGTTGGCGATGATGCCCAATCCATTTTCGGGTGGAGAGGCGCGAACATCGAGAACATTCTCAGCTTTCAGCAACGTTACAAAGACGCGCAAATGTTTAAGCTGGAAAGCAATTATCGTTCGACGCCAGAAATCCTGATGCTGGCAAATGCGGTGATTCATCACAATCGTCGCCAGTTTCCAAAAAATTTACAAGCCATTCGTCCGAGTCAAAATTTTGAACCCGCGCTGATTCCCTGCCGCGATGCCGATCAGCAATCTGCGTTCGTGGCGGCTAGAATTTTAGAGCTGCGTGATGAGGGCGTACCGCTTGATGAAATCGGAGTTTTATATCGTTCACATTTTCACGCGATGGAATTGCAGCTTGAACTCACGCGGCGAGGCATCCCCTACGAAATTCGTTCCGGCGTCAGATTTTTTGAGCAGGCGCACATCAAGGACGTGACTGCTTATCTGCGTTTGCTCGTGAATCCGCGTGATGAAATTGCATGGAAGCGAGTCCTGAAATTAATTCCGAAAATTGGCAACGCGACGGCTGCCCGGATTTGGGAACGCTTAGCCGAATCCAATGATGCTCTGGCTTTAGTCAAACCTGATGTTTTCGGCAACGACACGATTGCTCCGACATTGCCCAAAGGCGCGCAAATTGGATGGCAGGAATTTGTCGAACTCATCAAAGCATTGACAGATGAAACCACGATCAACAACCCGACCAAACAAGTAGAAATAATTTTGGAGCGCGGTTACACCGAATATTTACAAGCTACTTTCGACAACGCCGAAGCGCGGGAAGAAGATTTGAAACAGCTCGCGCTCTTCGCCGGACGCTACGAAACTACTGAACAATTTCTGAATGAATTAGCCTTGATTCAAACCGAATCCGGCGCGCTCACCGGCGAAGATGTCGTCTCCGGCGGCGACGAAGACGAACGCCTCGCGCTGTCTTCCGTCCATCAGGCGAAAGGCCTGGAATGGCGTGTCGTATTTTTAATTTGGCTCAGCGATGGAAGATTCCCTTCGGCGCGATCGCTGCGCGACCCCGAAGGCGAAGAAGAAGAGCGACGATTATTTTATGTAGCCTTGACCCGCGCCAGAGATGAACTTTATGTGACCTATCCAATCGTCGAAAGCGAACGCGGGAGGCAGACCATTCTGCAACGACCTTCGCGGTTTATTTTAGAAGTGCCGCGTACATTATTTGAAGTCTGGAATGTAGACGAAGAACCGATTGTGCTGGATGCCATCGAAGAATCGAAAATGATTAATTAGGCGGTACAGTACAGGGAGCGGTAGCGATCTGGTTCTCCGTGACAGACATCAGTTGTAAGCACCAAGTCGCTACCGCTCCCTGTACTGTACCTATCTTTTTTCTTCGACAGGCGGTCGCAATCGTTGCACCGGAGTTGCGCCCGGCTCAATCTCTTCTCCGCCGCTGAACATTTCTTTGAAGGCTCCGAGGCTGGACATCAGACTGCTGGTTTCGACGGGCATAAAAATCACTTTGGCATTTTTCGCATTCGACATTTCGCGCAGTGATTCGATGTATTTCATCATAATCATATATTGCGCTGGATTCCCGCCTTTGATGCCTTCCGCGATTTGACGCAGGGATTCCGCCTCCGCCGTAGCCGCCGTCAAACGCGCTTCGGCTGCGCCCTGCGCTTGTAAAATCAATGATTGTTTCTCACCTTCGGCACGGGTCACGGCTGATTGCTTTTCACCTTCAGCACGGGTAATCGCCGCTGATTTCTCGCCTTCTGCCTGCAACACGACGGCGCGGCGATTGCGTTCCGCCGTCATTTGTTTTTCCATCGTGATGCGAACATCTTCTGGCGGCGTAATATTTTTCAACTCAACACGAGTGACTTTCACGCCCCATTTATCAGTCGCTTCATCCAACGCTGCACGCAGGTTATTATTGATCGTATCGCGTGAAGTCAGCGCGTGATCCAAATCCAAATTTCCGACTACATTGCGCATCGCCGTGATTGTTAGTTGGATCATACTTCCCGCCAGATCATTCACTTCATAGACCGCTTTAATCGGATCAGTCACTTGCCAGTAAACTACACTGTCGCAAGTGATGGTCACGTTGTCGCGCGTGATGACAGGCTGCGGAGGCAAATCAATAAATTGTTCACGCAAATCTATTGAAGTCATACCGGAGCGCATCCCCGACCAAAACACCGAGCGTGGCTTATCCACAAATGGCGTGACGATATTTAATCCACTGGTAGCCACACGATCAAATTTTCCCAGCCGCTCAATAATCAAAACTGTCGCCTGTGGGACAATCCGAATCGTCTTCGCCGCTAACACCATCACGATGCCAACGATAATTAATAACGGGAGTAGAATTTCCATAATTGACCTCTTAAAAATATCTACGATGACTGTTTTTCTGAAGTTCCTGTAAACAAAAATTCACGACGAGGATTGTTGCGGCGAACATAAACCGAATTGCCTTCGATGCGTTCAATCTCGACGGATTCACCTTCGACCAGCGGAGCTTCACCTTCGACGGGAAAAGCCGTCCACACTGACCCCGAAGCTTTCACCGCACCTTCGTTGCGGATGCCGTGACTGGAAACAACGACAGTCACAACATTTCCAATCATTTTTTCAACGCCTGTTTTTAAATCAGCCGCGCCGGAGCTACGTTGTAAATATTGGACCAGAATTGTTTTTGAAGCCACGACCAGCAAGCTTGAAACGATGAGGAAGGCGATGATTTGTACGACTAAACTCGTCACGCCGAGCAAAGCGAGGATAGCGGCAACAACTGCTCCGATGCCGAACCAGAGCAAAAAGAATCCAGTCGTCGCAGCTTCCCCTGCGATAAGTATTGCTGCGATCAAGAGCCAGATAATCCACATAATCAATCCCAATGAAAACCGTATGCTATGACAGGGGCAGACATCGCACAAGAACATTTTGCAGAGCAACATTCATTTTCCAGGTATTTTTCCTATGCTACTATGTCCTTGTTTTTATTTGAGGAAAATATGAGCGCATTATTAGCCCGACGACCATTCACTACAACTGAATATCACAGGTTACTGGAAACAGGTTTTTTCACCGAAGATGACCGCGTGGAATTGCTTGATGGAGAAATTATTGCTATGTCCCCGATTGGTCCCAAACATGCTGGATGTGTAAATCGCCTGATAAGTTATCTGTCACAAAAAATTGGAAAAATTGCGCTGGTCGCCGCACAGAATCCAGTCTGGCTGAATGAGTATTCAGAACCCCAACCGGATATTTCTCTGCTCAAACCGCGCCCTGATTTTTACATGATGAGCCATCCCACCCCTCAAGACATTTTAGTTGCCATCGAAGTCGCTGACTCTACGCTGGAAAGTGATCGCCTCATCAAATTTCCCAAATATGCGCAAGCAGGCATTCCCGAAGCGTGGTTAGTGGATTTAGTAAATGATCGAATTGAAATTCATGCGCTGCCGAACGAAGGAATTTATCAGGAAGTCAGGTTCGTCCTCCGCCATCAGAAAATCGTCTCTCGTATCCTGCCAAATTTAAAATTGAAAGCCGAAGACATTCTTGGCTAAGCACCCGCGACAATCGCAATCTTATTTTTATCAGCTTCCGCTAACGTTTGTTCGCGGTCAAAAATCAAAGTCTTATCAGCGGTGATCGAAACTGCCGTGACGTTGCATTCCTTCATCGTGGCAATCGTATCCAACCCAATCACCGGCACATCAAAACGCATGTCCTGATTCGGCTTGGCGACTTTAATCACAATCAAGGGGCGACCGCGCACCAACTCCGCCGCACGTCGAATTGTTGCGTCTGTGCCTTCCATCGCTTCGAGCGCGACGACGGCCTGATTTTTCACGACGATAGTTTGACCGAGATCAAGCCGCGCTAATTCATTCGCGACGTGTAAGCCGTATTCAATGTCAGCAATTTCATTTTTATTCGGAGCGCGTTTGGTGAGTGTTCCAGTCCGCGCCAGCATTGGTTGCAAAAACGTAGTCGAATCAATCAGCGTAATGCCTTCACTGGCAAGTTCATCGGCTACCGCGCCAAGCAGCGCATCCGTATTGCGACGCTTGAGCCGCGCCAACATCCTCGCCATCCGCAAATCCGGCAACGCATTCAATTTAAAAATCTGGACGTGCTTGACCTGCCCCGCCATCATCACGTGCGTGACATTTTCGCGCCTGAAAAATTTGATGAGCCTGCCCAGTTGCCCAACGCTGACCGATTCAAATGTTGATGCAAACGAACTGAGATTTTTGTCCGCCTCTTCGCTGATCGCAGCCACTGCTAATTCGACTCCTTCCGCACGCGCACCTTCGAGCACGAGAAAGGGGAAACGTCCGTTGCCTGCGATGAGTCCGTATTTCATTCAACCACCTCAAGGTACGATAGGCGTCCCGCCTGTCCTCTTCTAATTTCATCAACAGGCGGGACGCCTGTTGTACCTTTCCACATCATTTCTTCTGCGCCACAATCCATTCATTAATTCTTTTCTCTAAAACTTCCAGCGGTAACGGCCCATCATCCAGCACGGCATTATGAAATTTTCGCACGTCAAATTTATCGCCTAATTCCTGTTTGGCTTTGGCGCGTAATTCTTTGATTTTCAGTTCGCCGATTTTGTATGCCAGCGCTTGTCCAGGCCAGACGATGTAGCGATCAATTTCGACGATGATGTCCTGTTCGCTCTTCGCCGTATTTTCCTTCATGAAATTAATTGCCTGCTCGCGTGTCCAACCCATCGTGTGCATTCCAGTGTCTACGACAAGGCGACAGGCGCGCCACATTTCGTATGTCAGTTGTCCGAACTTTGCATATGGATCGGTGTAAAATCCCATCTCTGCGCCCAGGCTTTCGGAATACAATCCCCAGCCTTCGATAAATGCGGTATAGCCTCCGTTGCGGCGAAATTCAGGCAGGTCTTTCAGCTCCTGCGCACGCGCAATTTGCAGATGATGCCCCGGCACGGATTCGTGCAACGACAACGCTTCCATTTCGTATTTCGGGCGCATGTCCAAACGATAGGTGTTGACCATGTAATAACCGGAGCGTGAACCATCGCTCGCGCCTAAACGATACTGCCCCGTAGTTTGCGCAGGCGCTTCGTAATCCGCAAAGGCTTTGATGCCATAAGTATTGCGCGGCAATTCGGCAAAGAGCTTTGGCAGCTCAGCATCGGCCCGCTTCGCAATCAAAGCCGTTGCGCTCAATAAATCTTCCGACTTGGTGAAATAAAAACGCGGATCAGTGCGCAGGAAGGTCAGAAATTCCTGAAACGAACTTTTGAAACCTGCCTGCTGAATAACGCCATCCATTTCTTTGCGGATGCGTTCGACTTCGCGTTTGCCGATGGCGTGGATTTCCGGCGGCGTCAAATTCGTAGTCGTTTCGCGCTTCGCCGCATACGCATAATATTCTTTGCCAGCAGGCAATTCTGAAACGGCGATAGTCTGAGTGCAGGCTGGTAAATAGGTGTCTTTGACAAAGCCATGCAATTTTTTCAGCGCCGGAGTGAACGATTCATTGATGGCTTTTTTCGCGGCTTCGATTAAGCGTGTTCGCTCGTTTTCTGGAATTTCATTGGGAAATTTTGTGAAGGGTTTGAAGCTCGCGCTTTTGGTTGGATCAGCAAAAATCTGCCCTTCAATTTGCGCCGGAACTGTCCGCAAAGGAATCGCTGGCTTGACCCATTTTTCGGTGATGCCGCGTTGCATCAGTCCTATTGTCTGCTCAATATATTTGGGATAAGCGTTGAGCCGCGCCAGATAATTTTCATAATCCTTCACCGTCCTGAGCGGCATATCATCCAACACGCCGGGGAAGTCAAGTTGCGGCCCATTCATTTGCGTAATCGGAGCAACCTCTTCTTTGAAACGATGCCCCTCAATGGCCATCTGCTTATCGCGCAAAAACAAATCGCAAGAAATTGCATCCTGCCCAATCAGCTTCGAGCGATCTATCGCCTGAATCTTCGTGAGCATTTCCTGATCGTGGATTTTACGTTTCTCAATGGCTTCAATTGAGATGTCAGTCAGCTTGTCGTTGTAGCGATTATCGCCCTGCCGCGTAGCCATTTCAGGGAATTCTTTCAACTGCCATTCCCAATCTTCTTTGAATAAATCGTGAAGATTTTTTGCTTTGTCAGTGGTAGTTGGAAGCTGATTGCAGGCAGCAAACAGCAGAAAAGAAATCAGCAATAATAACCAAGATATTTTCATAAGAAATACAGGTACGATAGGCGCCCCACCTGTCGAAATGGCAACAGGCGGGGACGCCTGTTGTACCTTATGGATTCGCCCGCTTTGACGCAAACCAGGCTTCAAAAAAATCGTTCTCCTGTTTGAGCAAATGATTGCCGGATTTTATCTGGTTTCCGAATTCGATGAACGGTTCACTCTTTTCATCGTAGCTCGTCCACACAGGCAAGCCCGGCTTATTCGGATTCCCGGTCGTAGCGAAATTCACCCAGTAATCAGACATCGCCTTCGCTAAATCAAAATCAGATTTTTCATTCGTAACAGGCGAGAGCTTCAAATTATTAAAAGCATACGGAATCTCAGCCGCATGATAAGCGCCGTAAATTTCTTTATCAGGGCGCGGCGGAACTTTGGAGAAAAAATATACCCACGCTTTAGTCTGCGATTTTTCTGCCATCCGCGCCCACGTCCGCATCTGCCAGGTGAAAATTTCTTCACGGAATACGCCTAAAAAAGAATTTCTTACTTCCGCATCAGAAGCAGCCGGATATGCCTTCAGCAAATTATCTACCATCTCGCCGTAGCGATTTTTCAAATAGGCTTTGTAACCTGTTAACGTCTTCGGAACCATCGTCGGAGGTATCAACGAAGTTCCTTCATTCGCGTTTGAGCCAACAATGACAGGCACTTTGTTCTGCTTGCCTTTGGCGAAAATTGAATAGACTTCTTCAGGAAAAACGTAGCCATCTACAATTCCACGCGCTGAACTACCGCTCTTGTCAAACGCCGCGATCAGCTCTTCAGGAGATTTTGATCGTAGCTCTTGCAACGCATTCGCTCCGTCACTCACACCCAAAGATTTCGCTAAAACTGTGCCACTCTCTTCGGCAGAAGCAATGCCATAACGTTTGTCTTTCAAAAATTGCATCGGAGCAAAGACGCCTCCGCTTTCACCAATCGCCCGCTGAAATAAGCCTTGTGCCAGCGGCGTAGCGACCAACGAACAGACGCTCCACGATCCAGCCGATTCGCCAAAAATCGTGACGCGACCGGGATCACCACCAAACGCCGCGATGTTGCGCTGCACCCATTGCAAGGCTGCAACCTGATCCAAAATGCCGTAGTTGCCGGATGCGTTACTTTTTGATTCAGCACTCAACGCCGGATGAGAAAAATATCCAAGCGGCCCCAGACGGTAATTAATCGAAACCAGAATTACGCCCTTTGCCGCCAGCGCTGCGCCATCGTAAAAAGAAATTGAACTTGAGCCGCGCGTCAACGCTCCACCGTGAATCCAGACCATCACCGGGCGCTTTTCGCCAGCTTTTTTCGCGCCTGTCCAGACGTTCAGGCAAAGACAATCTTCACTCATCTTTTCGGCTTTATTGAAGTACAGCGAAGTCGCCGGATAAGGCGATTGCGGACAGGCGTTCCCATACTGATCGAAGACTTTGACACCCGTCCATTTGGCTGGTTTTTGCGGAGCTTTCCAACGCAAATTCCCTACAGGCGGCGCGGCGTATGGAATGCCTTTGTAGACGCGAATGTCTTTATCAACTGACCCAGTGATTATTCCTGAATCAATTTTGACTTTAGTCTCAGCGTCCTTTGTTTTCGGTGCTGCGAGCGCAGCGAACAACAATCCACTACAAAAAATTGTGGAGAGAATTTTGATTATTTTCATGATAAACCTCAAAGTACGATAGGCGTCCCGCCTGTCGAAAATGAGACGCCTGATCGCTTCGCTTCAGTCGGGATAGGCGAGACGCCTATCCTACATTTTTACTGGTGGTAACAAATGTTTCTGCACTTTTCCTAACGCTGTGCGTGGCAGGCGCTCTACTTTAACAAAAGCGCGTGGTTGCTTGAATGAAGCCAGAGATTGTCGGCACGCTTCAATCACTGCGGCTTCATCAAAATTTTCATCCGTCACAACATAAGCAACTGGTAATTCGCCGCGTCGCGCATCGGGTACGCCACAGACTACAACTTCGCGGATGCCGGGTTGTTCAAGCAAAACGTCTTCGATTTCACGTGGGTAAATATTGAAGCCGCCGGAAATAATCAACTCGGTGCGACGACCGCGCAGCGTGTAATAACCGTCGCTGGCACGTTCGCCTAAATCTCCGGTGCGAAACCAGCCATCAACAAAATTTTCCGCCGTAGCGTCCGGTCGGCGCCAATATCCGGCGCAAAGATTCGGCCCCTTCACCCAGACTTCGCCGATTTCGCCCTCGTTCACAGACTTCATTTCACCGTTGAGAATTCTGACCGAAATTCCCGGCAGCGGAAATCCTACAGCTCCGGCACGTCGTTCGCCTTCATAAGGATTGCTAATGTTCATGAGGGTTTCGCTCATCCCATACCGTTCTAAAATTGTATGTCCGAACTTCGCGTGAAAGGCTTCCAGAATCTGTGCAGGCAATGGCGCAGAACCGGAAACAAAGAGCCGGATTTTTTCACCGATTCGCTTGGCTGCGTCATCTGATAATTCAAGCAGGCGCACATAAATTGTCGGCACGCCAAAAAATAGCGTCGGCTGAAATGATGCAAATAGCGCCTGCGCCTTCGCAATTTCAAAGCGTTCAATCAGGCGCATTTTGCAGCCGCTCGCCAACCAAACATGAAGACCGTTGCCGAGTCCGTGAACGTGAAAAAGCGGCAGCACTGCGAGGTAGCGATCTTCACTCGTGATGCGCCAGCACGTCGTCAGGCTGGTCATATTCGAGGCAAAATTATTATGTGTGAGTACCGCGCCTTTTGATTTTCCGGTTGTGCCGGACGTATAAACAATCGCCGCCGGATCATCACCTTCCAACGCAACTCTCACCGTCGCGCCATCCTGCTCCTGCGCTGCCAAAGATAGTTCATCTACATTCCACGCAGTTGTTGCTTCTGGAATAAATTGCGCCAGATCAGCAGTCGTCACAACAGCTTTTGGTTCGGCATCAGAAAGAATGTGGCTGATTTCGCGTTCGCGGTAGAGAACGTTAATCGGGACTACGATGATACCGGTTTTGACGCAAGCGAGAAAGAAGTCAATAAATTCGACGCGATTGGAGAGAAAAAAACCGAGCCGATCTCCCTTTGTAAACCCACGCGCAGTGAGCAACCGCGCCATCCGATTGCTGCGCACTTCAAGCTGGCCAAACGTCAGCGTCGCCGTTGTTCCATCAGCGCCATCGTATTCCAGCGCTTCCACCGAAGATCGCCCGATTAATGAAAGATTGAAAATGTCAGTTAATTGCATAGAGGAAATTTATTTCGGGGCCTTCGCCTTCAGCCGTTTGATGCCTATGTCTTCTGTCAGCGACCTCATCTGCTGAATTGCCAGTTGATTCAATTTGCGTAGCCGATCTGATTGCGGAATTTTTTCTCCAATGAAAACAGCATTCAAATTTTCCAGATTGGAAAGGCACACCAGTTGAGAAACATTGGCATAATCCCGAATATTTCCTTTTTCACCCGGATGCGTATCACGCCACTCTTTCGCAGTCATACCGAACAACGCGACGTTCAAAACATCTGCTTCTGAAGAATAAATCAAATTTGTTTGCAGCGGCGTGAGCTTCGCGGGAATGAGGTTTTCCTTAATCGCATCCGTATGAATTCTGTAATTAATTTTAGCGAGGTTGCGCCGAATGTCCCAACCCAGTTGCTTCATTTCTTCATCTTTGAGGCGCTGGAATTCTTTGATCAAGTAGAGTTTGAATTGAGGTGAAATCCATGAAGCAAATTCAAACGCAATATCCTTATGAGCATAAGTCCCTCCATGGCGGCCAGCCTTTGCAATAATGCCTTTGGAGTTCGTCTTTTCTACCCATTGCTTAACCGAAAGCACAAACCTGTTAAACCCTGCTTGATTTTTAATTCCCTCGAATTCGGGGGAATTAAAATCGGCGTTATACATTTCTTCCCATATCCCTAGAAACTCTATCGTGTTCTTGTTTCGCAGCCATTTCTCAATGAGAGCCAACCCATTGTCAATGTTTTTCACCATATTGAGAACACTTATTTTTCCCATGCTTGAATCCTTCCGCCAATCTCAACGCTAATCGTGTTCAATCAGCGCGTGAGTTCATTTTTTGTAGCTTCGAGTTAATTATTTATATTTCTAAACCCATCGAATTCGACGGGTTTAGAATTTACTTTTCAGTTCTCTATTTTCACCTCGTACTCGGCAACGGCAGCGTCGAATTTGCGGGAGGCTTCCCATCATCTACCGTCTTCGGTTCCATCAACTCAATGCGCGTGCCATCGGGATCAAAAAGATTGAGCTGGCGGCGGCGATTTATTCCGGTTCTGATTTCAAGTGGTCGCGTATAAGTTTTGCGATATGGATTGGCTTCAAGTTGCGCCAGCGCTTTTTCAATATCGGGAACTTCGAGGCAAATGTGATGTTGGCTGCCGCGTTGCGTCGGAGCGGGCAAATCGGAATACAACATGAATTCAACGTAATCAGGACTTTCGGGCAATTTCATATTCATCCACGACACGACCTTCGCGTCTTTTGCGCTGCCACGCCAGAATTCTTTCAGTCCTAAAATATCGGTATAAAATTTCGTCGCTTCCGGCGCATCACCAATGATAATGCCAAGGTGCATCATGCGCTTTGAAATCGGATTCACCGAGAGGAATTTGCCTGTCTCGCGGCGCGTCCATCCGCTCGGTTCGTACTGCGTAATTTCGACGGTATGACCTTCGGGGTCTTTGATATTAAAGCTCGTATTGCCGATGCGAACTTTATTCACTTTGTCGGGAACTTTAACGCCATTCGCTGCGAGGTACACGCGCAAGGCTTCCGCATCATCCGTCTCAAACGCGATATGATTCAGCCGATCCTGTTCAGGCTTCAAACCCGGGAAAATTTCGATGTACTGATTTTCATTAACCTTGAAAAACGTCAGGCTCAGCGAACCGTCCGTATTTTTCAAATCATACGGCTCCTGAAAGCCAAGCCAGCCTCCATAAAAAGCCCGCGCTTTTTCAATATCACTGACGTACAAAGCCATGTGAGCAACACCGGATAAGCGCGGACGCTTCGGCGCAATGGCAGCAAAAGAAATTAGCGTTACACAACACAATACAACAATCAGAATTTTCGTTTTCATAATTTTCATTTTCCATCCGAAGCTGTTTTATATTTTTCCTGCGTTTTTTCACGTTCCAAATACGGAATGCCCTTTTCCATCCATTCGGGCTTGGGAGCGCCTTTCAATTCGTAGTCAAAAAATTCCTGCAAGCGGCGCGTGTAATCTTTTTGATTCGCACGACGACGCAAATTGTGCGGCTCACCATTGTACGTGAACATATAAATTTCTTTGCCGAGCCGCCGCAATCCTAAATAGAATTCAATACCTTGATACCACGGTACAGCATCGTCCGCGTCGTTGTGAATTGTCAGCAATGGTGTATTAATTTTATCGGCGTGAAAGATCGGAGAATTTTCTAAAAAGCGTATCGGATATTCCCACAAATTTCCGCCAATCCTACTCTGCGAATGTTCGTATTGAAATTGCCGCGACAACCCCGTACCCCAACGAACGCCGCTGTATGCGCTGGTCATGTTCGCTACAACGGCTCCCGGCGCGGCGGCTTTGAAGCGATTCGTTTGCGTGACCATATACGCAATTTGATAGCCGCCCCAACTGTGACCTTGAATGCCAATCGCCGCTTCATTCACGAAGCCTTTATCAACTACCGCCTGGACTCCGGGCATCACACATTTCATCGCGCTGTCGCCGGGATAACCTGTCGTATACACGATGTCCGGCAGAAAAACTAAATAACCATTGCTCGCGTAAAACGTGCGATTGATCGAATTCGTCACGCCCGGATTGGTGAAGTTGTGTAGCGTGTTCGTCATCTTTTCGTAGATGTACACGATCATCGGGTACTGCCTCGATGGATCGAAATTTTCCGGCTTCACGAGAATGCCGCTCAACGCTACGCCGTCCGTATTTTTGAAGCGCACCAGCTCAGAAGTTCCCCACGAAAATTTGCTCAACTGATCGCCGGCGTTGCTGATTTTTTTGAGCGATTTGAAACTCGGATCGGTGATTTGCAAATCAGGAAATTCGTCAAAGCGCGAAGCCGTCACCATCAGCACATCTGCGTTTTTTGCTTTTGTAGGGTTGCCGAAATTTTTCGCCTGCATCAACAATTTTTCCGGCTGTCCGCCATCAATTTTATCGCGATAAAAACCGCTGTCACGTGTCTCCAAATTTTCCGCGCTCAGCAACAAAGATTTGGTCGGATCAATAAATTTTTCGTCCGCATCAAGGCGTATATAACGCAACTGAATTTTATCTTTGCGACCTGCGCCGTCCGTCAAATTTTTCGCGCCG
Source organism: Blastocatellia bacterium (assembly GCA_043775925.1). Lineage (GTDB taxonomy): Bacteria > Acidobacteriota > Blastocatellia > RBC074 > RBC074 > JAFDVL01. The sequence continues at coordinate 20,472 of JAYVRW010000139.1, forward strand.
CTGCCGTCAGGAGCTACTTGCCAAATGTCGTATTGGTCATACAACAAAACGTATTTGTCGTCCTTCGTCCAACCACCTGCGCCGTAGGGCGGCACAATCGAAGGCAGATCGAAATCTTCACGCGCAAAATTTACGCTCAAACCTTTGGTCAAATTCGTATCTTTGCCATCGGCAATCGCTACGCTGTGCCAATCTTTGCCATCGTGATAGAGCGCATATTTTCCATTCGCCGAAAGCGACACGCCGCCTTCATTTTTGGGCTTCAGCAACTTCCGTGTACCGTCAGCAGTATTCACCAAATACACATCGTTGATAACGCCAGCAGTTCCCCATCCAATCATGGTGCGGAAGGCACGATCATCTGTGCCAATCGCTATGCGACCATCATTGGAAGGATTGATGTTTTGCAAAGTCTCATCGGCAAGCTGCACGAATTTCTTTTCCTTGAAGTGATACACGGCGCGGTAAGAACGATTACGTTCGGCGGTGGCGCGTACCTTTTGCATCGGCTGAATGAAATCGTCTTTGTAATGCCACAGGTCTACGCTGACTTTGTCGTCATTGTTGGCATCGGCTTCCGCATCTTTTTCCGGCTCAGATGGCGGCGCAGTGCCGAAGAAAATTTTGCTGCCGTCTTGTGCAAAATTAATGCCGCCGTTTTCACTCACGACAAAATCCGGGCGAAAACCGCTGCTGCTGTTGCCAACAATTTCCACAGCTTTTCCACTGTTATTGCGAAGCCAGTGGAAAACTTTGAATTTTGGAAGCTTCGACGCTGCATCATCGCGGTCGCTGATGAAGGCGATCTGCGTTTGATCTTCATCCCAGGTGAGTTTGGAATATTTTCCTTTGCCACTCAGCAATTCTGTTGGCACATCATCGTTGCCTGGATTCGCTACAAAAATTCCATTGCTCTCTTCTTTCTTCGCGGAAACCGTGAAGACCAATGTTTTCGCGTCTTTGCTGAAACTAAAATCCAGCGCATCCGAAAATGTACGCTCTTTACCGTCGCTTAAATTTCGCAAAATTAAATCGCTGCCAAATTCTTTTTTGCTGCGAGCGCCGCCGCCTCTCGCTCCACCGCCGCGTTGTTGATCTTCATCTTCATTTGTTTTCGGCGCTTCTAGTTCAGCTTTCTTTTCTTCGGCTTTAGCTTCGAGCTGGTACGCGATCCAACCGCTGGCGTCTTCAGGAAGTTGAAACGATTTCACCCGTTCGATGCGCGTCACTTGTCCGCTGCTCAATTCCATCAAGCCAAGCGCATTTTTCGGCATGTCTTCAGGTTTCTTTTTTTCTTTTTTGGCTTTGGCAAGTTCGTCTTTGGTCGGCTCAATCGTGAAGGCTACGAATTTATTATCTGCTGTAAACACAGGTCGAAGCATTCGCGCCATCGCTGCAAAATTCGCTGCACCCGCGCCCGGCTCCGAAGGATCAGGGGGCGGCGTAGGCGGATGATAGCCTCGCCCCGCTTTCCATTCCGTTCCGCTCGCCAGATTGCGAACGACAATTTCGCCGTCACCATCCTGCTCGGTCAAAGCGTATGCCGCCCACTTCCCATCCCGCGAAAGCTGCGGAGCCTGAATCGTCTTCCACGCATCATAATCCTGATGCGTCAGCGGACGCTTTTGCGCAAAGATAGTGAAGGAAATTGTGAGAGCGAAGGCGAAGACAATTGTCTTGCGCGTGAATGAAAAAATGGTAGGCATATAATTTCCTAAAAATAGTAGATGCGTAAAAATTCTGGTCAGCCGCAGCGCGGCAGAAAGATGGTAGCCAGATGTGAAACGTCTGGTCGAAATTCAATATATCAATGCGTCCTGAAGAGGTGCAAAGAATCCTCGCGTCCTTCTATGTTCCTTGAAAAATAAATTCCGTAATCAGATTGATTTCGCTTCCGACCCAGCGGGTCGCCTGATTGTAGGCAGGTCATTCACGGCCTGCACGCACGTCCCACAATTTTCCACGCCCCAGCGGAACAATTGAAATAGCAGATTCAATCGTCCCGCTGGGACGCGATGATGTCGCTACTCGGTAACAGGCCGTAAACGACCTGCCTACGATCACGCAGCCCGCTGGGCTGACAATACAACCGTCGTAATTACGGAATTTATTTTGAATACCAGGGCACGGATTATTATGCGCTAAACCAGAGGCTGCGACTCTCTGCGAGAGCCTTGCCACTGGCTACCATCCGCCTGCGCCTCCAGCGCAAAAATCCAAGAGCCTTCAAACAATTTGTTTGAACTTTAGGTGACGTACAAAAAATTCTATTAGTTAATTGAACAAAGGAAAGAGTAACGAATCAATTACGAAATCACAACGGCGTGTTCGGAAAAGAGCGTCGGCTCGCCAATGATAAATGACGATGAGGAGCTTAAAATTTTTGTAGAAAAGCCTTCGCTATTCGCTGTATTAGTCTCTAAAATAGTCTTTTAATTTACTTTGAGAGAGCGGCATAAATTCTTCCTATTACCATGATAATCATTAGACCTGTTGCGATAAATAAAATCAGGTCGCCAGCTAGAAATTCCAGAGTCCGGCGCAGACTTCAAGGGCGTCGTTGTAAAAGTTGAAATCTTT
>JAYVRW010000140.1:0-22842 GCA_043775925.1 Blastocatellia bacterium
AGGCTCAGAGCACCAATTATGCCTCTTTTACTTATCGCGGCAGGGCACGGTGTTACAGTTATTTTTAATAAGCATAGTTCATCTAAGTTAAATTAACCCTCTATTTCATCTTTAGATATAGCCCGATTTCTGCCATAAATTCTAGTCAACTCTAGTAACCGTTCACCTATTTCTTCCGTTACATCAGAAGATTGATACCGCCATCCCCAATTACCGCTTTCACGAGCAGGAACGTTCATACGACCTTCGGCTCCGACGTTTAATAAATCCTGCATTGGGATAACAGCAATGCGCGCAACCGAAGACAGCGCCAGCCGGATTAAATCCCAGTTGATTTCTTTTCCATCAGTACCTAAATATTTCAGAATATACGTTCGCTCTTCGTTTACTTCATCCATTGATCGGGTACTGTTGCCCTCATCTGTTGAGGTGAACCAGCTAACAGTCGTATCGTTATCATGCGTCCCCGTGTACACCACACAATTTTGTGGAAAACTGAAAGGTTTATATTCATCAGCTTGTTCATCCGTCCCAAAGGCAAACTGTAAAATCCTCATGCCCGGAAAATTAAACTGATCGCGCAGAGCATGAACTTCTTTAGTAATGACTCCGAGGTCTTCAGCAATAATTGGTAATTCTTCTCCTAGAGCTTTTTGTAAAGCCAAAAAAAGTGAGGCTCCCGGTCCCTCTTCCCACCGACCATTGATGGCTGTTTTTTCCTCGGCAGATACCGCCCAATATTTCTCAAATCCTCGAAAATGATCCAGACGAATAATATCTACCTGCGCCAGTGATGCCTTGATCCGGTCAATCCACCATTGATACCCCATCCGGTCAATCAAATCCCAACGATAAAGTGGATTGCCCCAGAGCTGTCCCGTTTCGCTAAAATAATCAGGTGGAACCCCGGCCACCTGACGCGGTGTGCCGTCTGAATTCAAATCAAAAAGGTACGGATTGGCCCAGACATCAGCACTGTCGTGCGCTACAAAAATCGGGACATCGCCAATAATTTTGATGCCTTTTTCATTAGTATAAAGTGCCAGCTTGAGCCATTGCCGGAAGAATAAAAATTGATAGAACTTATGCGCAGTAATTTCATCGGAATGATTTTCCTGAAAAAAATGAAGCGCATTGTTTTCGCGGTCACGCAGATGTTCATCCCACTTCGTCCATTCTTTGCCGTCGTGAGCGTCCTTGCAGGCGCGAAAGATTGCATAATCCGGCAACCAGTCATTTGATTTTTCGCAAAATTCGGCAAATTCTTTTTGTAACTCCCTCAAAGATTTTGCTTTGAAATTTTCGTAAGCTCGTTGCAACAACGTCTGCTTGAATTCAATCACTGGCCCATAATCTACAGATTTATCGGGAAAATCAGGTACTTCATCAAGCTCACTTTGACTGAGCAACCCATCTTCGACCAAAGCATCAGGGCTAACTAACAATGGATTTCCTGCAAACGCCGAAAAACATTGATACGGTGAATCGCCATATCCGGTGGGGCCTAATGGGAGTATTTGCCACAATGATTGATGAGTAGCGGCGAGAAAATCTACAAAATCATACGCAGCTTTTCCTAAATCGCCAATCCCGTAGCGACCAGGAAGTGATGTCGGATGAAGCAAAATCCCGCTGGAGCGGATAACAGTCATAAAAATCTCCGTGAATAAATCGTCTTCCAAGTGGGGCGAGAAAAGCAGATTATGTTTGATAGGTTACTTTGTCAAAGCGAGAGGCTTGTCACCTGCGGTGTTTTTCGGTACTATCCGTGGACGCTGCGGATGTGGCGGAACTGGTAGACGCGCAGGTCTCAGAAGCCTGTAGGAGCAATCCTGTGGAAGTTCGATTCTTCTCATCCGCACCAAAAATTTAATACGAGAAAGCGACTATTGGTTAGTCGCTTTTTTGTCTTATGTGCGATACAGACGCGGAACGCGGTTTGTCATACCGCAGGCAATTTCGTAAGAGATTGTACCTATTTGTTCCGCTAAGTCTTCAGCCGTGATTCGCAATCCATTTTGCTCGCCTAATAAAACTACTTCATCATCAAGTCTGGCATCGGGAATATCGGTGACATCAACTATCGTCAAATCCATACTGATTCGCCCGACGGTTGGAGCAAATTTTCCGCGCAAAATTACTTGCCCCTGATTAGAAAGTGCGCGGCGCAATCCATCCGCATAGCCAATCGGAAGCGTTGCAATCCGGCTTTCTTTTTTCGTCACATAAGTGCGTCCATACCCAAGCGTAGCGCCTGGACTGACGGTTTTCAAGTGGACAATTCTGGAATGTAATGACAACACTGGTTTGACATCAAAAGTTTTTGGTTGCGGCGCAATCACATCACGAGTGAAACCATAAAGCGTACCTCCGGCACGGGCAAGATTCCCCCACGCATTGGGATGAGAATGAATCCCCGCGCTATTGGAAAGATGCTGATAGGTCGGATTGAAGCCGAGCTGCCGCATGATTTTCAAAGCTTCCTCATACTTTTGAATTTGCGTATTGGTGTAAGCCGGATCAATTTCATCCGCTTCCGCAAAGTGCGTCATTAGTCCGTCAATCTTGAGGTTCGTGCATTGCTTGAGTAATTGTAAAAATTCCGGGAATTCATTAAAGGGAACTCCAAGCCGTCCAAGCCCTGTATCAACTTTTACCTGACAATTAATGACCTGATTGACACTTTGAGCCTGTGCATTTAATTCTTCAGCCTGATCAAAATGATGAATAACTGTCGTCAAATCATACGCAATGATTGCTTCAGCCTGTCCGTGCCAGAAACCTCCCAGGCATAAAATTGGCTTAGTGATACCTGCTTTGCGTAGCTCAAGACCTTCTTCAATCAACGCGACTCCGAACCAATCAGCTTGCGCTTCATGCTCAAGTACACGAGCGCATTCGACTGCGCCGTGACCATAGGCATTAGCTTTGACGACAGCCATCAACTGCGCCTGGCCATGAAGATATTTTTTCACGACTCGATAATTGTAAACCAGATTCGGGAGCGAAATTTCAGCCCAGGTAGGACGGGAGGAAGTGGGTAATGATTGATGGTCGGTGGTCGGTGGCATTTGGCTTTCACAACAGGCTAAAACTATTCTCGATATTTATCTTCAAAGCGGGTGAGCTGTTTGAGGAAAACGAGTTCAATATCGCCAATTGGTCCGTTACGTTGTTTGCCAATGATGATTTCAGCTATGTTTTGCTTTTCAGTCTCAGGATTATAAACGTCATCACGATAAATAAACATTACCACATCGGCGTCTTGTTCAATGCTACCGCTTTCTCTCAAATCTGAGAGCATCGGACGATGATCTGAACGCGATTCAACAGCACGTGAAAGTTGTGAAAGCGCAACGACCGGGACGTTCATTTCTTTGGCAATCGCTTTCAAATCGCGTGAAATTTGGGAAACTTCCTGTTGCCGGGATTCGATTTTTCCTTTGCCGGACATAAGCTGTAAATAATCTACGATAATCATGTCCAGCCCACGCTGCTCATTTTTTAAGCGACGGACTTTGGCGCGCATTTCCAGTGAATTAATCGCCGGCGTATCATCCAGAAAAATTCGTGTTTCAGCGAGTTCACTCACGCCTAAAGCCAGGTGCCGCCAATCCTCTTTGCTGAGCATTCCTGTACGCAAACGATGCGCATCAATCCGCGCCTGCGAACACAGCATACGTTGCACCAACTGCTCCTTACTCATTTCCAGAGAGAAGATTCCAACAATAGCTTTTTCGCCGTGATTTTGTATTTTCAGCGAAGCGTTTTGCGCGATATTTAAACAGAACGCCGTTTTGCCCATTGACGGCCTGGCAGCCACAATAATTAAATCGCCGCGCTGCAATCCTGAAGTCATGTAATCCAGATCACGAAAGCCGGTAGCAATTCCGGTGACTAATTGCTCGCGTCCGGCGACTTCTTCGATGTGCTGTAATTGTTTGTGCGCGACTTCGCTGATAGGAACAAAGCCTTGTCTGATGCGGTCTTCGGCAATAGATAAAATTGAGCGTTCGGCTTCGTCCAGTAAAGTGTCAGGAGAATCTTCTGCATCAAAGCAGCGATTCATGATCTGATTCGAAGTTGTGATTAACCTGCGAACAATGGACTTGCCTTTGACGATCCGACAATATTCCTGAATGTTTGAGAAACGCGGTACGCCGTCAATTAAGGCTCCGATAAAAGCCGCTCCACCGATCATTTCCAGATCGCCAGCCTGTTTCAGGCTGTCTTGCAAGGTAATCGGATCAATCGCGCGTCCCTGCTCCATCAGGTATAGCATTTTGTCGTAGATGCGACGATGGGAATCCAGAAAGAAATCATCACGTTGCAGCATTTCAGCCGCCTGGTTGACCGTTGTATTGTCGAGCAGGATTGCGCCAAGGATCGAACGCTCGGCTTCGATGTTGTTAGGTAAGGCTCGGTCAAACGGGGAATCAGTTCTCGCCATTGGTAGTAGATTTTTCTGATGTTTTCACGAATGAAGTATCTTCGCCATCGTAGTTTCTAAAACATAGACCACAAGAAAATAAGCGGAGCGTGAACTGAAAAATCAATTCTCGCGCTCCGCCTTGTTATCTCAAAGACGATGAATTTTGTACAGTCGGATTACGCTTCTTCCGGCTTCACGACGACTTTTAAATTCGCTGTCACTTCACGATGTAATCTCACCGGAACAGTGAACTCACCGATTTCTTTAATAGATTCGGCCAGTTGAATTTTACGACGGTCAATTTCATAACCTTTTGTCCCAATCGCTTCAGCTAAATCCATTGATGTTACTGAACCGTAAAGGACTCCGTGTTCGCCGACTTTGCGGGCAAATTCCAAAGTGACCGATTGTAATAATGCAGCCTGTGCTTCGGCGGCATTTTTATCGGCAGCAGTTTTCTTTAATAAAGCGTCACGCTGCTTGGAAATCGCTTTGACGTTGGCAGAAGTGGCTTGCACAGCCAACCCGCGCGGCAGTAAATAGTTGCGGCCATAACCTGGCTTCACTTTTACGATTTCACCGCGCATTCCTAAACTTTCTACGTCTTCGCGTAATAAAAGCTCCATTTGTGGCATAAAATATCTCCAAAAAGAATGTCTTCTTCAAACTCATTTTCTCAGAAAATTATGAGAAATTTTGCGAGTTCATCAGACAAAATTATTTAAGCTACGACGTATGGCAACAAAGCAATGGTGCGAGCGCGTTTAATAGCTTCGGCAATTTTGCGTTGTTGTAAAGCGCTAACACTGGACAAACGCGCCGGCAAAATTTTGCCGTTCTCTGTCAAAAATGTTTGTAGCAATTTGTGATCTTTGTAATCAATGTAATCAATTTTTTCCATTGACAGCCGTGAAGTCCGACGACGGCGATTATAGCCGCCGCCACCGCTTCTTTTGGCTGAATCGTTTCTATCAGTTGGTCTTGCCATATAATTATCCTCTTAAAATAAACTTAGGAATCAAACCCTTCGTCATCACCCTCGTCGGCGTCATCGTCATAATCGCCACTGGGAGCAGGCTTGTCGCTGACTTTGCGTTTCGCTTTTAACTTCGCTGCACGCTTCAGGTCTTCATCTGTCCGCACGGTCATAAAGCGAATCACCAAATCAGTGACACGCAAGCGACGTTCAACTTCGGCGATTTCTTTTCCAGTCCCGTCAATGTAAAAAACGGTATAGATTCCTTCGTCGTATTTTTCGATGGGGTAAGCTAATTTGCGGCGTCCCCAAACATCAGTTTTGGTGACGGTGCCGCCTAAATCGGTTACTACCTGTTCAATTTGGGAATTGAGTTTATTGAGGTCGTCATCGCTGGTATTAGGAGCCGCGATGTGAACTACTTCGTAGGTTCGCAAGATAAATCCTCCTTATGGATTTTGAAAAGCCCGAAAGCATATTCGAGCAAGGAGTAAGCCCTTGTGAGGCTTAGTTATATTTAGACATCGCTTCCGCCATGCCTATTGTCAAAATTGTCGTCACGGCATTTGCTGCCTGACCGATCACATCACCCAACGCGGCGCGTTCGGTTTTACTAAATTCTCCGAGCACAAAATCTGAAAGATTTTTGATCGGATGATCCGGCGCAATGCCAACACGCAAACGCGGGAAATTTTGTGTTCCAAGTTCCTTGATGATGGATTTTAATCCATTCTGTCCGCCTGCGCTGCCTTGTTGCCGCACACGAAGGCTACCAAACGGTAGAGCCACATCATCACTAATTATCAAAATTCGCTCGTGCTTAACTTCGTATTTCTTAGCCAAAGCCGCCACTGCAACACCGCTCAAATTCATGAACGTCTGTGGCTTGATTAGCAAGGCATCAAAGTTTCTGATCTGAGCTTTGGTCGTCAGAGCCTGACATTCAGCAGTTTTCACCTGTCGTCCGGCACGTTCCGCCAATTCATCAATGGTCAGAAATCCACAATTGTGGCGCGTTCGTTCGTACTGGTCGCCCGGATTCCCAAGCCCTACAATCAACCACATGCCAGATTACTTCTTATCGTCTTTGCCCTTCTTGGCAACTTCAGGTTCCGCAGTTATACCTTCAGCTACGACCTCTTCTGCCGGACTGATAACATTGACGATAATAGCATCAGCATCCGTTGTTACCTGAAATTTTTCGGCATCCAATTTAAGATCACCGACCCGGAAGTGGTGACCTAATTCCATGCCAGACACATCAACATCCAGATGTTCTGGTAAATCACCAGGCAGACAGCGAAGGCGAATTTTATGGGTTGACACGTCAAGAATACCGCCGCCAACTTTCACCCCTGCGGCTTCACCGATAATTTTCAGATCAACTTCAAATTCTGACCGCTCAGTCAAAGAAATTCTTTGTAAGTCCATGTGGACAACATTGCTTCTGACTGGATCAAGTTGCATGTGAGCAATCTTAACCGGAGATGAACCAGCTTCCAGATTCAAAGTAAAAATCGCATGACGACCATGCTTACGAACTAACGCACCCAATTCACGTCGGTTGATTGAAGCGGAAGCGGCATCTTCGCCACCGCCATAAACCGTCACGGGGATAAATCCTTCGCGTCGTAGCCGTCCGGCAGCATTTCCACCGTTAGCGATACGCGCTTCAGCGTTCAAAACAATACTGGTATCAATACTCATAACTTTTGCTCCCAACTGCACAAGATAAAACGTGCTAGTGAGCAGGAATCAATTCACTGCTCTCAATATTTTCAAATAAACAATCGGCTCACTGAAGTTTCATCGTGAATCGAACGAATTGCTTCAGAAATAATCGGCGCCACACTCAAACATTCGTAGTGTGACGAATTAAGAATTTTTTCAGTTGGCACAGAATTGGTAATCACTATTTTTTCCAATGGTGAATTAGCAATCCGCTCCAATGCGCTCTCTGAAAGAATTGCGTGGACGCAACTGGCGACAATACTTTTGGCGCCTTCTTTTTTCAAAGCTTCGGCAACTTTTGTCAAAGTACCCGCTGTGTCAGCCATGTCATCTACAATCAACACATTGCGACCTTCGACTTTGCCAACTACGTTCATTACTTCCGCTTCCGCGTGTCCTGGTTTCGATTTGTCGCGGCGCTTATCTACAATCGCAAAATCTGCATTCAAGCGTTTCGCGTAAGCTCTGGCTCTTTCTGCTCCACCAGGATCAGGTGCCACCACGACTAAATTTTCAATCTGCTGCTTCAGGAAATATTCGATAATTACAGGTGAAGCAAACAAATGATCGAACGGTATATCAAAGAACCCTTGAATTTGCGGCGCGTGTAAATCCACGGCGACGACGCGATCAGCGCCAGCAGTTGTGATCAGATTCGCTACCAGTTTTGCCGAAATCGCAATACGTGGTTTATCTTTTTTATCGCCTCGACCATAACCATAATAAGGAATTACTGCGGTGATTCGGTCTGCCGATGAACGCCTGAAGGCGTCAATCATCAGCAATAATTCCATCAGGTTCGTATCCACCGGAGGACAGGTCGGCTGGACGATAAACACGTCACTACCACGAACATTTTCAAGGATCTGAAAATTAAACTCTCCGTCGGGAAAGCGAGTCGTATTTGCCCGCCCTAGCGGGACGCCTAAATACTGGCAAATTTCTTCTGCCAGTGAGCGATGGGCATTACCTGAGAAAATCTGTAAACGATTCACGGGACAATATTAGAATGTTGTGCAGCTTTCACTTGATTCCAGCTCTGCAACTGAAGCCAAACAAAAAAATGGCTGGGGAGCTAGGATTCGAACCTAGGAATGGCGGCTCCAAAGGCCGCTGCCTTACCGCTTGGCGACTCCCCAGTAACTTTAGTTGTGGATTGCTAACGCCTAAGAAATTAATCTTAAGCATTCCGAAAAAATCTAATAGCGGCTTGATATGCTTCACGATTCAGCGTGCGAGTTTTTTCGCACCACCAACCAGTTGGTTGCAATTTTTCTTGTGCCTGAACACAAGCCGCCTCACTTTCAAAGACCGCAAAAACCGTCGAACCACTGCCTGACATCAGGACTTGTGTAGCCGTCAAATCTGTCAACCGCTGCTTAACTTCGCTAATTTCGGGGAAAAGCGCCAGCGCGGGAAGCTCTAAATCGTTGCGTAATTGTAAGGGCAACTTCATGTTGTGCGCATACGCCAACGCTAGAGAATGGGGAATCTTATTCAGAGCTGGTGCGCTTGTCAACACAGAAGGTAAATTTCCATATATTTCCCGCGTCGGAACATTGATTCGAGGATTCACCAGCAACAGGTGATCAGAGGTCATGTCATCCATTGGATAAACTTCGTCTCCACGTCCAATGCCAATTCCTGTCCCACCAAAAAAGAAAAAGGGGACATCCGCTCCCAGCTTAGCGCCTAACGTAAATAATTCTGGTGGAGTGACTTCCAAATCCCAGAGCTTAATCAAAGCCAGAAGTGCGACCGCTGCATTGCTGCTGCCGCCGCCTAATCCGGCTCCCATCGGAATGCGCTTCGTGAGATGAATTTTTGCCCCTTTGTCACAATCCGTCAGGTCGCGCAATAAAAGAGCAACTCGAAAAATTAAATTGGTTTCATCACAGGGAACTTCAGGATGGTCGCAGGTCAGGACAATTTGAGAATCTGCCGCAGCAAAATTTAAGTCGTCGCAAACGTCTACGGTTTGCAAAATAGTTCGTAACTCATGGTAGCCGTCCGCATGGCGACCAAGAATTTCAAGAGTCCAATTGATTTTTGCGTAGGAAGGAACTTGCAAAGCTAACTTTTTCTGGTAGCAAAAAGCTGCGTCAGATAAATACGACCTTTGCCGTCTACCGCAACTCCAATGCCGGTTTGATTCAGTTTTTGATCAAGAATATTGTCACGATGATGCTGACTCTTCATCCAGCCGCGCACCGCCGCTTCAACCGGATCAGCATAGCCAAGACTGGTAGCAATATTTTCTGCCAGTCGCATCCAATTTCTAACGCCACCGCGCTCAATACGTTTCTGTAAATTATCTCCGTCAGGAGAAACGTGATCGAAATAATCTTTGACTGCCATATCCTGACTGTGGAAGCGGGCGACATTCGTCAAATCATTCGCCAATGCCAGGACAGGTAAATGATTTTCCGTACGGACTTTATTAATGGCTTGAAAAATCTGTGTTTCAAGATCAACAACAGCGATCACAGGTGCTGTCGCCGCATTATTATTCGCCGCCGCATGAGCATTGATCGGCAACGTGCCTGCGGTCAAGGAAAGTAAAATTGACAGGCAAATAAAATAACGAATAACTCGCTTCATCTCGTGACTCCTGCCGTTCGGAAGAACATGAATGTTTCCGAAGCGCTCGGTTTTTCTGGACTCGTTATGGTCTGCGCAAACACGTATGTTTACGCTGTACCTGAAACTCTTCCTGTGGCAGATGCGACACTTACTTGTGAATATCGCTTATTTATTGTGATGTATCAGAAATTTATTTGATTCGGCTGACCGCTATTTCAGCCCTGAACCGTGGACGATAATGCACGCAAATCCCGTTTGAGTCAATTTATTTTAGTCCAGTGAAATTATTGCTATTGTGTGTTCTTGATTTTAGTTTTGAGTCTGGCAACAACTCCAGCTTCGACTGAAAATTCCAGCGCGGATTCCCAATTTTTACGGGCTTCCTGTAGGCGTCCAAGGTCGCGTAACACGTCTCCCAGATGCTCAAAAACAGCCGGATTGCGACGTGTCACCGTGGCTGCTTTTTCCAACTGTCCGCGTGCGTCCTGCAATTTCCCCAGCTTATATTGAACCCATCCCAGACTATCCAAAAAACTTGCATTCATTGGCTCAATGCTCACCGCCTTTTCAATTAACGGCAAAGCTTCCTGATATTTCGCGCCGCGCTCAGCTAAAAAATAACCAAGATTATTCAAAGCAGTGGCGTTATCAGGTTCACGCTGGATAATGCCACGCAGGACTTTTTCGGCGGCTTCTTTCTGCCCTGACCGATCAAGGATTGACCCTAATTGAACTTCTAAATCGGCATCGTTGGGATTCGCAACCAATGCTTTACGAATAGTCGCTTCAGCCTCTTTGAGTTGTCCGGTTTGAATTTGAATATTACTGATGATCGTCAAAATATCAGTGTTATCGGCGGCTTTGTCAGTGAGCATTCCCTGCAACAAAATCAGGCTTTCACCATAATTTTTCAGCTCGAATAAAATTAAGGCTTCGTTGAGCTTGAGGTTTTTATTATTCGCCACACGCCCTTGTGCGGCGTGGACGGCTTCGAGGGCTTCGCGGTATTGTCCTTCTTCGCGTAAACTTTCAATCATCAATAAATCTGCGGCTGGGGAAGCTTCTCCAAGTACCTGTTTAGCTCTTCCGATTAGCGCTTGTGCTTTTTTCTTTTCACCCTGCCGATTGTAAGCACGATTGAGCTTCCCGACTAAATCAATAAAAATCTCAGAACTCTTTTGATCCAGTTTCGGCTTATTTGCCAGATCGTTCAAGACGCCTTCGTAGTAAGCCACCGCATCCGCTGTCCGCCCCATCTCTTCGTAGGTTTCACCGACTTCAATATTGATTCGCTGACGTGCGCTAAAATCAACAGTTGTGATTGCCTGCTTGAGCGTTTCGATTGCTTCATTGCGTTGACCGGAACGCCGGAGCGCCGCCGCCAGATAATAAATGGCATCCGCATTTTTGGGATCAGCTTTTAAATATTCACGCAATCTTGTAATTGCTTCGGCGTAACGACCAACTCGTAACAAAGATGCTCCGTAACCTACCTGCAAGAGCGGGCTGCCCGTCCGTTTGATTAGTTTCGAGTAAGAGGTTAATTCTTCTTCGCTGCTTGCGGAAAGACGCAGAATATTCATGAGACTGCGGGCGTTAACCGTTGAATCAGGATCAAGCTCAAACGCATGTTTAGCAGCATCAATCGCCTGCGGATTTTTACCCTGACTTAAATACAATTGAGAAAGCTGAAAATAAGTCTGGTCAGGAGCCAGCTCAGTACCCATCACTTGCCGATAAAAATAAGCTTCCATCGGCGATGGGGCAGAAATCGAAGAAAGCTTTTCCAACGCCTTAATTTGTTTGACCTGATCGCCCTTCATCTGCGCCAGATCGGATTGAAAAGCCCAGGCTTCTGCGCTGACCGGATCAAGGCGGGCGACTTCTTCATAAGCCCTGATGGCACGATCAATCTGAGCCGTGCGGCGGTTATTATCAAACCGAACATTAATCGCATACAGCCGCGCCAGAAGTTTTTGTCCATTCAAACAATCACGATCAAGCTTGATCGCTTCCTGACCTTCGCGTTCAGCCGCGTCAAAGTCATTTAAGTTGAAAAAATAAACTTCGCCGAGGTCAGCATGCGGATCGGCTGCCGTTGGATCAAGCTGGATAATTTCTTTATAAATGGTAATCAAATCGAGCGGCTTCGTGGTGCGGATAGCCTTCAGCCGCTGCGCTTCCATGTAGCGTAAGTACGCCTGCTTTCGGTTCTTCTTAGTCTCAGGCGAAGCAGCTTGCTGAGGTTGAGCGACCACTTGCACTGCCAACATTGACGCGAAAATCCATAACAGTGCCAGACTGATATTGGTTTGAAATGATACCCGATTCACCTGCATAAAACTCCTTAATCGTTCGGTTCTGATAAACCAAGTCTCACTGCATCTTTCGATAAAAAATCAGCGTTTGGCGAAGCATTTTCGCCTTCAATCAAAGCGACAGCCTTGTGCCATTCACCGCGACGCGGAAAGCTATAAGCAATCATCATCAACGCGGCAATTCCTAAGCGCCAGCTATACTCTCGAATTCCGGTCATCAGGCTTCCGACGACACCAAAAATTCCAACGACATCACCCAGCACTGCTCCTGACAAAGATGCCAGATAAAGTGAGCCGAGGACTGCATTAATTCCACTTCGGGCTTTCGCCTCTAATCGCTTTGGAGCCAGAAATAATCGCCTTAAAAACAGTAACACCAGAACAGAAACGAGCACCAGAACGGCAAGATTAATGCTGTTGAGCCAGACATATTCACCGTGCGGCATCGCCGGAGCAAAAGCCCCTCCAATCAAGATATACAGTAAAGTACTCAGACCCAGCGCAGCGACAATGATGACCGCTAAACGAAAGCGTGAATCCAGCGATTTCTGATTGGCGGCAGAAAGGTAACTCATCGTTTCTCCAGAATCAGGTCATCACTGGTTCCCGACTTCAAGTCCGCGCCGGATGAAATTAACCGATAGCCATTCGCAGTACCTTGAAAATTAAAGGGCTGCTGCCAGTAATCAACGCGGAGCAATTTAACCACCTCACGACCAGGCAATTGCTCCATCATTTTGTCGAAAGTCTCAGCTACGAGGTAGTTTCCGTGTTCAGTTTTATAGTTTTCCAGCGCGGCGACAATCTGCTGCATTTGCAATTCGGTGCGGCGAGTTTTTTCACGTTTGATGGCTTCCGTAATTAATTCTACCGATTCCCAATGATTATCACCAAAACGAATCTCAGCCACTTCCCATCCGCTTTTTTCCTGTTTGAAGCGCACGGCTGTTTCGATTTGTGCTTCAACAACAGTATTTCCGTTGAGACCATTGCTGATAGTTTTAATGCGTACTTGATCCGGTTTTAGTTCCGCGCCGCCAAGCTTTTGCAAAAGCTCACGCGCCTGCTTAGCACTCAAACCAGAGGCAGCCCAACCTGCCAAGGCTCCGCCAAGCATTAAAATAAAAATCGCAATGACGAGTCGTGGAAACATAAGTGTGCAGAAACAAGAAGGATTGACCACTTGTCAACCAGAATCATCGTAACAGAACGCTCGGAATGAAAGCAACGTATAGCTTCGCACGAAAATCCATTGTAATATTTTGGGCTGGTACGACTTAGTGCAGGCAAAGAGGCGGCTATGAGATGTCAGCAATGTGGCAATGGAAATGTAAATGGCGCAGAGTTCTGTGATGAGTGCGGAGCGCGGCTTCGTCGTGAGCGTTCTTTGCCGTCATCTTCCAGATCTCGCTTCGCCAGTCAGCCACCAGCAGTGGCAAGCGGGTTATCGCCAGTGGCCAGATTATTTGAAGAAACCGGGAAGCTTCAGAAACCGCCAAAAATCATGGTCATTGTCAATGGCAAGCTCAAACATGAGTATTTGATTGACAAGGCGGAAACGGTGATCGGGCGTTGGGATGCGGCACGAAATATTTTCCCGGACATTGATCTGGAACAAGCCGACGTGGAAACAAAAATCTCACGACGTCACGCCCGTATTCTGATTCAGGATAATCAGTGCTGGGTTGAAGATTTAGGTAGCCTGAACGGTACGGTCATTAACCGCCAGCATCATTTGCAACAAGGGAAACCATTTTTATTGCGTGATGGTGATGAAATTATTGTGGGGAAAATTTTCCTGAAATTTAGTCTTGAATAAGCGGTAGATTGTTATGCCTTTCTGTTCTAATTGTGGTCAGTCAACCGGAATCGGCGATCCATTTTGTGGAGAGTGCGGCATCCCGCAAAAAGCTGCGCCTGCGCAGACCTCAACTCCGGCTCGCCCGATGACAGCAACGCCCGCGCCTTCCGGTGTTCAGCATTTACCTTCTGGCGTTTTGCTGGCAGACCGTTATCAAGTCATGCAACGGGTCGGCGGCGGCGGTATGGGTTCGGTTTACAAAGCCGCCGACCGCAATCTGGCTGGTCGGATTGTCGCGGTTAAGGAAATGATGGAAATGTTTTCCGATCCGAACACACGCGGCAAAGCCATCGAAGATTTCAAGCGCGAATCGGAACTCCTGGCCGGATTAGAACATCCTTCAATTCCGACCATTTATGATTATTTTTTCGACTCGTTGCGCGGACGCTACTACCTTGTCATGCGCTTTATTGATGGTGGAGATTTAGCCGATTATCAAATAGCGAATGGTGGCAGAATTGATGAGATGATCGTGACCCAATGGGGCATCCAGATTTGTGAAGTGCTGGATTATATTCACTCCCAAAGTCCGCCGCTGATTTATCGTGATTTGAAGCCTGCCAATTTGATGCTCGATATTCGTACTCAGAAAGTCATGCTGGTAGATTTCGGGATTGCACGCTTTGTCTCTCCGGCACAAAAGGGCGTCACGGCAGTCGGCACGATGGGCTATGCGCCACCTGAGTTATTTTCAGGCAAAGTTGTCACCGGATCAGATTTGTACTCGCTTGGCGCGACGATGTTTCATTTATTAACGGGCAAAGACCCGCAGGAAAACCCTTTGCTGATTTTTGATTTCACCAAAAATCCGAAACCCCGCGAAATTCATCCGGCAATCTCTGAGGGCATGGAAAAAATTATCTGTCGCGCCGTCGAACACGACGCCGAGCAACGCTTTCCATCGGCCAGAGATTTTCGTCTCGAACTGCTCGCTCATTTGAAGACATTGCCAACCAATCCTAAAACTGTCGTCATGCCTGTGGTGACACCACAGCCTGAAACCCGTGCTGAGAGTGCACCAGAAGTTTCTCAGCCGCCTGTAACTTGCGCTCAGTGCGGTCAAGCGTTTAGTCTAGGTGATGTCTTTTGTATTTCCTGTGGTGCTGATTTGAAAAGCGGTCGTCGCATCACTGCTAAATTGATTATTGAGGGAACCAATGAAATTGCTGCTCAGTTTCCGCTGGATGCTGAAGGCGAACATTTGATTGGTCGTCCCGATCCGGGAACGGGAATTATTCCTGCCGTAGACTTATCGCGCTTCGATCCCCAGGGAATTTCACGCCGTCATGCCAAATTGGTCGCCCGGGGTGGACAATTCCTGATTGAAGATTTAGGTAGCATTAACGGCACGTTCATTAACAATAAAATCAAGCTTTCATCGCAGGAACGTCATATCCTGAGCAGTGGAGACAGCGTCCGCATTGGCAGTGCATCAATGAAATTTGTGGTTAGTTAAGCACTGTCCAGGCACTTGAATAATAGTCGCGGCGATTGCGCGCAGCGAGATTCCCTTTGAATTAAATGGAAACTTTCTCAAACATTGAAGAAACTTCATCCCCATCTGGTAGCGAAAACCCTTTCATTCGTAAAATTCCTTTTGGGGAAAATATTCCCGCCAGCTTTGGATTGCGTGCTACGGCAATCTTAATTGATTACATTTTGACGCTGCTGGTCTTTGCCCTATTTGTTTTGCTGACAGCAATTTTTAGAAATTTGCTGCCTTCGATGGCTAATTTAATTTCAATGGTTGGATTTATCGTAACCGTCGTTTTTATTCTTTGGAATCGAATTTTTCTCTGCGTCAAAGAAGGGCAGAGTCTTGGACAAAAAATGGTTGGCATTAAAATCATTCACAATGATGGCAGTGCGCCTGGCTACCGTACCATTGCGTTGCGGCATTTGATCGGCTACCCCTTGTCATTGATTTGCGTGGGACTGGGTTTTTTGTGGATGATTATTGACTCCAAACAACGTGGCTGGCACGACAACTTAGCTGGAACGCTGATTGTCAAAAAGTTAGTTTCATTTGACAGAGATCGGTGATTGCAATCACCCTTCGCTGGTCGAGGTAGCGAGTATGCTCAGTTGTGGGAAATGTGGAGCATCGGTCACGGCGACGGCGATCTTTTGTTCGATGTGTGGTGTGCGGCTGAATGCTTCCGAAATCGGTTTTACTGAAAAAAAATCTGACTCTCCTCTGACTAAAGCTTCGAGTGCGTTAGCGAAAGCCTCCGGGTTAAGTAAAACCCGGGCGTCTTCCCGTTCCCGTTTGATTTTTCGGCTTTCTTCTCTCGCCGCCGGATTATTATTATTGTGTGGCGCCTATCTTTTCTACCGTAATCAAAGCGCCGGAGGAAACTTACCTGTCCTTAATTTTGTGGCGCCGCTTGATAAGCTCAATCAGGCTTTGACCGAAGGACACCAAAGTTTTAATCAGGGTGATTTCGTAACTGCCATTCAGAAATTTGAACAGGCCAAAGCACTCAGTCCGAACAATACAGCCGTTCATTTTAACCTGGCACTCGCCTACGATTCTGCCGGACAGGTGGATAACGCGCTGACTGCTTTTTCGCATGTCGTGGAGCTTGATTCAAAAAATAATGAGGCACGCTACCAACGCGGCATGATTATGCTCAATCGTGGCGCCTGGAAAGAAGCTTTTAATGATCTGGATTATTTAGCCAAAAATGCTGGCGGCACAGAGCAGGGCAACCGTGCCAATCAGATTCTTGCCAGCTTTAAAACGAATCGCCCGGCTGAACCTATTACACCCGAAGTCATTGCCCGAACGATTCAGAAACGAACAAGGCATGGTATTCAATTACCGGAAATAAATGGAATTGCACCCAGCTTAGCGTTGACCCTACCCAAATTAGCGGGCAGTGCGCCGACTGCTCTTTCTAACACCACTGCCGAAGAATCTGTCAGTGCCAGTGCTTTGGCACGTAGCCATAAGAGTCGTGGGACTAATTACCTGGGTTCAAAAATGTACGCCTCTGCACTGAATGAATTACAAGCAGCACACAGCCTGACACCGGATGATCCTGACATCAACTATCTGATCGGGCAGGCCTACAGCGGAATGAAAAAATATTCTCTGGCGCGGCAATATTACGAAAAATGCGAGAGTGGCACTTATTATGAGGTGGCTCGTCGTAACATCAAAATTGCTAAAGACCGTGAGGAAGAAGAAACTAAAAAGCTTAACAAAAAATCTCGTAAAGAAGAGAAAACTGACGAATAATTATGCCACGCCTGATTGTCAAATCTAATTCTCAAAATGCTGACTCCATCGTTGAACTTAATCGTCCACGTGTGACAATTGGACGTTCTGCGCGCAATGATCTCTGGACGGATGACCCCTTTACTTCGCGGCTGCACGCCGAAATACGCCAACGTGGTGATGGCTTCTGGCTCAGCGATATGGGCAGCGCAAATGGCACATATTTTAATTCTGTCCGCTTAACGACTTCCGTCGTACTGCGTGATCGTGATGTCGTTCGGGTTGGCGAAACAGAAATAATTTTTATTGAAAACGAAGCGACATCACCACTCCGCAAACAAACCGGAGTGTTAATCGCTCCGCAAATTTTTGGCGATCAACTTCAACCTGAAGCCACGATCACTCCAAAATCTGCCCAATCAGCTAACGTCGCTGTCTCGCAGCTCCTGTCTTCGATTGACAGCAGTCAAACAACGACTGAAGGGCTTCACAGAATAGCCAATACACCCAGCGAAGTACTGGCAGTGATTAGCCGTGTCAGTCTGGCATTATTGTCATCCCTTTCATTGGATGAAACTTTACATCGTGTGCTGGATTCAATTTTTGAAGCCTTGCCCGCCGATCAGGGCTACCTGATGTTGTTCGAGCGCAATTCGGAAACAAAGCAGGATGAATTAATCTGCAAGGCTCGCAAAATGCGCAAGCCAAAACCGAATTTTGAAACCGAAGATGTCAAAATCAGTCACTCCATTTCTGAGCTGGTGCTTGAGCAGGGAAAATCTGTTTTAACTTCGGATGCGCAACACGATCCGCGTTTTCAGCAGCATCAATCTGTAGTGCTCAGCGGCATTCGTTCCGTCATGGCAGTGCCTTTAATGATGGACGGCAAAGTGCTGGGAATGATTTATGTTGATAGTTCTTTCGGGACCAATCGTTTCACTGAATCGCAACTGGAATTGTTAACCCTGATCGCCGGCGTCGCTTCAATTCGAATTGAAAACGCACGCCTGTTGGATGTGCAGGTCGAACAAAAACGTTTAGCCAATGAATTAAGCGTCGCCAGTGAAATTCAACTGCGCCTGCATCCCGCCAATCCTCCGACGATTGAAGGCTACGATTTAATCGGCGTGAGCTTTCCCTGTTACGAAGTTGGTGGCGATTACTACGATTTCATTGATCGCAAAAATGGTAAATGGGCAGTCGCGCTCGGCGATGTTTCAGGCAAGGGGACAGGAGCCGCGCTGCTAATGTCTTCCCTGCACGCCGCCGTTCGCGCCCATATCACAACTCCCGCCTCCGCGCCGGATGTCGTAGCGCAAATCAATCAATACATTCACGAAAATACGCCTTCCAATCGCTACATCACTTTCTTCTACAGCGAGCTTGATCCTGCGAACAATCAACTGAGTTATGTCAATGCCGGACACAACGCGCCGATCCTCGTTCGCGCGTCAGGTGCAGTCGAGCGCCTCGACGAAGGCGGCTTGCCTGTTGGATTGATGCCTTTCGTCAAGTATTTTGAAATCACAGTGCAATTAAATCCTGGTGATGTTTTAGTCGTGTATTCCGATGGCGTCACTGAAAGTGTCAACGAACAGGAAGAGGAATTTGATGAGCCGCGCCTGATCGAAGTCATTCAGAAAAATATGACCCGTTCAGCGGCTGGCATCCGCGACCGCATTGATGAAGCGCTGACTCGCTTCGTCGGCAAAGCAAAATCTGTAGATGACCTGACGCTACTGATCGTCAAGCGAGAGCCATAAGTTTGGGGAGTCTTTAGAGTTCATAGAGTCTATTGAGTCTTTGAAGTCTAACAGCACACTTCGCGTAGTGACTTCTTTTGACTCTCTAAACTCTAAAGACTCAATAGACTTTTTCATGTTCTCCAACTACTTATTAATTCCACTGCTTTCGCTCACTCCGTGCGTTTTATGGCTGTGGTATTTTTATAGCCGAAGCATTTACAAACGCCCTTCGCTGCGCGTCATTGCCATTACATTTTTGCTTGGCGCGAGCGCCACGATCCTTGCGTTACCACTCAATTTTTTTGGACAACAAATTTATCTCAGCATCGCTGGAAACAGCTTACCCACACGGGTGTTGATGCTTTTTTTAGTGGTTGGCCCGATTGAGGAATTTTGTAAATTATTAGCCGTGCTGGCTTATGCCTATCGCCAGAAAGAATTTGATGAGCCGCTTGATGGAGTAATTTACAGTACTTCAGCCGCGCTCGGTTTTGCCGCTGTCGAAAATATTTTTTACCTTTCGCAGAACAATCCGATGCTGGTTTTGTTGCGCGGCCCGTTATCGAATCCGGGACACGCGCTGTTTTCTTCATTGTGGGGATTAAGCCTGAGCCGCGCCAAATCAGCTCCGAATGTAATGGCCGCGCGCTTTCCAATTATTTTTAAAGGATGGTTAGTTGCTTCTTTGCTGCACGGCACATTCGATGCTTTGTTAATGGCGACGGAAGGCTTCAGCCAGATTTTGTTTTATGCGGTGATTGCCGCCTTGTTAGCATTATTTTTCTGGGTCAGGAAACAAATAAATTTTCACCGTGACGCTTCGCCGCATCGTGAAGAAACAATGTTTTTGCCGATCAGCAATACTTGTGAGAATTGCGGCGCGAAAGGCATCGCCGGAGAACTTTGCAATCAATGTGATCAGCTTATTTCGACTCCGCCTGAATCTTTGATTTGCCCGGTCTGTGCTGCGATCAATCGCACTGAAGCCCGTTACTGCCTGCGCTGCGGAGCTAATTTAAAACTAACTGCCGCTGAAAATTTAGATCATCGCCCGCATTTAATTACGATTTTAGCAGATGGAAAAGAAAAGCTCGCGTGTATTTTGAACCGCGTCGAGATCACGGTCGGACGCACTTTGAATAACGCTTTTGTGATTGATCATCCCTCTGTTTCTAAA
This sequence comes from Blastocatellia bacterium, assembly GCA_043775925.1. Lineage (GTDB taxonomy): Bacteria > Acidobacteriota > Blastocatellia > RBC074 > RBC074 > JAFDVL01. The sequence continues at coordinate 20,047 of JAYVRW010000140.1, forward strand.
AATCACGCCCGAATTTTAAAAATTGATGATGCCCATGTACTGGTTGATTTAGAAAGCAGCAACGGCACTTTCATCAACGGACTGCGCATCTCCGGCGAAACTAAATTGGAAGACGGTTGCGAAGTTCGCTTTGGGCGGGCGAGGTTTGTGTATCTCAGAAATAATTGAAGAGTTTGCCAATAAGCAGACCTCATCTATAATCAAACTACGATTTATGTTACCAATTAAGCACCTGACTCAACAAGATAAACGCGCCTTGATTCTATACTTTTCCATCGCTTTGCTCAGTGCCGCCTGCCTTGCATTTGTGATGTTGTACCTCTCGGATTTTAAGCTGACAAAACCAGAAATCGCTCAACCTTCGCCGTCCCGTAAACGTTAATGAAATTCTCTCTCTCAAGTCTTTATCCCTGGCTGGCAGCCATCGCTTCAGGCGTTTTACTCGTCCTGTCATTTCCAAAATTTGAATGGAGCTGGCTCGCGTGGGTCGCCTTTGTCCCGCTGCTCTGGACGTTGACGTTGCCAGCGCAAACGCTCAAAAAATCTTTGGCGTTAGGCTTCGTCACAGGCTTCGTCTTTTTCTTTTTTTCGTGCAATTGGATTACGCATTCAATGACGAATTATGGCGGCGTCAATGTCGCTTTGGCTTACTTAATCGCTGGTATTTTTTCGACACTTCTCGCTTTATTTCCTGCTCTTTTTGCGTTAGGGACGATGAGTTTAGTCAGGCACTTTGGATTGAATGCAATTGGCGTCGCTCCCTTCATCTGGGTGGCAACAGAGTGGTTGCGCGCAGTCATCACAGGTGTGACGTGGAATGCGCTGGGGATTTCGCAGGTCAATTATTTTGAAGTCAGCAAATTGTCCATGACGGGCGGAGTCTATCTGGTTAGCTTCGCCGTGATCGCCTCTAGCACTGTTATATTCCTGCTCTCAGAATTTTTGAGCGATGCCTTTTCACGAAAAGTTATCGCCGTTTATTTAATGCTGGCTTTAGTAGTTTACTGGATTGGGCTTCCTCAATTTTCGCAAAATACTGGAAACCGCATCAGCGGCGAAATCAAAATCGCCGGAGTTCAGCCAAATCTTCCGGTAGATATTTTGACGCAAGCCGACGCCATCACGCAGCGTAATGAAGGCGGTCTGGATATTAATCTCAAGCTCAGCAACGAAGCCCTCAAACAATCCAACCAAAAGGCTGACCTTATTGTTTGGGCGGAATCACCGTTGGTGTTGAATTATGAACAGGACGAAACCGCCAGAAATAAAATCAACGCAATAGCCAAAGACACGAATGCTCATTTGGTTTTCAGCGCCATTGGACGCGAAGGCGGGAAAATTTATAACAGCGTGCAAACCATTACACCCGATGGAAAAGTGCTGAAGCGTTACGACAAAATGCGCCTGATTCCATTTGGTGAATACGTGCCATTTCGTGCGGTTTTAGGCGCTTTCGTCCCCGCTATGGTCGGCGATTTCAATCTTGGCAGCACCGCTGTCGTTAATTCTTTAAGGCTTAAAGCACAACTTGCAGTCATTCAAAACGAACAGGAAACCAACGGAGAAGTAGCGCTTGAACGCACCACAAATTTCGTCAAACAAGGTACCTTCATTTGTTACGAAGCGGCATATCCAAACATTGTGCGGCAATTCGTCAACCGTGGAGCATCAATCCTCATCAATGTTTCCGACGACGCATGGTTTGGAAATTCAGCCGGAGCGCAACAACATTTAAGCCACGCCCGCATGCGTGCCATTGAAAATGACCGCGACATCGTGCGGGTTACCAATACCGGAGTTTCTGCGCTGATTAGCGCAGAAGGAAAAATTGTTGAGCCGTTGCCAAGCTTTGTACCCGCAAGTCATGTCTGGACAGCCGAACAACGCAAATGGAAAACAATTTATGCGTTGTATGGCGATTGGTTTGCTTATTTGAGTTTACTTGTCAGTCTGGCTGCGATCATTTTCAGCATGCTCAAAAAGCCAGAAGTAGTCGCAAAATAACGCGAACTGATTTGCCTCTTTCAATTCACTGCAATTCGTGATAATTCGTGGCTGAAATATTTTTATGCCTTTGCTCGAAGTCAAAAATCTCAAAACTTATTTCGCTACGGCACGCGACGAAGTGCGCTCTGTGGATGATGTTTCTTTCACCGTCGAAAGTGGTGAAACTCTATGCGTAGTCGGCGAATCAGGCTGCGGCAAATCCGTCACGGCACTTTCGATTATGCGCCTCGTCGCGCACCCCGGACACATCGTAGGCGGCGAGATTTTGTTTGAAGGGTGTGACCTGCTCAAGCTCAGCGAAAACGAAATGCGCAAGATGCGCGGCAACGACATCGCCATGATTTTTCAGGACCCGATGACTTCGCTGAATCCGGTTTACACCGTAGGCGAACAAATTGCCGAAGCCATTCGATTGCATCGTGGCGTCTCCAAAAAAGAAGCCTGGAACCAAGCTGTCGAAGGAATGCGTGATGTAGCCATTCCCGCCCCCGAAGCCCGTGCCAAAAATTATCCGCACGAAATGTCCGGCGGCATGCGGCAGCGCGTGATGATTGCCATGTCGCTGGCTTGTGACCCGAAATTGCTGATTGCCGACGAACCGACTACGGCGTTGGACGTGACAATTCAGGCGCAAATTTTGCAGGAATTGGCGGAACTCCGCGAAAAAAGAAAGTTAGGATTATTGCTCATCACGCACGACCTCGGCGTGGTAGCCGAAACCGCTGATCGCGTCGCCGTAATGTACGCCGGAAAAATTATTGAAGAAGCCGCCGTCCGTGAATTATTCGC
>JAYVRW010000141.1:0-5964 GCA_043775925.1 Blastocatellia bacterium
GTACGCGAATGAACATTGAAGGTTTCTCCTGTTAATTCATCACGCAATTTTGCGCCGGAGATTTTTTTATTTGCATTTTTAATGAAGCCGATAAAAGAAATGTAATTCGCTATCGCAGCCCCGTGAGCATTGGCTGTTTTGATGATTTCAATCACGAGCCGTGAATCGTTGGTGCGTCCGTCGTAATACACGAGCGCACCTTTTAAGCCTCGCGGATCAAGCTGTGGCGCAAGCCGCAAAGTTTCTTCCAGCGAAATGCGGCGATGCCGTTGAATGTTGTATTTCCCCGCCAGCAAATCATACAAAATCAATCCGGCTCGCACGAGCAACGGATGATCGTAATTTCTTCGCTTGTCCTGATAAATCGGAATCACAAACGGAAAAGGTTCATTCAGATGTGGCGCAAGTTTTAGCAATTCAGCCCGTTCGCGCAAGCCTTCGCGCACGAGCGCAAAATCGTAATGCTCAAGGTAACGCAATCCGCCATGAATCAATTTCGTCGAACGACTGGAAGTCCCCGCCGCAAAATCCCGCTTCTCAATCAAAGCCGTTTTCAATCCCCGCGCCGCCGCATCCAGCGCAAGTCCCGCGCCTGTAATTCCGCCGCCGATAATGAAGACATCAAACGGATTTTCTACGCTGGCAGCTTTCATCTGCGCGATAGATTCATTTCGGGATTTCCATGAGAAAAACTTCATAAAATTGGATGCAACAGGCGTCGCTTTGTTGCAATAATTTCCTGATGATTATCAACTCTAAGAGTTATTTTTATTAACCTGAACAAGGCAACGACGAGCAACATTTTTCAGAGGATGCTTTTTATTTCGAGCAAGAACTTTCAACTTTCTTCGCAAAGTGTTCATTTGCCGACAGCCCATTCCGCTGCCATCAGCAGCAGCAGCAAGAAATAACAAATTTCGTTGCTCTGTCTGTGGTCGGCTAATCACCGCGCGCAAAAATGTTTCTGGCTGATGACAAAGCAATTCACTCAGGAATTCCCCAAGACCTTCAGATAATGCGCCATCGCTGTTCGGAGCCACATCCATTAACTTTGGTAATACTCTAACATCGCCATGATGATAGAGTTCTGCGACTCTATAAATTGCCCCTTCATCACAACCAGATGCTAACCTTGGGTGTACACATTTTTTTAGTTCTTTGAGCAATTGATTACGTTTGCTAATACCAATCCTTACCTCTTTCTTTTTTATGATTTGACCATTTTTGTAAAACCACGTTCCACCTTGTAAATATGGTTCCCCTTCAACTCGGTTATTACCATACCCACTTTTTACTGTAACCTTGACAAAATTCTTGCCAACCACAACTACAGGTTCTTGGGAAAAACATTCTCCGACGCCAGTAGAGAGTTGATAAGTGCCATCCTGTTTCAGCCCAAGAAACCAAAATGTTCCCCCGTTACAATAAGAGCCTTCACGCCGATGAAGGACGATAACCTCGTCAAAGGGTTTTATTTTTTGGTTGATATGTTTGAGGACACCCATCTGTATAGAATCATCTTGAAAAATGATTTTATCGGCAAGTTTTAAATGCCATTTTCCTTGAGTAGGAAGGATAATTTTCAAGTCACCTGCAATTGTTTTTACACGCGTTACCACAAAAGGATATTGCAACTCCTGCGCAAAGTTTGTCTGCGGCATCAAGCTGAAAGCAAGAATGATAAGAATTGTGCGGATATTCATCTTTTTCACTTTGAACATTTCAGGATTCAGAAACCAGCCCAACAGGGGATTAAAGTACAATTATTTCCCTTTACCAGATTTCATTTCACCACTCAGATAATCAATCAACTGCGCCTTTTCCTCATCCGAAATTTCCGTTCCCCAGCGCATCATTTTCTCAACTTCTTTCGTCCATCCAACTTTCGACAAGCGTTGTTGTTTGACTATATCTTCGCCGTGACAGGTCAGGCATTTGGTTTCAAAAATTGTTTTGCCGTGCGCGATCACTTTTGCATCTGGCACAGCCGCAGGAGGTGGCGGAGGTTCTTTTGTAAAAGCGTGTGAAGGATAATTTGCTGCTAAAAAATCAATCAATGGTTCTTTGTCGGAGTCTTTGACTTCTGCACCCCAGCGCATCATTTTATCGACTTCTTTTGTCCAGCCGGGTTTTCCCAGACGCTGCGAAACGATCATATCCATTCCGTGACACGATAAGCATTGCGCTTTCATAATCGCTTCGCCGTGATTGCTGGAGGCGAGGTTTATAACAGGCGTATTCTTACAAGCAATCATCACGAATGTGAGAGCTAAGATCGTCAAAATGATTTTGGTAGTTTGCGTTGTCATATAAATCAAAAGGCAAATATCAAAAGTTAAAAGGCAAAAGGGCGGTACTTAATTTAAGAATTTCAGAAAAAGGCTTTGCTTCCGAATAGTCCTTTTCATTTTTGATATTTGCCTTTTGCCTTTTGATTTTCTTAGACCTCAATATTGACCCGCACACGATCAATCACATTGTACAAATACCCTGACGGATTCCATTGCGCGACGACAGGTTGCTGGCGGCCTTTGTCATCAGTCGCACGCGTCATCACAAGATACGATCCAGCTTCAGTTGGCTTCCATTCAAATTCAAATTGCCGCCACGTGAATTTCGCCTGCTCCTTGCCAAGCTTCGCCGCTTGCCACGTTTGCCCGTTGTCGAGCGAAATGTCTACTTTAGTGATGTTCGCTTCGCCTGCCCACGCAAAACCTGAGATGCGCACAGCAGTTCCCGCTTTAATTGTCGCTCCGTCAGTCGGCGCATTAATCAATGATTTCACGACTAAGCCACCAACTGGAGCCATATCTTTCGCGTCTACGGCTGCGCCCGGCGCGACGCGTTTGGTCGGGAAGCGATACGCCGTTTTCACCCAGAAGCTGTCCGTTTCTTTGTCACTCACCGTAATTTGATTCAGCCATTTGACGGCGTAAGCGCCTTCCCAACCAGACACAATCGCACGCACCGGAGCGCCATGAAATTTCGGCAATGGCTCGCCATTCATCTCGTAAGCCAGAATCGTCTCGCCAGCTTTTTCAATTGGCACTTGCCGCACAAAATCCGGCTGCTTCCCGACGCCAACATCTGCGCCATTCAAATAAACAAACTTGCCCGCAGGCTTTATGCCCGCTGCTTTCAGCACATCGGACAATTTCGCGCCGCCCCATTTTGCCGTACCGACTGCGCCTTTTTCCCATTGCACACCAGCAACGGGCGGATCCATAAATGCGCGTCCATTGCCCGCACATTCCAGCGTCACCGTTGACGTAACCTTCGGCAATTTCTTCAAATCATCCAGCGTGAACGTGAGCGGTTTTCCGACTTCGCCTTCAATCGTGAGCTTCCAATCCACCGCCGCATTTTCAGGCACGTAAGCGTGATGGCGCACGTAAAATAAATCATTCGGCGTGAGCCACGAATTCAGCAACTCGACTGGAGTTTCCAAATCTTCAGGACGCGCCGAACGAATGATAAGTTTTTCTTTGCCTGCGATTTTGGCGGCAGCAGTTTGCGCAATGGTTTTGAGGCTGCGAATTGGCAGCAATTGTGTTAAGCCCAGCGCGACTCCAGCTTGTCCGAGACTGCGCAGGAAAGAGCGACGACGAGATTTTTTTGTTTGCATAAGGTTTTGCATTGAGCAGATTTCATTGATGAATACAAAGCGCGATTGTAGCTGAGCCGGGGAAACTCGCAAAGAGACGCCATGATATTTTCCGTAACGCATGGTCGTGATACATTGCGAAAAGGCCATGGAACATTCATCGGAACAAATTACGGAAATGCTGCAAGCGTGGGGCGAAGGCGATTCTGCCGCGCTCGAACAATTGCTGCCGCTCGTATACGACGAATTGCATCGGCTGGCGGGTGCGTATTTACGCGGCGAACGTCGCGGTCATACCTTGCAAACAACTGCGCTTATCAACGAAGCCTATTTACGCTTAGCCGAATGGAAAAATGTGGAGTGGAAAAATCGCGCGCATTTCCTTGGCGTCGCCGCACAAATGATGCGGCGTGTGCTGGTAGATTTTGCGCGTTCGCGGCACTACGCCAAACGCGGTGGCGATGCACAGCCCGTCGAATTTGAAGAAGCAAAAATTGCCGCGCCGCGTCGTGATGCAGAAATCCTTTCGCTGGATGATGCGCTGAAAACCTTGGCGGAGATTGATCCGCGTAAATGTCTGCTGGTCGAGTTGCGCTATTTCGGCGGTTTGAGTGTGGAAGAAACTGCCGACGTGATGAAGCTTTCGCCACGCACTGTGATGCGTGAATGGCAAGCAGCACGCGCATGGTTGTATCGTGAATTGAAGAAATGAGCCTGGGAGCGCAGGCCTCCTGCCTGCGCTCCCAAGTTCTGAAGGAAATCTATGAAACCCAATCCCGATCAATGGCAACGCATTTATCAAATGTTTGGTGAAGTCGTTGAATTACCACTCAACCAGCGCACCGCATTTTTGCAACAAGCTTGTTCCGACGAAGCCTTGCGCCACGAAGTCGAAGCCTTGCTCGCCGCCAATGACGAGGCAATAAACGACACTGCATTTCTCAATACGCCCGCCCTGGAAATTGCGGCACAAGCTATCGCAGAGGAAAAAGCGATGGACATCATTGGCAGCGAAATCAGCCATTACAAGATTCTCTCGCTGCTTGGTTGCGGCGGTATGGGTGAAGTGTATCTGGCACAGGACACCACGCTCGGTCGCAATGTAGCGCTGAAATTATTGCCAATAGAATTCACGCGTGACCACGAACGCGTCCAACGCTTTCGGCAGGAAGCCCGCGCCGCTTCGGCCTTAAATCATCCGAACATCATCACAATTTTTGCGATTGATGAGGTGGACAGCACACATTTTATTGCCACGGAATTTATTGACGGGATAACGTTGCGGCAACGATTGTCGGACAGCACGATGAATAGTAATGAGGCAATTGAGGTCGCGCTGCAAATCGCTTACGCGCTCGCCGAAGCACATGCCGCTGGCATCATTCACCGCGACATCAAGCCGGAAAATGTGATGGTACGCCGCGATGGAATTGTGAAAGTGCTGGACTTTGGTCTGGCAAAATTAAATGCGTCACCTGAAGGCTTGCAAAGTTTTCAGACCGAAGCCGGAAAGGTGATGGGAACGCCGAGTTATATGTCACCCGAACAAATTCGTGGAGTGGCAGTTGACACCCGCAGCGACATCTTCAGCCTCGGCGTGGTGCTATACGAGATGGTTGCCGGACACGTTCCGTTCGCAGGTGAGACCGCCGCCGACACGATTGCAGCAATCCTCGAACACGATCCCGCGCCACTCTCCGCACCGGTCGAATTGCAACACACCATCAGCAAAGCATTAGCCAAAAATTGTGATGCGCGTTGGGCAAACATCAATGAATTACTCGGCGAATTAAAACGACTGCAACGCGAACTGGAATCATCCAGGCAGCGTAACGAAGCGCAATCTACGCTTACGATTCCCGCCACTTTGCCACCCGTCCAGCCTTCGCATTCATCCACGATTGAACCCGCAGGTGGCGCGGTTCCGCTGGATTCGCGCTTTTACATCGTGCGTCCGGCAGACGAAGAATTTCGCACCGCGATTGGGCGGCAGGACAGTATCGTCTTGCTGAAAGGTGCGCGCCAAGTCGGCAAAACTTCGCTGCTCGCACGCGGCTTGCAACAGGCGCGTCAAGCCGGAGCTAAAGTCGTGCTGACCGATTTGCAAAAACTCAGCGCCGATGACTTGGTTTCTGCCGAATCGTTTTATCTCGCGCTCGCGGATTTGATTGCCGATCAACTGGAGTTGGATGTCGTGCCCGAAGATGTCTGGAATGCACGACGTGGTGCCAGCATCAATTTCGAGCGTTTCGTTCGCCGCGAAGTCCTCAGCAAAGTTTCTGTGCATCTGGTTTGGGGACTGGATGAAGTAGATCGCCTGTTCGCCTGCAATTTTGGCAGCGAAGTGTTTGGCCTCTTTC
>JAYVRW010000142.1:0-5912 GCA_043775925.1 Blastocatellia bacterium
CTGCCATCACCAATACTCACAAAAGAATTTTTGACGACGATGGGTTGAGCAAATTCGGATGACTTCGAGGCGCGAAATAATTCCATCATGACTGGAAGCTTCATCGTACTCGCTGCGTGCAGGCTGACTTTTTCATTGAGCAGAAATTGTTGTTTGGAATTTAGATCGTAGACAGCAACGGCGACAGTTTCGGCGTGAGAATTTTTGATGAGCGTTTCAATTTCGGGTTTTAGATTTTGGAAGCTTGATTGCGCAAAAATTTGCACGAAGCCGAGGTAGAAAAATAGCAGAAGGAGTAGGCTGGAATTTAGGTTCTTTAGCATTAGATTTTTGACTTAATTCACGCCCTGAAAGGGCAATGGCATTGAATTAAGCCGGAATTCTTTGCCGCAGCGCGGCAGTTGATTGTAGCCGTGGAGTTTTAACCCACGGAAACGTGAAGCCCGAATCCCCGTCACGCTAGTGACGACTGAATCTGCGCCGTTTCAACCGTCGCTGACGCGACGATTATCCGAACCTTCCGTACCCGGCTTTGAAAAGCCGGGCTACAATCAATTGCCGCGATGCGGCAGAGGCGGAATAATTTCTTAATTCAATGCTATTGCCCTTTCAGGGCTTTGGTCTTTCGTACTGTCAACTGGTATTCCTCAGAAATTCTTTTTCTTAACGACTAAAGTTATTCTGGTTTCTTTGCTTCCTGTTGAAATGGCTGCTGCGGCAAACGATACGTCGTCTTATCCGTGACGCTAAAATCCGGGATGGTTGGAGTTTCGATTTCCGGCAATTGATGCGTCGTTGAAATGGTTGGCGCAGCTTGCAGGCGGCGGTCTTCCTGCTCTTTTTTTAATTTGACGATCCGGTTACTAACGAACATCCCATTGAAAATGAGAGATAATCCAACCAGAAACGGAATCAATCCAGAGAGCCAGACTTTACTTAGGATCATGGCATCCTTGGGTGGTTCGTTGACCACCACGGCTCCCAGTAAAAAGTAGAGAAAGATCATCGCGCCCAATCCGACTGCCGTCACGATGACTCCCGCTTTGATTTCATCCATGCGTTTGACTTCGGGCGTTTTTCCCTGGCGTCGTTCGCGTTCTTCACGGCTCATCAACATTTCTTTGACCCAGGTTTTATCCCAGTCAATCGCCTGTTCATTGCGCCCTGTCAGCGCCTCTTGCACTGCACGCAAATTGGCTCCGCACTTGCGGCAGAATTTTACATCATCAGTTATTTGCGTAGCACAATTTGGACAAAACATAAAAGTTCCTTACGGTATCGGTTAATCTTTCGGCTACTGACTTTACGAATTACGTGTTGCGACAGTTCCGTATATTATCCAACAAATTCAGACGCCGCTGGCGAAGGGTGAAGTTCATTCTTCACCAAGACCTGATACCATTTGCGCGCCGAACCAATGATGACAATGACTAATCCGACCATCAAAGCCGCGACGATCAGCGTATTCAAATACCCATTGAACGAAGTCTTTGGATCATTCGTCATCGGTAAATAATTCAGCGTGATATTTTGGTAGCCTGCGACCATTTCGATGATCGCAATAAAGACCATTGGCGTTCCTGTGACCCACGCATATTTGGCTCTGCCAGCATTAATCAGCATCGTCGTTGCTACACACAACGCGAGGCAGGCGAGCATTTGATTCGCCATTCCAAACAGCGGCCAGATCGTTGAAATGGAACCTGTCCAGATGAAATATCCCCAACTGAAAACGACGATGGCGCTGGCAACGACTGCGCCTAAAATTGAATCTGTTTTGGCGAAAGGCTTATACGCGAGTCCAATTGTTTCCTGTACTAAAAATCTGGCGACCCGTGTTCCGGCATCCAATGTCGTCAAAATAAATAACGCTTCAAACATAATCACGAAGTGATACCAATAACTCATCAATCCGCTCATGCCCGGAATGCCTGAAAAAATCTGCGCCATTCCCACGGCTAAACTGACTGCGCCTCCGGTGCGTCCGGCTAACGTTTCTTCGCCAACGGCTTTGGTTAATTCGATTAAGTTTGAAGCTGAAAAGCCCATCGCTTGTAGGCTTGCTTCAATCTGCGCGAATTTGGCGACGGGGACGTTGATCTGAAAATAATCGTGCGGAAACATCGAAGTCGCCGCAATTAATGCCATCACGCCAACGATGGATTCCGCCAGCATTGCGCCATATCCAATCGGACGCGCATGAGATTCCTTATCAATCATCTTCGGGGTTGTCCCGGAACTGACCAATCCGTGAAAGCCCGAAATCGCTCCGCAGGCAATGGTAATAAAGACGAAGGGGAAAACTTTGCCCGGCACGATAGGCCCGCCACCATTGATGAATATTGTTGTCGCGGGCATTTGCAAATTTGGCTGCACTAAAATAATTCCTAGCGCGAACAATCCTATCGAACCGATTTTCATGTAGGAGCTGAGATAATCACGCGGACATAACAATAACCAAACCGGCAGCACTGACGCGATAAATCCATAAATAGCGAGGGCGATGACGATCCCGTTTCTACTTAATCGAAAATAATCCGCGTACGAAGAATCCTGGACGACTTTGCCAAAAACAACGGCGAAAATTAATAGTGCAACTCCGATGACCGTGCCTTCGGTTATTGCGCGATCTGTACCGCCGCGCCACCTGAAAATATACATCCCCATCAACAACGCAATTGGGATCGTCATCGCAATCGTGAACATTCCCCACGGGCTGTCGCTGAGCGCATTAACTACTGCCACGCCAATGCCAGCGAGCGCGACGACGACGATTAAGAGAATTGCGAAAGTCGCTACGCCACCTGTGACGCGATCAATTTCGCGGCGAGCGATGACGGCTAACGATTGTCCATCGTGGCGAATCGAAGCGAAGAGAATGACGAAATCGTGAACGGCTCCGGCGAGGACAACGCCGATGACCATCCAGAGCAACCCCGGCAAAAATCCAAATTGCGCCGCGAGAACAGGTCCAATTAACGGACCGGGACCGCTGATGGCAGCGAAATGATGCCCCCACAAAACGTATTTATTCGTCGGCGTGAAATTGTTGCCATCGTTGAGACGATGCGCCGGAGTGATGCGTGCATCATTCAAGGTTAAGACTTTGGCGGCGATGAAGGCGGAGTAATAGCGGTACGCAATGGCATAAATTGCCAGGACACCAATTAAAATCCAGAGGGCATTAATGGTCATATTTTTTATGGTGAAGGCTCAGTCAGGTTTTCTTCACACTTAGTAAAAACCTGCTCAAGAATTCCTAAAATCCTGTCTTTGTCGCCTAATGAATAAGGGAGAGATTCGAAGACCTGTCCGGAGATATTTAGTTTGTAAAATTTCCAGACTTCGCCATTCGTGACGATTCCATAAACATCAATCTGATGATTGACCTGATCGTTATTCCAGCGACAGGCTTTCATTTCGACGAGGCACTGCGCTAAGCCTTTTTCAAAATCGTCTTTCTTGGCTTCGACTACGCACAGCAGAGGAGTTGATAAATAGGCTCTTTTGGGAGCGATCAAGTAGTCCACTTGCCCCGTTAATTCATCGCTTTGCAGCGGAGCGGATTTCCAGATTTTGAGGTGTGGATGTTTTTCGACTACTTCTTCACAAAAGGCATCAATCAGTAATTCTTTAGCTCGCTCAGAAAATGTTAAATCGAAATTTTCCAATCGTCGTAAACGTTCAGGTAAAAATGAACTCGCTTGATATGGCTGGAATTCAATTTCCCAGCGCAGCAATTCATTGACCTGTAATTCCTGCAACGCTTCGTTTGCATTAAAACTGGAAAAATTCTTTTTTAGTTTCTTTGGTTTCATTTTTTAAAGGGAAGTAATTTTACCTAAATCGGTGGATTATTATCACTCGATTTGATTTCTTTATTCACGGATCGTGGTCTTGTCTTTTCCGTCGCTCGCGGCGTTGTCCCTGGCACGGTCATGGGAGGAATGCTCAGACTCGGTGCGGTGCTTGTCAGAGCAGGTTTCGCGGTAATGCTCATCAATCCCTGACGCGGGCCTGACCAGTCAATGACCTTGATATTTCCAGTTAAGTGATTTCCGGCAAGCCTCAAATCACCTTTGTTTTTCGCCACATCAATCAACAACTCTCCGCCTGTCGGGAAGCTGTCTTTATCTGAAAACCCGAGATCGAAATACCAGGTTTTCCCGCGATCTACATCATTGATTTGCTGCACTTGATCGTCGGATAAAAGGAGGTCGAGCTTGATCGTTTTTTGCTCATTTTTCTGAAGGAACTGATAGAGTTTTTGCTTTCCATCGGCTCCGGCAATGTCACCGGAAAAAGTTGCTGTGCCAATGGTGGCAGGTCTGACGCCCGGCGTTATAGACGGAAATGGAGTTGGTTCGTCAAGCGGGGTAATTTTGATCAAGCCGGAATCCTTCTGCGCATATCCCGGATCGTCCTTGAGCGTAGAAGATTTTCGCGCACTGCGATCTTCAAAATACTGACGCGGGTCGGTGCAGGAAGTGAAGAAGAGAACTGAGATTGAGAGGACCAGAAGACGGGACATATTTGGCTCCAAAATTATGAATTGCTGAAAAGCTTACGGCAAATAACCTGTTTGCCGCTCTGCCCGGAATCACAAACAAGCTGTTTACGAGACACTTTTTTTATAGCCTTACCTCATTCATCGCTATCAAGTTTGATATTCAAGCTTTGCAAAAATTTTCGATCTTCGTTGCTGAATTCTTTTAAGCGGTCTTCGATGGAAATTTTCCGTGGTTGCTTGTCCAGCGACAGAGGTGCTTCATCTTTCGTGATTGAAGCTTCAATCGCCAGCATTACCTCATTCCCGGTCGCACGAATGCGATCCAGAATCTTTTGGACTTCCGGCGATTCCTGGATGGCATCGTTGATCGCTTCACCCAGCTCGTTTAATTGATTTTCCAGATACTTATCCATTACGCTCTGATTATAGCTGGATTCTTGAAGAGTGAATAGCAGTTAGCGGTTAGCCGTCAGCTTTTAGCCTGAGCCAGAGGAGAAATCTTTTTTTCGGCTAAGAGCTAACCGCTAACACCTGACTACTTTTATTATGAAAACTAAAATCGCAATTATCGGCGGAGGCGTGGGCGGATGCGCTGCGGCATTGGCTGCCGCACAGGCCGGACAACAAATAATCCTGACCGAAGAATCCGATTGGATTGGTGGACAATTAACTTCGCAGGCAGTCCCGCCGGATGAACATGGGTGGATTGAAAAATTTGGTTGCACAGCATCCTATCGCACCTTTCGCAATCGTGTCCGGGAATATTATCGCCGCAATTATCCGCTCAAAGCGGAAGTGAAAAATAATCAATTATTGAATCCCGGCAACGGATGGGTTTCGCCGCTTTGTCACGAACCACGTGTAGCGTTGGCGGTTCTCGAAGCAATGCTCGCGCCGTATATAAGTAATGGTCAGTTACAAATTTTATTGGAATGCCGATCAATTCAAGCGGAAGTGAATCACGATAAAATTCATTCAGTAAGAATGCTTGATGTGCGCAGTGGCAACCATTTCACGATTGAAGCGGATTATTTTATTGACGCGACGGAACTCGGAGATTTATTGCCGCTCACGAATTGCGAATACGTCACAGGTGCGGAATCACAAGCGCAAACCGGAGAACCAAACGCGAAGCCGGAACCGCAGCCGAACAATTCACAAGCGTTTTCCATGTGCTTCGCGCTGGATCATCTGGAAGACGAAAACCATACCATTGAAAAACCGAAGCGGTATGAATTCTGGCGTGATTTTATGCCAAACTTACACCCGACGTGGCCGGGAAAATTATTGTCATGGGAGATCACACATCCGCGTTTGATGACTCCATTGCGTTATCATTTTGATCCGCACAACGAATCAGGGAAAGCCTTTTCCGGCTTGTGGACTTATCGCCGCATCATTG
>JAYVRW010000143.1:0-22538 GCA_043775925.1 Blastocatellia bacterium
CGCCCCACGTATTCATTGAGCAATTGATGAAATTCCGCCTGAAATTCTGGATCGTCCTGCGCTACGGCGTAGGCAGTTTTCAACTCATCAAGATTGCGCATCAACGTTTCAGGCACGAACGATCCGCCGTAATCGCCCCAGTGTCCGCCTGCGTCAGGATATGAAAAGTAATTGATATTTGAATCAGTCATAAAAACACTCAGCCACGAATTTACACGAATTGCCACGAATTAGAAAATTGTCGTAAAGCTAAATTTAATTCGTGGCAATTTGCATAAATTCGTGGCTAAAATTTCACTGCTTCACGAAGCATTTTTAATTTAAGTTTGTCTTTTTTCCCCGGAGCAAATTCAACGCCGCTATTCACATCAATCGCAAATGGATGCACTGCTTCGATTGCTTCGCCAACATTTTCCGGTGACAGTCCGCCGGCTAAAAAAACATTGGTCATTCCGGCGATTTCGGCGGCGATGTCCCAATTGGCGAGGCGTCCGGTTCCTCCAAATAATTTTTTATCGAAGGTGTCAATCAACAACGCTTCCGCCGGAAATCCCACCAAACTTTCGGCACTGAAATTCACGCCGGGACGAATCACTTTAATCACGCGAGCCATTCCAACCCGACGACAATACGCTGCGTCTTCATCGCCGTGCAATTGCGCGATTTCGGCTCCACTGATGGCGAGAATTTCCAGCACATCCGCAGGCTCAGGAAGGTTCACAAAAATGCCAACAGAAACAATTTCTTTGGGCAGTTTCTGGATAATTTCGGCGGCTTTCTTCGGAGCAATATAGCGCGGACTCGGCGGAAAAAAATTGAAGCCCAGAAATTCTGCGCCGACTTCGAGACAGGCGTAGGCGTCTTCGTAGGAAGTGATACCGCAAACTTTCAGTTTTACCTGGGGCATAAAAAATTATTGCAGAAGCCTGCACGCAGTAAGGGCGCCTTAGCTAATCTGAAAATTCATCAACAATTATACTCCTCGTGTGATGTCGCCCTTACTGCGTGCGGGCTTCTGCATTTTAAGAAATCAATCTCGCAAGCGCTGCGCCTTCGTCTTCAGAACGCATAAATTCTTCGCCAATTAAAAAAGCGTGATAGCCGACAGAACGCAATAAATTCAGGTCTTCGCTAGTGCGCAGTCCACTTTCACTGACTAATGTTAACGACTTAGGAAGCTGTTCCGCCAGCTTCAGTGAAGTATCCAGCGTCACCTCAAACGTCCGCAAATTTCGATTGTTTACGCCTAATAATTTCACGTCGTAGCGCAGCACTTTTTCCGCTTCTTCTGCGTCGTGAATTTCAACTAAAACATCCAAGCCTAAGCCATAGGCGGTCTGCATCAAATCATTAAAAAGCACTGGCTCCAACATCGCGGCGATTAATAAAATTGCATTCACCTGGATTTCGACGGCTTCAAAAATTTGATATTCATCGAAGATAAAATCTTTGCGAATGATCGGCAAATCAGTGATAGCGCGGACGGCTTTCAAGTGTTCCATGGAGCCATCAAAATAATCTTCTTCGGTCAGTACTGACAAGCAGGCTGCACCGTTTTCAGTGTAATTTTTAGCAATCGAAACCGGGTCGAAATTTTTCCGAATCACGCCTTTCGACGGCGAGCGACGTTTCACTTCGGCGATGATATTAATTTGATCTCGTTGCAGTTGCGCAAGAAAACTTTTGGCATGAATAAGAGGTTGTATCGTTAATTTCAGTTGCTGTAACGAACGTGCCTGTTTGCTGGCTTCAAGCCTTGCTTTTTTACGTGTAAAGATTTCTTGCAGAATATCGGTCATAAATAAATTACTCCAAAGATAATCTGGAATATATTAACATTAACGCCAGGAAAAAATGAGACTGGCGGAAGACTTCATTTCAAAACCTCAAGCCACGCTGACTTGTTTCCGAACTGTAAGCTGTTGATAAAGCCACTCCGTCCGATGCATCATCCTGACTGATGACAATTATTCACTCAATCCAAGTGAAAAACCTCAGTCAGCGTAATAGAAACAGGGCTATTATCGTCATTCGTCAGCATCAGGTCGCGCATGTGCGCCCACCAGCGTTGACAACTTTCAGTCTGCGCAATGTTTGCCCAAAGCTCTTCTGAGGCAACTTCGGCGTAGGCAAAAAGTTTATCCGTTTCGTGGTCAAGAAAGATCGAATAATTGCTGACGCCATGTTCTTGCAGAACGGTTTTGAGTTCCGCCCAAATCGGATTGTGACGGTCGGCGTATTCGGTTTGGTTATTCGGCTTCAGCCGCATAATAAATGCTTTGCGTATCATATTTCCCTCAAACAAATTGTCCGGCGGCATTGCCTGAAGCCCACGCCCATTGAAAATTATAGCCGCCAAGCTGTCCGGTCACGTCTACCACTTCACCAATAAAAAATAATCCTGCCACTTTTTCAGATTCCATCGTTTTGGAGGAAAGCTCTTTGGTGTCCACGCCGCCGCTGGTGACTTCGGCTTTCGCGTAGCCTTCAGTGCCGTTCGGCGTAATTTCCCACTGATGAAGTTTTTCCGCTAAACGCCGTAATTCTTTCTGATTGAATTGCCGTAACGGTTTCGGCTCAGCATTGATCGTAGCCCAAGCTTTGGCAAATCGTGAAGGCAAATAATTCGAGAGCCACGTTGAAAAATTAAGCTGTGAGGATTGTTCTGCCAGTAATAAATCGGCTGAATTTTCATCGGGTAATACATTAATTTTCACCGCCTGACCTGAGTTCCAGTACGATGAAATTTGCAGGATCGCCGGCCCACTTAAGCCGCGATGCGTGAAAAGAATATTTTCTCGAAATTGCTGTTTTCCGGTGCTCACCAGCGCATCTACCGACACCCCGCTTAACTCACTAAAGGCCTGCAATTCCGCTTGCTGAAGCGTGAATGGAACTAACGCGGGTCGTGTATTCACAAGCTTTAATCCAAATTGACGAGCGACGCGATAGCCAAAATCCGTAGCTCCCATTTTGGGAATCGAGACTCCGCCACAAGCAATCACTAAACTGCTGGAAGTGAAATTTCCAAGATTGGTTTCGACGTTGAATATTTCAGATTTTTGAATATTTTTAACTTCGCAATTGACCTTGATGGTGACATTTGGCGAGCCGCATTCGCGGAGCAGCAAATCTACAATTTCTTTGGCTGAGCCGTCACAAAATAATTGTCCAAGTTTTTTTTCGTGAAAGGCAATGCTGTGTTTTTTGACTAAAGCGATGAAATCCTGCGGCGTGTACCGGGCTAAAGCTGACTTCGCAAAATTTGGATTATTTGAGATGTAATTTTCAGGCTTGGTATGCAGGTTCGTAAAGTTGCAGCGTCCACCACCGCTGATGAGAATTTTCTTGCCGACTTTTTCAGCGCGTTCCAGTACCAGAACCTTGCGGCCATGCCTGGCAGCGATGCCTGCGCAGAATAATCCGGCGGCGCCTCCGCCAATGATAATCACATCAAAATGCATCAGTTATTACGAATCAATATATCCATCTTTTTCGTTACGCTCATCTTCAAGAGTTTTTCCATCAGCCAAATCGTACCACCGCTGATACCCGTGTTTCGCTAAACCCCAGGCAGCTTTCCCAAAATGTTTGATTATTTTTTCTTTAATCACTTCACGATTAACCAAACCTTTTCGGCTTAATAGATACACCGCATCCTCCTGATCTTTGAAACGTCCGGCGATAAATTTTAGAATCACTAACCACTCCGGCGTGAGAATTGGAAGATCGTCAATCTTTACCGCTTCAGATAATGCTTCTTGAAATAACGATTTGAATTCATCATTACGAATGATCCAGTCAATGGAGACAGCCTTTTTATCAGTGTCGGCTTGATAACGCTCACCGCCTTGCTTCAGTTGCCCGACAATCTTTTCTTTCGGCATTGGCAAACGCTTCGTCGCAATCATATCAATGTCTTTGGTCAACCTGTCGCTACCATAAAAATTCATTGCCAGGCCGCCAACTAATGCCCAATCAATCCTATTTTCTTCCGCGATTTTGCTAATCAGATCAATCGCCTGCGAAGCTGATTCTTCATCAATTACATCAAGATTTATTTTTCTTTTCGGCATAATTCACAGGATGGAGAATGGTTTCCACTGCATATCCAACGTCAACAAAGCCGCTTGCAATATTTCGAAATTATTACCAAATAATTTGAATGTTTTGCAAACCTTGAATTCTATGGTCTTTGGTTACGAGTGGTAAATTGAGGTGCAGAGCGGTTTCCGCCATAAATTATTTTTCGTTTTCGGTATCTTGAGTACAACCACGCCACATTTCATTTCGGGCTTCTCGGATATCATCATCGCTGATTTTGACATTCAGATGCGAAAGCGAGCCTTTCAAGCTTTTTCGTTCTGTTTGTGGTTTTATTTTGGTTTCCAAAAACTCTACAAAATGAAGTGCTTCTTCTTTTAAACTTGGGGGTAAAACTTTAATTTTTGCAAAAATTACTTCTTCGGATGTCATAAAAATTACCTCACAAATTGTATTTTATCACAAATATTTTGCTAACTGATAAATGCTTAAAGGTGAATGATAATGCTATCGCATAAACTTCCGTCGAATTGCCAATGCCAACAACGCCGCTTGCAAAGGCGCGAATATCTTTTCCAGGATTATCCAAAGTTCGCCCTGAACTGTCAGCGGTTTACGGTATTCAACATTCTGCAAAGTCGCGGTTGTCAAACTTTGGACTATTGCATCTATAAAAGTAATTCGGTCTGTGCGGCAAGTGCAGTTTTTTCTAATTTCATCGTCTCTTGATTCGCAAATAGCTAAACTGGCGGCAATTGGTCTATCTCTCGAACAAGTTTGGAAGTTGAATCGTGTGTATATCTTTGGAAAGATGACCAAAATTAGCAATAACAAAACAACTAAAGCCCAACCCCAACTTTCGCCGTAAAAACTTGTGGTTCGATAAAGTCCGTGAAGAAACAAGTCGCCGCTTCTGCGTAAAATACCGAAAGAATTTGCTGACGGAATTGGCTTATCTTCTTCGTCGGTTGAACCGCCAAAACGTCTTTTCAGCTTTTCGTTTTCAGGAACTAAATTCTTTATCAAATTTGAAATTTTTTCTTTCTTCTCAAGCCACTCAGTTCTTAAAGCAATTTGTCTAAAATTTGATGCTTCATCAAATCTATTATTAGACTCAGCATTTTCGGCAATTTGACGGAATGTTACGGTCAGTAGTTTTTTTGAATTATGTTTTATTCGTTTTTCTAATACTTTTAATTCGTCCTCTATTGAGAAAAATAAACTATTTCCATCGCCCCAGTCTATATCAATTAAATTGATTTTTCGTAAATCAAATACACTATTTACAAACCAGCTTGGTCTTAATCGAACCGTTTGAAAATAAACTTTTTCAGTTTTTTTCAATTGTTATGAAAGTAAAGTCCAATAAGCCCCAAAAAGCGTGTTCCTCAAAAATATTATCAAAAACCGAGTTTTTTGAAGTTCCCTTAAAAAGAATATATCCGTCAAATTTCACATACTTGAAACTTGTATGCCATGAAAACCAAGTATTATCGAAAAAAACTCTTGAATTACTTCCAAACCCTGCACCATCAAAATTAACTTGAACTGATGTAATAAGATTCTCATGCTTGTAACCAAATTTTGTAGCATTAAAGAAAACGTCTTCTGAAAATTGTGCCTCACGAAAGTTTGCACTTCCAGCGAAAATAGCTCTTTCAAAATGCGCATTTTGAAAGGTAGATTTCTCAAAATCCGTTTGTTGATAAAATTCTGCACTTACAAATGAAGCTGACTTATTAAACTTACAGTATTTGAAAACGCTTTTTTCAAATGATTTGTTTTGAAGACAAAATTTTGCGTTTTCGAAATCAACATCAAAGAACTCTACATTTTCAAAACTGACCGATTCATTAAATAAGGCAGATTCAAAATCTGTCTTACCGCTTTGAGGAAACTTTGCATCTTTAAAATCAGCACCTAGCAAAAATTCAGCCCTCGAAAAATCAACTGTTTCTGAAAAACTTGATTTGCAAAATTCGACTTTTCGATTGTAGTCAGGCTTTTCAAATTTTGTCCCACTAAACATTCCTTGCTTGAACTTTGTATTGTTAAATGAGGGATATGCTTTAGCGAGAAAAGTTACACCTGAGAAATAACCTAATTCACGAAAATCGGCAGCATTAAAATTAACCTGATTGTAAAATTCAGAGCAGGTAAAGAAAGCCTCTTCTAAAAAAATTGAGTCAAAAAATACAAATCTAGCCTTAAATTTACAGTATTTAAAATTCACTCCATCAGCGAAAACTGCGTGTCCAAAGTCAGCATCATTGTTAAATTCCTCATTTTCGTAAGTTAAAGATTTTGGAAAATAAACCATGCCGAAATCCCATTTATCCTCTTTGATTCTTTCCTGAAAAACTAACTCAAAATCATCAGCTTTTTCTTTGCTTGGATAATGGAGGACGCAGTATTGCTTACCTTCAACTTCTCCATAAAAAGGCAAATCACGACAAATTTTTTCACGAGTGTCCTCTACAACCCAAAAGGCGTTTTTAAATCGCCAATCTCCGCAATGACATTTAAATTTCACATCATCTCGCATAAAGTCCTTACGTGCTCATCGGCACTTTCACACCATCCTCCCTCGCAAATTCAATCGCCATAACCAGCGTCAACGTGCCTTAGTACGTCCATTCCGGGGGCGATTGTCAAAACTCTTTTGATACTCTTGGCGGCTTCGGGTATGCATTACTTGTCCGGCGAGGAGCGAATAGCCGATGCCGGATCCATTAATAAGTCGCTCGCCCACCCGTCATATCAAACGTAAATCCCGTCGTAAAGCTCGCTTCCGGTGAAACAATATACGCCGCAAGGCTCGCAATTTCTTCCAACGTACCGCAGCGTTTCATCGGGATTTTATCGGTCATATATTTCACCATTTCATCGGAAAGTGCGTTCACCATCGCCGTCCGAATCACTGCCGGAGCGATGGCATTGACCGTAATTCCCTCTTCGGCGTATTCCTTACCCATCACTTTTGTCATGCCAATGACAGCGGCTTTGGAGGCGGAATACGCGACCATTCCGGCGTTTCCGTCTTTTCCCGCAATCGAAGCGAGATTTAAAATACGTCCATAATTTCGCTTCAACATGTACGGCAGGACGGCACGCGAAGTCAGAAAACTCCCGTTAATATTGATGGCAAAGACCGACTTGAAATCTTCAAACTCTACTTCATGAGTTTTGATATTCGTCTTTCCGGTCGTTCCAGCGCTATTGATCAGCATATCAATTCGTCCGAATTTTTTGGCAACTTTTTTAATTGTCTGGATTACCTGCGCTTCATTCGTCACGTCAAGTTGAAAAGTAGAAGCTGAACTTCCTATCAATTTTGCCGCCTTTTGCACGACTGACTTTTGCCAATCCAGCAGCACAACGTGTGCACCTTCTGACACTAACTTTTGGGCAATGGCAAAGCCGATTCCATTGGCTCCGCCAGTGATAATTGCTACCTGTTGATTAAATAATCCGCTCATAAAAGTGTTTCCAGAAATCTGAGAAAATACTTGGACATTTCCGGCAAATACTATTTTGAGAGGAGCTGATAAGCAATCCCTCTCCGACCTGATATGAGAATTTTTTAATCCAGCACCCTTGACAAGGAGTTGACCAGTTCGTAGTATTTTACTTGTCTAAGTGTTCACTCGACAATAATTAAGTTAAGACATTTATGAAGTAACCTGGATTTGTTGAATTAACAACAAGTTCTCCCAAAAGAAGTACCGTTGTGTTAGTCCCCAATTTCTTTGTTATTATTCAAAAGCCGGATTTCCTGATAAAACCTTTGTTCATCAGCGATGCGGCTTTTTGCTTTTTTCCAGCAGTACCCCAACAATTTTGTAGTAGCAGTGCCCCGCAAGCCCCCGAAACTCAGATACAGTCCGAGGTCAATCTAAAGGTCGTTCAATCATGAATGAGCGGGACGTTGTATGTATTAACCCGATGAGTCATCACCCAGTACTCATCGCCAACGTCAGGAGGATTTAACCCATGGTAGATCGAAAAAAAGGAACCGTAAAATGGTTCAATAACAGTAAAGGCTATGGCTTTATTGAAATTCCTGAAGGTCAGGGAGATATTTTTGTCCATTACTCTGCCATCCAGGGCAACGGATACAAAACCCTGATTGAAGGACAGGTCGTAGAATTCGACCTGATTCAAGGCCCCAAAGGACACCAGGCCGAACAGGTCAACACCTTTGACGCTTAAACTTTCTACCCATCATCTAAAACCAAGCCTGACCGCGACAAACTGGTCAGGCTTTTTTAGTCTTAACTGTTTAACCAACGATTAAAATTTGTCCAGCTAAAACCATGTATTAAGTAAAGTTAAAGGTGAAGTGTTAAACTTCAAATATACACAGATCAAAGAGTTGATTGACTTGATTATGGCATTTTGTTACTATTATCACTGTTTGCAGTTGTTTAGCAAGCGCGTCTCCCTACCCCCGTGTCCTTTTATTATTTACTTTTCACAAACGCCAAAGCGTTTCAACCAGATCGCCCAACAACGAGAATACGAAAAGAGAGCTTATGTATTACATTCCAAAAGGTAAGCCAATGCACGAGAAGCTGAGCACGTCATTCGTGCGGATGGATGGGCTTCTTGAAGAATTAAAAGCAGAAAAATTCAGTGGATACATCCTACTGTCATTCCCGAATCTAACCGGGTTCATCTTCGTGCAAGATGGAGCCGTCGTTAATGCGGCGGAAGTCGTCGGAACTGAACAACGCTCAGGCGTCGCAGTCAAGGAACATTTGTTCTCACTCTCACAACAGGCAAAAGGGACGCTTTCCGTTTACTACGTTCAAAAAGAAATCGTGCAAACGCTTTCCGGTATCGCCGATGGTGAAAAAGTATACGAAAATCTTTCGACGGATTGGGCGAACCTTGGAAAACTTATTAAGCGCTTATCGGCTGAGAAGAAAACTTATTTCTTTAGTGTCGCGTTCAAGACACCTGACAACAAACGCGGCATGATTTTCGTGGATGGTGACAAAATTGAAGCCATCTGTTCCAGTGGAGACGATCAGAATATTGGCAAAGATGCGCTCGATAAATTGCTGGCTGACTGTGAAAAAGAACCAGCTCAGTTCACACTTTATCGTCAGGCAACTTCTCCGATAACCAAAATTGATGAGAACAATATTGACGCCAGCATCAATCAAATTGCTTCACAAGCCGTCGTCACGCCAGCTCCGATTTCAACCCCGGTGGCAGTCGCAATACCTGAGCCAGTCAAAGCTGTAGCTCCGGTCGTGACACCGACCATCGCCCCTGCGATAGTCAATGTAGCAGTCTCACCAACTCCGACGGTAAGCGCTCCCGTCCCTTATTATGATTCATTGCTACCTTCAGGAAATCAGGCGAATGCGACGGTGGCAGAAATTGTCGCCGAAGCCAAACCCATTGAAGCCAGACCAAAACCTGTAGTTTTTGACGACGTGCTGGAAGTCATCGAAACAAAGCCGGTCGTCGCTGTCGTTACCGCTCAAACGCCAACCTCTTCGGCAGTGTCAGCCGCACAACTGACTCCGGCTCCATTGCCTGAAATTCCTAAGTCAGGGAATGAAATGCGCGATTTAATGACCTTGATGAGTCAGGTCGTAGCCGCAGTCGAACAAGGCATGGGAGTCGCCGGACGTGGCAGTTCCTTCCCGACCGCTTTGCGCGCCGGATTATTAGCCGTCACCGAACGCTATCCGTTTCTTGATCCATTCGCCGCAGAATTTGAATATCAGGACAAAGAAATCGTGTTTGTCGGAACCGCGCAGCCGAATGAATTTGCAACTGGCTTAACCGAAGCCTTACGACAAATGGTGGAAGATTTAATTTACTCTTCCAATGGTCGTGTGCGTGATTACATTGCGGAAGAATTAAGAAAAGTCGAACAGGCACAGGCCAATGACATTCGTCGTTTCAATCTTGGCAGCCTGACTGAGAAAATCTGCCAGCATTAATTTGTAGGCAATTTACAGTTTATAAAAGGGAAGAGTTTTTTCGCTCTTCCCTTTTCTTTTGGCTACTTCGACTAACATTACTTGGGTGTTACTCTAACCTGAATGTTATCCCAATAAATATCATCATCTGTTCTATTTACACCTTCTCCAAGTGGAACAATTGAAGCCTCTAGTTTTTCGATTAATTGCCCTCTGACCCAATTAACGCCGTCAAGAGTGTTCCGATAAGGCTTGAAGCCATCTAAATCCTGCTTAAAACCATCTACTGTTATTGAACGATAAGTGTCATTAGTTTGATCAATAACAACCTTGACGTTATGCCAGGAATTCCAAGCCAGGTGAGTTCCTACAGTTAAGGGAACTGGAACAATATTATTTTGTTCAATTGAGTATGTCGGTAAACCAACAAAAACACCTGTCTCATTTCTTGTGGCGCTGTGACCTCCCCCTAAAACGAAACTAATAATTTCATATCCCGGATGAGGCCCGCCCGCGACAAGCAGTCGCGCATTAAATCCATTTGTCGCCTCTAAATTAGAAGTAACAGGAAAAAAATCAGCGCTCAAGGTGATCGTCCCAGTTCCGTTCAGTGAACGTGGGGTAAGGTTAATCTGATCAATAGTTTGATAATTTGCCGGAACTGTTGCCCCTGTATGCTGGTGTAGAGAATTTCCGCCAAGGGCGATTTGATCCTGAATTTCGCCATAAGAATCATCGCCTCCTAATACGTGAAACCATCCACCCTGCCGCAAATGCCCTGGGAATGGTTGGAGTTGCCCCAGGACAAACTGATCAAAATTGGTTTGATACACAATCGGCTTCTGATTTTGCGCCTTCACAACAAAATACGAAGCCTTCACCGCACCAAACACCAAAAGAGTAACCGTAAAACTAAATACGATTAACAACCGAAAATTATTCTGTGTGTGTAACTTATTCATCTTATTCTCCTAATCATCCTGATTTCTAAAACTAACACCACCAATGAACGCAAAATCTCAATGAGTTGTGGGCAACACTAAATTGATATTGCTCACCTCTCTCATGAGCATAAAAGCGATGTAATCACTTCTTATACAAGAAGTTTACTAAGGTTAAAATAACCTTACTGTATATGATTGTCCCCTGTCAAGTGAATACTATGTATTCGACAACTGTAGTGATGTTTTTATTTTATTCGGGATTTGAATGGACGATATACATCCTGATTTGCTACAGGTTCAATGAGTATTTGATTTTTGGCAATAGTCTTTCTGTAATCGTTTTGCACTTACCCTGTAATACCAGCAAACTCTTATTTCTTACTCTTACCCGCCACCACATTCGTCCCCTCCGACTTGCTCCACTCCGTGAATGACCCATCGTACATCGCCACATCGTAGCCTAAATATTTCAGCGTAAAATAGGCGTGTGAAGCCATCATGCCGATCCAGCAATAGGTCACGACTTTTTTATCAGAAGTGATCCCTTCACTTTCATACATTTTGCGTAGCTCGGAAACTGCTTTCAGAGAAGGAATTTCTTTGCTCGACAGTGTATCCATCCAGTAGACATTTCCTGCTCCTGGAATGTGCCCGTTGCGCTGTAGATTCGATTTAGCGCTGCCGTCATAAGCATCTGCCGGACGCGCGTCCAGCAACAACGTATCGACAGTGTCAGTATTCGCGCTCATCCAGGAAATATCCTTGACGGCTTCGCGGGTGACGTTCACTTTGGGATTCAGGCGCGGCGTAAAAGTTGTAGCAGTTTTAATCACCGGCGGAGCCATTGAGATTTCGCGCTTCTCGGCTTTCCATTTTTCGAGACTGCCATCGAGCAATGCTGTTTGATCGCCAAAGCCTAAATAATCCAGCGTAAAGTACACGCGAGCGGCTAATAAATTCTGCACATCGCTGTACAAAATGATCCGCGAATCATTGTTGACGCCAAGCGCGGAAAAAATCTGTTGCAGTTTTTCGACGGGAGGCAATTCATTTGGGATTTGATCGCGGGTGGTGACGACTTCGGTGTATTTTAAAAATCGCGCATTCGGAATATGTCCGGCATCGTAATCTTTCTGGTCGCGCCCAACTTGAATAATGACAACTTTGGGATCGTTAATATTTTTCGCTAACCATTCGGCTGTGACCAGCAGATTACTGCGGACTGGTTTAGGTTTTGCATTTTGAGCAAGGCTGACATTCGTGACAATAAATCCGAGCGTGAGTATAAGTAATATTTTCATCTCTGACCTTCTATTCATATTTTAACTAAATACGTTATGGAAGCTCGCCCTTCTTAACAGTCGGGCTTCTGCCTAAATGTTTCTGACTTAATAAAAAAGCCACGAATGATTTTACACCATTCGTGGCTTTGATAAAGAGCCTGTTAATAATTAGAACAGGAACTTAAATCCGAGCTGCCAGAATCGGGGGAAGTTTGATTGCCCATTCGTAGCACGGTTAATCGACCCGAATTCCGTACTATTCGGGTCAGTGTTGTAAGTACGTTCGTCGTACATTGGCGTATTAAAAATGTTGTACGCTTCAGCACGGAACTGGAAGCGAGTTCTTTCAGTAATCCTGAAAGTCTTCGCCAGGTTCAAGTCGAACTGTTGGAAGGATGGACGACGGATTCGTGGATCACGAACTGCCGTTGTACGTGTGGTGAACGGTTCACGAATAATGAAATTCGGAGCAGTACAACCGTAGGCGGTCGAATATCCAACCAACGCATACGTTAAATTACCACTAGCATCACGCACGTAAGCACCTGATGAATTCTTCACGGCCTGACCGACGCAAGGCTTAACACCCTGAATAAATTCAGTACCGTTCAGAACACGCAAGCGATTTGTGAGGCGTGCATCATCCTGCTTTCCGATATAATCTACGTTACCAGGCAATTGCCACGGACGACCGGAGTTAAAGATATAAGCTCCCGCCAGTGTCCAACCACCAAGTGCTAAATCAACGGCACGATTCGCGTTGGCAAGGAATTTCTTGCCCTTCCCAAACGGGAAATCGTACACGCCTGAAATCGTCAAACGATGCGGACGATCAGCAAAGCTCAACGAACGATTTTTGATCTTCGCTACGTCATCAATGTAAGAAGCGGTATTGTCCTGTTGTCCAGGCAATTGCGTCGCTTCTTCAACTGATTTCGATAACGTGTAAGTACCGCTCATCGTCAAGCCTTTGGAAAATCTCTTATTCAAAAGTACCTGTAATGAGTTGTACCAGACTTTTCCTTCGTTGCGTTCCAACTCAGCGATATTTCCAAATTGGGGGAAAGGACGATTCAGGTTATAGCGGGAAAGAGTTGCAGCCGTAAAATAGCTGGTTCCTTCAAACCCTGCGACACCTTGAAATGGATTCGGCAACAATGCGTTGCAAAATGCCGGATCGCCGCCTTTGGTTGGATCGCATTTATCACGGAATGATTGAGAGACTTCGTTGATTCCGTTGTACTGCGATTGTCCATCGGTAGTGCGGCTACCGACGTAGCTGACTTCCAGAACACTGCGGAAAGGCAGTTGACGCTGAAGACCAAACGAGAAGTTATTCACGTGAGGCACAATGAAATTAGGATTCGAATACGAGAAGCCATTTCCAAGAAATGTTTCCAGCCCTTTGGCGGCGCCTGCCGGACGCAATACTGTCGGGAATGGATTACTGAGCGCGTAAATCGAACTACGGTTTCCATCAAGCGATCCGACTAACGGGGTCGTGATACTGAATCCATTCAAGGGGAATCCTGGCGACCCGGTTGGATTCAAATAATAGGTGCCAAACCCGCCACGGATAACTGTTTTATCATTGAGTGAGAAAGCAGCTCCAAGTCGTATTTGAATATTATTCTTATCGTATTTGAAGGGCGTAGCGCTATCGTTGCCGACGCCTACGAATCCTAATCCGCCAAGAATTGATGTCGCACCATTTAATAATCTGGTCTTATCAATCCGCGCTGTCGCAGGATTTGTTGCGCCTGGGTTGAATCCATAATTGGCGCGATTGTAACGCTCCACAGGAGGACCATTTAAATCCCAACGCAGTCCTAAATTGAGTGTCAGCTTACGTGAAACCTTCCAATCGTCCTGCACCCAGGGCGCGTAGTACTTGAACATGTAAATCGGAAAGGCATTCGCATCTACGTTGCCGGAAGCAGCAGCCCCAAGCAGAAATGATGCGATTGAGCTTCCGCTGAGCGTATCTGCACGCGAGAAATCTTTCTGCGTGAAGGTACGGTCAAAACTGATCTGCATGCCAGCGTTGCCGCTGACGAGGCGCGCATATTGCGTATGACGCAAATCTAAACCAAAGCGCACGGTGTGTGCACCAAGCACCATGGACATGTTTGGTTGCAAGCTCCAAACGTTCGTAGGTTCACGAGAAAATGAGCCTCGACCATAACTGATAAAATCTGAAAAATTGAAGCGTGGGAACATTTTCGTCGGAAGCTGCGCCACTTGTGCGGAGGAAAATCCAAGCTGCGTCGCGTCGTATCCAAGACCTTCTTCAAAACGTCCGGCTTCAATGTAACGATTCGCCGAGGTGCGAATATTCATAATGACGCGTGAATTGAAGGTATGTACCCAGTCAGTAACTCCGGCGTAGTTGATGCGGTTCAGCGGTAATTGTCCGTCCTGCGCCGGACCCGTGGTAATACCGTTCGTCCAGCGAATTTCGGCGCGGTTATTATAGCCATAACGGAAAAAGACTTTGTCTTTATCGCCGATATTCTGGTCAATTTTGAAAATCCAGTTTTTGAATTTGTCGTTCGCAATATTTGGAATATCTGCGAAGTTATTACGCCACGGATCACCACCTGGCGTGACGGCATTCGGTTTCGGGAAAAAGGTGAGAACCTTCGCGGCAATCGGAGTAATCCGATTCGTTGGAATGATGTTATTGGGGAACGGATCACGAATCCAGTTGCCATTTGCATCATTTCTACCCGTAGCCGGATCATAAACCGTAATCAAAGCGCCAGCGGCGGTTTTGTAATTACTGAAATCACCCTTTAAAAATGCCTCAGTTGGAACCGTACGAACCGCTGGATTCGGAGTTCCTTCACGATAGCCTTCATAGTTGAAAAGGAAAAATGTCTTGTCACGTCCATCGTATCCAAGCTTGCGAAAAATTGATTTCGGCAAGCGGACAGGACCATCTAAAACCCCGCCGTATTGATCAAGGAAATGCTCAGCAGCTACGAATTTTCCAGTGTTGGGATCAAGCGTTTTTCCCTTGGGGCGTCCGGCTGTATTTGCCAGCACGCTGTTCGCATCAAGCCAGTTGCGACGATAGAATTCGTACAATGATCCGTGATATGTGTTCGTACCAGATTTGATTTGGACGTTCACAATACCGCCGGAGGTTCGTCCGTATTGCGCATCGAAAGAGTTGGTGATAATTTTGAATTCACCAACCGCGTCTACTGGCGGAACGTAGGCCAGATTATTTCCGCCCTGAATCGAATTGTTCGGAGCGCCGTCGAGCAAGAATTCATTGTTACGATTTTGTCCGCCGTTGACTGACCAATCGGCGATGGCTCCGTTATCAAAAGGACGCTGATAAATCGCGGGGCCATTGAAGGTAATTCCCGGCGTCAGTGTCGCCAGCATAAAAGGATTACGCGCATTCAGCGGCAATTCGGTGATACGGCGATTTTCGATCACATTGCCGCGATCCGCTTTGGATTCGTCAAGCAACGCAGTGTCGGCTGTGACTGTAATTGTTTCAGACGCGCCACCCACTTCGAGGGCAACGTTAATCGTCGCCGTTTGGCTGACCTGAATTTCCTGCGTGTTGCGGGTGTATTTCTTGAAGCCAGCCGCCTCAACATTGATCGTATAAACACCGGGACGAATAAATGGGACGTTATAATTTCCATCGCCATTTGACGTGACGGTGACAGTTTCATTCGTTGCGCCGTTCTTCACAGTAATCGTTGCATTCGGAATGGACGCGCCGGTCGGATCAGCGATACGACCATTGATCGTAGCGCGGAAATCCTGTCCCAGAGCGCAAACCGTGGCAACTGTTACGAAGAGCAAACAAGTCATAACTTTTCTTAGCATGGTCTCTCCTAATTGATGCTGTTGGTGTAAATTACTTTTCAAGTGAACTCAAATTTGAGTGCGCATAAAAAGCAACTACGGGTTTTTCTTACGATGAATTGCCACCCCGTCAAACAGTGCATTGTTCTGACTTCCAGCAATCAGAACAGTCCGGGATTGCAATGAGGGAACTTCTAACAGCAAAGCTAAACTGATCAGTAAGTTTCGAGATTCATTGTGGAGCCAATAACCACTAGGCCTGGTCATTGCCGCGATATTCGTTAACGCCAGACTTAGCTCCACATCATTAAAGTACGGAAAAACGTTTGTGACAATGACCAGATCAAACTTTTTCTCAGATGAACATTGTTGCGTGATGATATTCAGCTTTTCGGCGGAGATGGATTTCAGAATCTCCGGCTGAAGCTGGATATTTTTGCTCAAGTGCGTGCGCCAGTTTTCCGGCAACAAGAGTGCTGATTCGACTCCAATATTTTTACCCAAAGAGCGAAAATAATTCTTAAATTCATCCGACAATGGACGATCGGCTTTTTCAGCAATTCCCGACAGCACCGACAACGAAACTGATTTTTTTGTGGCGCGTGAATTGAGAAAATTCACGACGCGATCATTGATGTCTACGCAATGAATACGCAGTTTTTGTCGGTCGCTCAACTTCAAACTCAAGAGCGCGTCTGCGACAGCAAAAGGCTGATAGGATTGCGGCCCGAACAAATCCATCAAATCCGTGCGCGGCGCAAAATCCAGACCCGGCCCGACAATCAAAACATCGTGAATGATTGCTTCAGGATTCTGCGCCTTGATCGCCGCCAACGCATCATAAATGGCAAAATTCGCTTCAATCTGCGTATCCGTGCTGTGACCGCGTGTTTGATAGAGCGCGGCGACGTAGGCGGCTAACTCAACTTGATTTTTGATGCCACGCGAAAGGAATTCTTTGCGGTACAAAAACTTCATCACCCGAAAATATTCGGTGGTTAAGCGTTCAGGCGTTGCGGCCTTTTGTGAACTCGTTTTTTCAAGGAACTGCTTAAAATAGGCAAGGCGTTCATCCGCTTTGGATTTTGATAGTACTTTGGAAAATGCGCTGAGACGATTCGCTACCGCTTCCGGCAAACTGGCTAGCGCAGGTAAATAATTCAGCGATTCATTTAAGTAGCGTTCACGCTCACCCGGCTTCAAACTCTGAACAAATTGATATGCGCTCTTTGCCGGTTCGATTTTTGGCAAATCTGTAAAGAGCTTTGATTGCAAAGCAAAAAAAATCAGATGATCAAATTCGCCGTCTCGTTCACGCGCTTCGGTTTGCTGATTGATCGAAGCGAGATAATTTTCAAAACTTGATTCTGCAAGCTGATTGGATTTCAACCATTGCTGCAAAGGCAGTGGGAAATCCT
Source organism: Blastocatellia bacterium (assembly GCA_043775925.1). Taxonomy (GTDB): domain Bacteria; phylum Acidobacteriota; class Blastocatellia; order RBC074; family RBC074; genus JAFDVL01. The sequence goes on from JAYVRW010000143.1 coordinate 17,463, forward strand.
GCCAGCGGATGGCTTGCGCCTTCACCGGAGCCACTAAACAAAGACCTAAAATCAACCCCAAAAGATTTACCACTACGTTAAGAATTCTCAGCAAACGCCTCATTCATTCAGGCTTTCATAAAGATAAAGTACTGCTTAGAAAACAAAAGGTCTAACCAATATGCCATGTGTGGAGAAATGAGATTATGGGATTTGCAACTAGGTTAGTCAAGTAACTGGATTGACTTGACGGGATTATTTATTGACTGGAGCGCAAAGCGTCCTCGCTTGCAAACGTCGCGTGCGCGGCGTAAAAAACTGCGCTGGAAGCAACTTCACAAAAGCTGCATCGCGCTACGCTTGGAGCAAGCGGGACGCTTGCGCTCCAGTCTTTATTCCGCTTTGATCGGCTCAGGGTTCACCTTCGTCGGCTTCCCGGCTTGCAGCTCCGTGATTTTCGTTTTCCCTTGTTGCACTTGATCTTTAGAATTCAGGATCGAATATTCGATAGAGAATTTTCTGGATTCATTCGATTTGAGCTTGGGGACACGCCCGCCCTTGCGCTCAATACTTCGATTGGGCGGATAGCCTGTGCCGGGTTCCAAGCCTGTGACATAGCCTTCTTCAACAGCCGTCGTGTTTTTCCAAAGATTAAAATACGGCAGCGTTGACGTGTCGTAGCTCATCATCACGGCTTTGTCACCCGCTGAATTATGCAGCATCACAGAGGTATAATTTTTGGCATCGGTGTACGGAATTATGCCGTAGACCTGCTCGACAAAATTTTTGGTCGGGGCTGGATAATCAGCGTATCCATTCAATCCTTTCGCGGCGTGAGCGTTGAACGGACGAAGTTCTTTGACTGCGCCGACAAAATGCGAACCCTGCTCCAACAGCGGTGGGCCATAGTTCGAGTGATAAATAATCTGGAATTCCTGCTCATACGCGCTGTAATTTTTCAACGTATCATTGATCTGAAAAGTGTTGCTCATCGGCTCGGTAGAAATTTCTGTCCACAGTTCTAATTTCGGGCCGTAAAACATTCGCTCATCTACGCGACCGCGAATGCGAATGCGATGATCGGCGTCAATCATTACTTCGACTTCAGAAGCGGGCGTATTCCCGATTTTTCCGTGAACCGTCAAATCCATTTCAGCTTCGTCGCCCGTGTTGTTGATGAATTTATCTTTGCCTGGATGCCCGGCCCATTCCAACCCGCAGCGCACCATCATTTCGTTAAAGCCTTCCAGCCAGCCGAGTCCACCGCGACTTTGCAGGTTGATGAAATTGGGGTGGACGATTTCTTTGACCGGAGAATTCCAGCCCAAAGTTACATCGCCCATGACAACTTTGGCAATGCCCATGCCGCGTGTAGGGATGACTGAAAACGTGAGCTTGCCATTGTTGACGACGATGAGGTCTACGCCTTCCTGTTTGCCGCCGTGCAGTGTGTATTTGTTGACTGACCACGAACTTTCGTCTTTGAAATCACGATTGGAAATTTGCCAGTTATCGAGATGAATGTTGCGTTCGACGCTGGTGAGTGTTTGCGTGAAATTAGTCGTTTGCGCCATAGTGTTCATTGAAAGTGAAGCTGCTGCGACGATGCAGAGCCTTAAAAATTTAGACATGAAAATTTACTCCAGAAGCGGCGGACTTTTGAGTTGATTGACTTGCGAATTCTAGCAGAGAAAATAAGAATAGCTAAAAGAATAGACCACAGATAACGCGGATTGAGCGGATTTTCGCTGATCTGATCCGCGTTGACCTGCTTGATCCGTCCGATCTGTGGTCTATTCTTCTGAAAACTAAATTCTCCTTAGAATACAAAAGGAACCCATGAAATCAAAATTACTTTTACTGATCGCGTTAATCATCCTGTCAATCGCTCCAGTCCAAGCGACGACAAAAGCAATCCAGCCAACCGCAGAAATCCAAGCTGTTCTTGATGCACAAACCGAAGCCTGGAACAAAGGCAGGCTCGAAGAATTCATGCAAGGATATTGGCGTTCGCCGAAACTGACTTTTTACTCAGGCGGCAATAAACGCGCAGGCTATGATGGAGTGTTAGAGCGTTACCGCAAAACCTATCAATCCGAAGGCAAGGATATGGGCAAGGTTGCTTTCAGCCAGGTGGACATTGAAATGATTGGCAAAAAAGCCGCCGTTGTGCGTGGACGCTGGGATTTGGTGATGTCAGATGGCAAAAAACTGGGAGGACTCTACACGCTGATTTTTCGCCAGTTCAAAGACGGATGGAAGATTATTCACGATCATACGTCTTCGGATTCTTAAAATAGACCACAGATCGGACGGATCAAGCAGGTCAACGCGGATCAGATCAGCGAAAATCTGCTCAATCCGCGTTATCTGCGGTCTATTGCATTGACAGCTACTGGACGGCTTCCTAGAATGGCGGCTTACTATTTATTTATCTTTTTTTGATTGGCGGAATATAATTTGCAAACTGAAATAACTTCGACGCCTGAATCCTCTCCCGCACGTACTGCGCTGGTCTCAATTGCGGCGCTGGTCTTCCCCGGACTTGGACATTTCGTGCAAGGCAAATGGGTACGCGGTGCCTTACTCGCTTTCAGCATCGTCACCATGTTCCTGTTGGGTATCATGATGAAGGGAAATTTATTTACACCTGTTTATGAAGACAAATTGACGTGGGTCTTCTCGGCGTTGAATGTGGGCTTGGGCTTGCCGTACTTTATTTGCATGGCAACGGGTTACGCTTTCACTGGAGATACTGCCGCGCAGACTTTCGAGTACGGCAAAACTTTTCTGGCAATTGCCGGAGCCTGCAATTTTCTGGCAGCGATGGACGCCTTTGACATTGCCATTGGGAGGAAAAAATGAGCCACTTCTCTGCCATGGTCACGTTCAGTGCCCTCGTCGGAATTGTCTTTGCGGTCATTTCTTCCGAACATAATACGCCGATGGAACGCCTGCTATACGGCGTCAAAGTTTTCTTTTCTTTCGTCGGAATCGGTGTTGGAATTGCCTGGTTAATTTATTTTCTGCCAAGATAATTTTTCGTAAGATCGCCACATCGTGCGAAGGGACGAAAGATTAAGCAACCTATCTTTCGTCCCTTTTAATTTTTTATGCAGTCGCAAAAAGTTACCTTAATGCTGGATACCGTTCGTCGCATGATGCGGCGCGGCGCGATTGCGCGTGCCATGAATGTGCTACACAAAGGGCGTCCCGCAGATGTGGCGCAAGTCCTGCAAGGCCTGAACGAATTAGACAGTCATGCTGTTTTTGCATCGCTCACGCAGTACGATCCTGAATTAGCCGCTGCCAGCCTCAGTGAATTCGGTGTCGAAAAAGGCATTGACTTATTACATACACTTTCGCCCGAAGACATCGCCAAAGTTTTGCAGGAATTACCTTCTGACGATGCTGCATTATTTGTCGAAAAATTCCCCGGAGAACTGCGCGAACGCCTGCTCGATTTGATGAAAATCGAAGCGTCTACCGATGTCCAGGAATTGCTGAGCTTTGCGGAATACACGGCAGGACGCATCATGACGCCGGATGTCTTCGCGCTCAACGAAGAACTTACCGTCGGCGAAGCCGTCTCGGCGATTCAAAAAGCCAGCAATGACATCGAACTGGTTTTTTATCTGTACATCGTAGACGAACGAAATCATCTGGTCGGTGTAGTTTCTTTGCGTCAATTATTATTGGTTCCGCCGACGACGCCGCTGAAAAAAATCATGAGCAGCGACGTCATCAGCGTCCGCACCGAAACCGATCAGGAAGAAGTTGCGCGGATCGTGGCGCGCTACAATTTGCTCGGTGTTCCGGTTGTTGATGAAGAAAATAAATTGGCCGGCGTTGTCACCGTAGACGACGTACTTGACGTGATCCGCGAAGAAGCCACCGAAGATATTTACGCCCTCGCGGGTGTCAGCTCTGACGACAATGTGATTAGTCCGCCGATGCGCTCAGTGCGCCTGCGGCTACCGTGGTTATTGATTAATCTGGCAACGGCAATTCTGGCTTCAACTGTTGTTCACCTCTTTGAAGGAACAATTGCCCGCGTCACCGTATTGGCTTCGCTAATGCCGATTGTCGCGGGAATGGGCGGCAATGCCGGGACACAGACGTTAGCCGTCATCGTACGTGGTTTAGCGCTGGGTGAGGTGACATGGGATAATGCCAGGCGCGTCGTCGTCAAAGAAGCATTGGTGGCTTTAGCCAATGGCTTTGTGACCGGTATTGTCGCTGCCGTGATCGTCTGGCTCTGGTATGGACCAAATGCCAAAATGGGAATCATTGGCGGGATTATCGCGCTGGCGATGCTGAATAATATGTTAATTGCAGGCGTCGCCGGAACCGCGATTCCATTAATCCTGAAACGACTTAAAGCTGATCCGGCGCTGGCTTCAACTGTTTTTGTCACCACCTGTACGGACATTGGCGGGTTCCTTTCGTTCCTCGGAATCGCTACTTTGTTAATTAAATATTTGGTCTGATAATTTTTTGAGGTAATAACTTTATGTATTATGCAATTGCGGCTGGACTCGTTTTATTAATCGGATTGGCGATCTGGAAATTCTTCAATCCATATCTGAAATATTTCATCATCGCTGTCGTTCTGGCAGTCCCGATTGTCTATATGTTCATGCCCGCGACTGAGGTTAAAGACCCCGTCATCGGCAAGCTTGCCTACGGAGTCCAGACAAAAAGTTTTCTTGGAAAGATTGTGGTTAATGACAAGCGGGCTGGCGAATATGTCGTCGAAATCAGTGGATTAAAAAAACGATACCCGATTGAAAACGTCATCGTCAGCGATAAAATTATGCCGAAAGACCCGACGCCGGCAACCGCAGAATCAACTGCCGCGCCCTCACCCGCTGCCACCAAATAGGATTCGTAATTTATGACCGCAACACTTTCAACTGCTATCGCCGTTTTACTCGTACTCATCGCCGGATGGTTCATCGCCAAATTTTTCTTCAAAGTCCTGAAGTGGTTCATCCTGCTCGTCGTCGCTGGCGTCATCGCCGCGATGCTGTGGTATCAGCCGTGGACTTGGGTGCAATAAACAATTGCAGAAGCCCGCACGCAGTAAGGGCGCCT
>JAYVRW010000144.1:0-5898 GCA_043775925.1 Blastocatellia bacterium
CGCTTGCCGCGACGGAAGAAATGCTCGACACCGGATGTTGCTTGTTGTCAGTGAATTTCGGCACCTCGTCGCGGATATAATTTCGCATTTCATCAAACGTCACGACGCCATCAGAATTCACGTCAGCATTGCCGCGTACCGCTTCAAGCAGGCAATGCGTAAAGACTCCGTGACCGAGTTCATCACGTTCGTAAGAAGATTCCGTCGCGCCCGCTGCCGACAAATATCCGACGCCACGCTGAATCTTTTTCATCTCATCAATCAACGCCGAATTCGCCTGCTGTGTCACAAATAACCCGCGCTGCCCTTTATCCAGCAAGACGCCTTCGCTGTGACAAGTGTCAGAAATGACCATTCCTTTTTGCGCGGGAATTTTGCTGACGATCTGTTTGAAATATTCCATTTTCAAACCGGATTGGCTCAGCGTGCGCGGATCGGAATCGTGCAAAATAAAATACGGCGTTTGATCGCCACCCGGCGGCACTACGCCGTGCGCCGCGATGTAAATCACAAAGTAATCATTGGGCTTTGACGCGAGCAATCCATTGAGCGCTTTCTCAACTTCGGCTTTGGTCGCCTGTTCGTCAAGCAATAATTTCACATTGGATTCCGGGAAGCTGCCGCCTTCAGGACTGCGCAAAAACTTAGCAATTTCCGTTGCGTCGTCCGTCGCGTTTTTCAGATTTGGAATCTGATTGCCGTCTATGTTTTTGTCGCCCAGCTTGTAGCGCGAAATGCCGATCAGAACTGCGTAAAGATTGACATCCGTTTTCTTCGCAAGGTCTTCTTTGCTGACGCCGACGCGCATTCCGCGATCACGAGGCTGCGCAAACGCCGCCGTAAAAATTGCAGTGGTGAGTAGGCCCAACACCAGAAATCGAAAAATGTTTCGCATAGATTTCATAACCGACTGGAGCGCAAGCGTCCTCGCTTGCCTCAAGCGTAGCGTCATAGCTTTTCTGAGAATCTGTCCCCAATGATTTTTTTTCAAGCCGCTCCCGCGACGTTAGCAAGCGGGGACGCTTGCGCTCCAGTCGGTCCCGCATTTTAAGGAATAATTCCTAAACTTCCAACCTGACCAATCGGAGTTGTCCTCACGGGGTCTTTCTTCGTGACCACTTTGTAAATGCCGATGCCAACCGCCGCGCCAATAATGGCAAAAACCGGAACCGCCGTACGTGGAGTCCAGAAGCCGCCTGGTGCTCCGATAATTCTGAAAGCTCCCTCCCACACAGCATCAGTTCCCGGCACAGTCGCTCTAATCCTGGTGGTGCTACCGGGGAAGTTACTCGCGTTAAAATTCGTCGTCGCAATGCCCTGTGCATTCGTCGTCACCGTGACGCTGGTTTGTCCCGCCAATGACCCGGCGCTAGCTCCCGCCGCACCTCCGGCTCCTCCACTTGCTGCGCCGCCTGCACCAGCAGCGCCTGCCGCACTACCTGCGCCACCGGCTCCGGCACTCGCTCCACTAATCAAAAATAAAACGGGTACATCGGGAATAGGCTTGTCGTTTTCATCGGTCACGCGAACCTGAACACTGCGCGTACTGCGAGCACGAACATCGGTCGAGGCGCCTAAATTATAAGGTTTGATTAAGGTTCGTCGCGTGGATGCCTGTTGCGCATTAACGACGACCACATTGTTAGCAGCGTCAACGCTCCAGCTTCCCATTGCCATGACGCTGCCTTTGGAAGTTTGGATGAAAGGCTCCCCATCGCGCCAGGCGGCACTAACTTTTGCGCCTTTGGAAACCACATAAGCGCGTTCGCCAATTTCGATCTGCGCCGAAGTCTCAGGGTTCAACGTTACGCTCATTTCACCTTTAATCACCGAGGCAGTCAGGCGGTTTGCCGACAAATCATTTTGTAATTTGACTGCCGCCCCACCGCGCAATAAAACCTCGCCTGCGCCTTTGACCGCAATCCGCGAAGTCGTAGCAGGAGCCGCCTGAATAATATCGCCGCTCCAGACAGGCGCATCGCGTTTCACGAGAACACCATTAATTTCGACGGCTTCCAGTGATTCGACGTTGCCAATCGGAGCCAGCATTGACGGCGACGGCGCGCGCAATCCTGCCGATAATTTTTCATGCCCGGAATTTGCCAGCCCTGTCATTGGCGCACAGGCGACTAGCAGAGCCAGGATTGTGTTGATTGATTTTGATGAGTTCATTTTTATTCATTCCCCTTTCGAGAATTGCTATCACGACTGATGACGGAATCTGTTTGACCGCCGAAAGATAAGCTCACAGGTTGCAGGACGATAACATCGGAACGCTGTACAAACGATTCGAGTAAAACGGTCGTCGGTGAAGCGAAGGCTCCAGTCGTGCTGGAACCAGCCGTGACTGAGGCTCCGTCATCATCCGTTACGACAACTCTGACTTTGGTGACATCGGGTCTGGCAGCAGCTCCCGAAAAATCCAGTTGCAGAGTGAAGCATTGTCCGGGCAACAACGAAGACGCGCTCAGCGGTGCTGTTAAGGCTACCTCAATCGGTTTTCCAACCAACTGATTAAAGGTATCAATGAATTGATACGTGATCTTGTTAGTATTTTTATTCGGATCATACAGCGAAACTTTGACGCGGAAATCTTCCCGAATTTGCTCCAGCACCACTAATGGTGCACCCGGAGCAGCAATCAATCCATCGCGTGGAATGATCTGCACAGCAGGCGCAGTATTGCCAACGAGAGCAGCAAAAGCCGTACCCGCATCGCCTGCGGCTTCAAAAAATGTTGGAACCTGATTCGTTCCCGTGATGAAATTAAAGGTAAGGCGCGAATTAAATTGCGATGGCAAAACCTGACTGGCATTCAGTCCCAGATCAGCCCGCGCAAAGACTCCGGCAAAGAACGGCAGCGGCGGGTTAAATAACACGCGGAAGCGTAATTTCTGCGCGGGATTCAACGTCCGATTCAGTGTAATTAAGCGAACCGGATCGCGGTCAATTCCGGCTGGATTCAAAGCCGTTTCCGTACCATCCGCATTAATCAATCGAACCGCGAAATATCGTGCATCATCCACGGAGCTAAGTCCGGGGACAAGTGTGCTGAGCTGCCGCTGAAATTGCGCCGTCGTCAAATTCATGGGCAAACACCCCGTATTTTCCAACGTGAATGTTCCCGACACGGCATTGCCGCTGCCCACAACGACAGGACCTAATGACAAAGCCGCCGGATTGGTTCCGTCGTATGTTACCGTCCCAACCGCCGTGCCTGCGAGTGCAGGTGAAGCCAGCGTCGAAACATTATTGGCAGGATTCGGATCAAGCGTCTGTCCGGCTGAAATTCTGGCTACCGAAGTCAGCGTCCCATTCTGTGCCAAACATCCCAGCGTGCCGCGCACCGTGAAGACCGCCGATCCCGGCGTAAAATTTGTCGTCGAACCGAAGAACGCGCCGTCCGCAGAACAGCTCCAACCAGCCGGAGCCGTACACGTCACATTCGAGAGCTGTGCCGGGACATCGAATCTGACTGAAGGGCTAACAGAGGTGCTGACACCAGCATTCGTAACTGTTATCGTATAGGTCACAACGCCTGCGCTGATTGCCGGATTTGGCGTGACGGTTTGGCTGATGCCTAAATCAGCGGCTGCTACGACTTGTGCGCAGGCTGAAAATTCTGATGTGTTATTATTGGGGTCATTCGCCGTTGCTGTAATAAATTGTCCAACTAAAACTGGTGAAGTACGAATAGCGCCAAAAGAAAATGATGCGTTACCATTGGCATCAGTAGTGACAGCAGTTACCCCAAGAGTACTCTCCCCTTCTCCACTACCTGAAGAATCGCATGCTGTATTCAAAAAGAATTCAAGGGTAAATCGCGTATTAGGAGTACTGTTCAGAGTTCCGTTAATAGTGGCTCCCTGAGCAGTCGAATAGGCTTGTGTCAAAATTGGATAGTTCTGTAAATTATTTGCCCCTATATCACCATCGCCTGTGTCATTGGCGTTTACGCCTCTTACTCCTAAATCAATTCCAAGACCTGCATTCCCGCTGATAGAATTCTCTAAAATCACATTCCCGTTTCCAGCAGGAACATTCAGATTTCCGACAATAAGCTGAGGAGCAACGAATACACCCGCTGAATTATTCTTAATAGTATTAAAAAATATTCTGGAATTATTCGCGCCTTCTAATCTGATTCCATCTAGTTTATTTGGAAATATAGAAGTTCCATTTGTACTAACACCAATATAGCAATATTCAATCAGATTTCCATCTGCCGTACCCAACACCGATGTTCTCAATTGATTAATTACCGTCGTAACGATAATTCCATTTCCTCCATTGCCTCCGATATTATTGATTCCTACTGCTCCACTCGCGGAATTTCCAATATAGTTATTCGAGGCTCCGGCAATATGAATGCCTTCCCCTTGATTACCACTAACATCAGTGCCACTGCTAATGATTCCAATATTGTTTCGGAGAATCTCATTTCGAGTAGACCCGCTTCCAACTATGTAAATACCATCACCGCCATTAGCGATGATGGTATTGAATGCCGGGAACCCGCTACCAATGTTATTATTTGGAGAATTATCAATGACAATTCCATCACCTCGATTACCTTGAATTGTACAGGCAGCGACGCTGTTATTTCCGGCAGTATTGAGGTCAACTCCATCAAAAAACCCAGTAATCGTCAGACCATTCACTGAAGAATTCCCTGCTCTAACCTCAATTCCAATAGGAAAAGATGACGTAATGCGACTGCCGTCAATCACGATAGATTGCGATGCAGGTGAAGTTGCTTCGAGGTTGACAGCTTCAGTGATAGCAGGAAGTGGAGTGGAAACCGAAATTATTTGCGTTCCGTTTCCAATATTAAAACTAATTCTGTCTACGCCTGCATTGGCGTTTGCTTCCTGCATTGCCGCGCGTAAGGTGCAGACGTTTGGTGCGCCAGTGGCAACAAATGCGCTGCAAACTCCATCTCCCGGATTACTGTCAGGGAGATCAAGTGTTGAAGTCACGGTGAATGTCATCGCAGCTTCCGGCGCTGCAAATAAAGGCGAAGATTCACCGCTGCGCAACATCACCAAACCATTCAATGCCAAAGCATTCAACCGCATCGGCAAAGCTGCGACGATAGCGTTTTCGTTTTCAAGTGAAACTTTGGTGGATTCAAACGTCTCGGCTTTGGAAAGAATATTCAACGTTTTGCTGGATGAATCAAGAATCATCAAATCATCAAACGGACTGGTCGAAACACGAGTTTTGATTAATGTTTTATGACCTGACGACGAATTCAACGCTTCGGTGGCAGTCGTATTGCCGTACAATTTTTCGGCTCGCCAACTGCGATCTGAAACTCTGCGTCTGCCTGCGCCGCTTTGAATCGGCGCGGCTCGCATCGCGTAAACCGTATCGTTCTCCGCCAGCAGCATTAATTGCTCCTGCGCGAGATTACTGAATCTGCCCACCGCCATCGCCTGAATTGTAAACGGTAATGATTGATGATTGACGGTCAACGCCTCGTCGCGTCCTTCGATGAGATAGAGATTAGAACCAGCGGCGGCGGCGAGGTCGGCGACTACATCATTGTTCATTTGACCCAGTACCAGCGCGGTCACGGCTTGCGCGACAGCAAAATGTTTCGCCACTGCATTGGTCGCGCCACTCGAATTTTGATAGAGCAGGATTTCAAATTTGCCTTCAGATTGGAGCGCGACAGCTAATTCAACGACGCCATCATGATGATTGAATTCGCCTCCGGTCAGCGCCGTGATTTCACCACCGACAGCAATTTCCTGCGCTTCGGCAAAGCTTCCCTTGCCGTCACCAGCTAACAAAAATAATTTTTGCCCCAACCGCGCAGCAAATAATACATCCTGATGTCCGTCGCCGTTGAAATCCCCGGCTTCGATAAAATCAGGCGTCGCAGGTAACGCT
>JAYVRW010000145.1:0-5872 GCA_043775925.1 Blastocatellia bacterium
AAACTGCCGGAACACAAGTTCAAGTTAAGCCTTTTTCGGGGAGGTTCAGGTATGTGGATAGAAAAATTACTGACAATACTTCTATATGCACCATTATTGCTCCCAGTAATTTTACTGTTTTATTACGCGCTCTTCCATAATAAAAGAGGCTAAGTTAAGACGCCCGAGTTCATCCGAAAAATTGAGGTTGATGCTTTGATAGTTGATTTATTTCGAGCCATAGGTTTGGTTTTAATTTTTACTCAGCGATTATTGGCTGGGTTAATATTAAGTTTTTTCGATTGGAAGTTCCGCAAGGAAACGTCCAATTAGCACTTTGCGGAGTTGTCTGTCTGGTTAAGGTTCACACTGCCTGAAGAACCCTCTTTGTACTCTGTTCCACTCCTTTCTATTTCTGCTAAGTTGAAACTTCCCCTTGGCTGATAAGCCTGTCCCACTAAAGCTTTAACCAACTGACAACTCCGGCAAAGAAATCATCAAGCGATGAAGTTAATCGCTACGCTTTCTTTTTCTCCGGCATTTTCAAAAACAAAGCTAATATTCCCGCCATCAAAATACATCCCGCCATAAACCATAGACCTGATGCGAAGTTTCCTGAGCGGTCTTTCAATTCGCCTACGACTTTGGGGCCAAAGTAACCTCCAAGGTTTCCCACTGAATTAATCAAGCCAATTGCCGCCGCCGCCGCCGATGAGGTCATGAACGCAGAAGGCCACGTCCAGAAAATTGGCAGATACGCATGAACCCCGATGCCGACCAGGCAAAAGAAGGTAATCACCAGAGCTAAAATGTCCCCGGATAAAACACTCAACATCATCGCAAACGCTCCCAGAAACATTGGTAAAGCTGTGTGCAGCCGTCTTTCACCGGATTGATCAGAATGTTTGCCATTCCACAGCATCGCCAGAAAACCACAGAAATAAGGCAACGCTGTAATGATGGTTTGCTCAACTTTCGTTCGTCCTTTCAGTTGTGCCGTAATCGCAGGCATGAAAAAAGTCAGCCCGTAGTATCCGGTCACAACAAATAAATAAATTGCCGCGAGTAAATAGGTCTCTTTCTTTTTCAAGGCGAAAATAATTTCAGACCACATGGAGGCATTGGGATCAACTTTTTTCTCCAGTTTTTCACGTTCCAGTTCACCGATGATCCACTGCTTTTCATCCTCTGGCAGCCACTTGGCATCTTGCGGACGATCAGTTAATAAGAACAACACCAGAAAGCCAACAATCACGGAAGGAATGCCTTCAAGGATGAACACCCAGCGCCATCCCGGTAAGCCGTTCCACTTAACATTTTCCAGAATCCAACGTGAAATCGGTACGCCGATAACTGTCGCCAATGGTAAGCCGATCATAAAATTAGCCTTCGCTTTCGCACGGTCTTCATAGCGAAACCAATGCGAGAGATACACAATAATTCCGGGGAAGAATCCGGCTTCAGCAATGCCCAGAATAAAACGCAAAATATAAAATTGCTTCAAGTCGCTGGTGTAGTTGAACCATGGAGTTCCAATCATTCCGAGCAGCGAAGCGATAATGCCCCACGAAATCATGATGCGGGCAATCCATTTGCGGGCGCTCCAGCGTTCGACAATTAGAGTGCCAGGAATTTCCAGCAGAAAATATCCAATAAAAAAAACTCCTGCTCCGGTTCCAATCATGGTCGAAGTGAATCCCAAGCCGCCTTCACTCAACGGCTTCACCATTTCCAGGGCAGCAATGCTGACATTGGTTCGATCAATATAAGCGAGGAAGTAAAGGAGTAATAAAAATGGCATTAATCGCCAGGTGATACGCTTTCGTGCGCGAAGCGCCACAGGGGACAGAGGGGCATTGCTTGACATTAATTTTCTCCGATTCAGATTGCGGTTGTGCGTTGTTGGGTGAACTTATGTTTGGAGAGGCTATGCTACAGAGGGGAAGGCGAAAAGGCAAAGACGATTGAAAATTGGGTCAAATACATTTAGACAGGATTGACAGGATTAAAAAACTCAGCTTATGAGAAACTTGTCCATCCTGAAATAATCCTGTCAATCCTGTCTAAATGTATTTGTGCATTGGTTTAATTTCCTGATTTTTTCATTTCTCGTAATTCTTTCAAAGCCAATTCTACTTGCGCAATCTCTAATTCATCAATCGTCGCTTGACCAAATCGCACTCGTTGATAAATCGAAGTAATGTCAGTCACGGCGGGAAGCATCAGAGCCTCGGCAAATTCTTTTGGCGTTTGTTCGACGGTTCGATGGTAACCTTTGCGTCTCAGTGTCTCAATCATTTCCTGATAAAAAACTATGGCTGAAGCCTGTGCATCTTCTTTGCTCCGACGCTGCCACGATCTGGCGTTTTTGCGCCACAATACGAAACCAACGGCAGCGAAGCTGAAAGCGTAAACGCCGAGCATGAGCGGATGCAGGAAGGCTTCGCGGAGTAAAGCAACACCATCAAGGTTTGTCAGCTTATCTTCCCCTCGTAAGGCTTTAATAATGGCATTAATGCGAGCCTTGGCGTGCGCGAACCACGCTCCCGCGTCGCGTTGGTAATTGGTTATCAAACGCTGTGTGCGGAAAGCGATAGCCTCCTGTTCTTCGACACCAAAACCAATCACACGCTCCAACCAGAACATCTCAACCGCATCGCTGTATTGCCTGAGCATAGATGCCCAATTCGTTTCGTACTGGCTTAGCCCCGCCGCCGGAGTCGGATCAAAAGCAATCCACCCGTACTCAGGAAAATAAATCTCAACCCACGAATGCGCGTCTGATTGGCGGACGGTGTAAAATTCTGAAATGTTAGTGTATTCACCAGTCTGGAAACCATTCACAACGCGCGCCGGAATCCCCTGCGTGCGGAGCATTAAGGTCATGGAAGAGGCGAAATACTCGCAGTGTCCGGCACGAACATTGAACAGAAAATCCACAATTGGATCAAGACTTTCATCAGCGCGGCGCAGGTTCAGCGAGTAGCTATATTTTGATCGTAAATGAGCTTCGATCAAACGGGCGGATTCAATGACAGTTTTACTGTTGCGCGTGATTTCGGATGACAGCGTAGCAACACGACCATCAAAATTGCGCGGGATTTGTAGATAACGCGAAGTAATTTCGGGATCGTAGTTTCGATCATCGTTTTTCTGCAATTCACTGTCGTTCGGAGTTCGTGTATCAGATTCAACCGTATAAACAATCCGATTCATAGCATGATGGCTCGTCCATAATCCATCGCCTCCGTCTTTCCAAAGTGAATTCAGCCCCTCAATCCATAATGGTTTTGAGGCTGCAAAAATGGTTGGTGTCTCTAGCGGTTCAAGATAAAAAGTTTGCCGTGTGACAAAGCGTAAGGCTTGGGAATGATTGTATTGTGTCGCCTCATCTACCCAATAAGTATTCCCGCGACGCGGAACCTGAATGGCTTGTAAACGACCTGTAGCAGTTCGGCTGGTGGAATCGCGCCAGCTTTTTCCATCGTATTGATCCAGCGTCACGCCGCGCCATCGAAGCGATGAATTTTGTTCAGGAGGTTGTGACACACGGACGCGCATCACCAGTTTCGGATTTAATTTCAACTGACCAACTTCGCCCAGAGTAACAGTGTCAGAAAATCCCGAAAGCGTATTTCCCGGCATCCATCCGACGCCGGAATTTTTCAGAGCGATGCGCGGCATGGCTAAAAACAAAGGTGTTGCCAGCAATAAAATCAGAGCTAAGGTCACGCCCGAAAAATATCCCAGCATCCTCCAGCGAGGTTGAGACAGCCCTTGATGAGTGGTTTCAGTTTCACGCCAGTACTCAACCGTCGTAACTTCCTGGGATTGAAGCTGCGCCCTTCGCATTTCATAACTGACCAACGTGGAAACCGCGCAAAACAAAAACATCATCAACAAAACGAAGAATGAGGTGTCAATCATCATTCCGGCGGCGAGCAGCATCTGGAAAAAAGAGACGACATAAAGCCAGATCCAATCACGATTGCGCTTGGTTTGAATCAATTTCATCGCCGAAGCAAAAAAGATGAAATGCACCAATGCCACAATTGGATTAGTATGCAGGACAAGCCAGTCAATAAAAGGAAATGGCAGGAACACAAGCATTAATATTGAAGTCAGCGTACTCGAAACTTTCCACTTACTTTTTCCAGCATCCACTTCCCAGCCGAACATCAAAGCAGCGACGTACAAGACCGGACAAATCCAATCAAGCTGCCGCGTTGCTACCAGCATGAAAAAGCTGATCGCAAATAAACAATACGATGAAGTTCGGAAGTATCGGTCAAGTGTCATTATTTTAGATTGAACTCAAAAAACTTCAGGATGTGCAGTTCATAATCCTGCCTGGCGAAGTGATGGATGTCTTGATGTTTTGCGCCATTGACTATCCATAATTCTTTTGGCTCCTGCGCCGTTTCATACATTTGTTGTGATTCACTCAGCAAGGTATGTTTATCTTCAGAGCCTGCAATGATTAATTTTGGAGCCGTAACATTTCCAATCCTAGTGATAGGACAAAGCTGATCGGGTGTAATTCTGAGGCGTGGTTGCAATTGCATTATAAACAAAGGAGTGATGGCGTCACCGACAAAATTTAAATAATGATGCAGGCGATTTTGAATGGCTTGGGTGATGGTAGGATAGACCAGCTCAAGAACGATTGCATTGACTTCTAAGGCAGGCTCAGCAAGTAACGTTGCAGCACCGCCCAAAGAGATTCCAATGATTCCGATTTTTTCTCCGGGCAAATTTTCATGCACAAATTTTACAGCAGCTTGTGCATCCCGACTTTCAAGATAACCAAAGGTAATTTGTTCACCTTTGCTTTCTCCGTGCGCCTGAAAATCAAAGAGTAAAACTGAATAACCTGCTGCCGACAAAAAGCGTGCGCGATCCAGCAGGCTCAACCGCGAATCGCGGACACCATGCATCAGGATAATTGTGCCTTTGCTTTTTTGTCCTTCGATCAACCATCCGTGAATTGTCGAACCAGAAGCACTTAAAAACTCAACATTACGACCGTTCAAATCATTTGGTAATTCACCGATCTTACGATTTGTCGAATGACTCAGCACCGTTCCGGCGAACCAAATGATGACGCAGAAGATTACTGGGATTGAGATGATTTTGACGGTGAGTCGCGTTTTTCTTGTCATTTAATTATTACGAGCAAGATTGGTGACAATAAATTCTGAGACTGAATCTAAATACCCATTCTTACTTGGCAACCAATGTTTGCCATTTGGAACGATCATTAATTTTTTAGGTTCATTTGCAGCGGCAAAAACTTTGCGGCCCTGCTCGGTTGGAATCATTTCGTCAGAGTCTCCGTGAGCAATCAGGACAGGGCAATTGACACTGGAAATTTTGCGTTCCGATTCAAACCGGTTTTTTCCAATCCAATGCAACGAACGTGGCAGAATGGGTAGCATGGTGCTTGTCATATCGCTGGCAGAACTCAGCGGAGCTTCTAATACCAGCGCACCACAAGGTCGTCGTGAAGCCAAATCGGTTGATACCGTAGTCCCAAGAGACAATCCGTAAATCGCCAATTTTTCAATCTTGATTCCACGTTGTTTAGTCAAAAAATCATAAGTGGCATCGCCATCAGCATAAAGTTCAGCCTCGCTCGGAATTGAACCTTCACTGCGACCGTAGCCGCGATAATCATAGATCAACACATCCAGTCCGTGCTGCACTAAATTTTGCGCGACACCACGCACAAATGTCAGGTTGCCGCCATTGCCGTGAGAGTAAAGGACAGTTCCTACTGGATTAGATGTATGCAGAAACCATCCATTCAGCTTCACGTGGTCTGCCGTGGTGAGCCAGATTTCTTCCGCATTCGATGGTAGTTCCCAATCTTTATTGCCATCGAAGGCAGTTG
>JAYVRW010000146.1:0-5814 GCA_043775925.1 Blastocatellia bacterium
GTTTTGACGCGGACTCCGACACCGATGCTGTGGGAGAAATTTCCAGGCTTTATTTCTCCGAGGGTGCGGAAAATATTGCCGCCATCGTAAAACCCTACCAGGCTAATCTGCCGATACACGGGCTGCCGAATTTCAGCATTGATAATCAACAACGCATTTCCTCCGACTACTTGATCGGTAGTTTTTGAAATCACGTTCGCAGGGACCAGACTACAATCCAAACCAATTAATTTTTCAGGTGTCGGCGTACCGTCTACGACTGCCGCGACGGTGCATTGACGCGGACCTGCCAGTTCGAAATTGTAGCCGCGCAGCGTGGATGAACCACCGGAAAAAAATCTCTCCGTCAACGGAATCAGCTTCAAATCAATGGGGACGCGCACCGAAGTCGGCGGCAGAATTTTATCTATTGGCTGTCCCAGATTCGCCGAAAGCCCAAGGCGAACATTGGCAGCAAAAATGGTCGGCGTCTTGAGCTTCGGCACACGATAATAAAATTGATTTTCGGTGAAGATGCGTGCGAATTGCCCGTTGCCTCCGAAGGCGCGCAAGGCGACCGTAACGTCCGCCGTGTGATACCTGCCCGTCGTGGAATCGAAAGGATTGTCGCGTCCATCAAAAGCATACGAAGTCGAAAGCCGCGACAAACGAATCGGGCGATCACGCCGATCAATGTTGGCGCGTTGTTTTTCTGCGAGCAATCGTTCCGCTTCGTTTTTGGGTTGGAGCGAAGAATCACGGACGCTGACATCATCAAAGTTGTAACGGAATAGTAAAATTGATTTCGCATTAATCTGCTTTTCAACTTGCAGCAAAGCCGTCCAGCGCGTTGAATCGAACGCTACACGTTTTTGTTCCTGCACCAACAGGGAAGCCAGCAACGGGGTTGAAAAATTGAATGGACGCGGATCGGTATACGAAAGCTGTCCGAGCAGATTTCGTGGACTGGCGCGTAATCGAAAACTTCCCGTCGTTAATCTTCCAAATAAATTTGGATCAGAAATTTCAAAAATCCCGCGCGGACCTTCATCGGATTGATAACCGCCGCCGTAGACAAACGACCGCGATTTGCCTTCGAGTACGTCTACAAAAACATTACGCTGGACTTCGCCGGTAGCGCCTTCTTCGCCTAATTGTTCCGTGCGAATCTGGACGCTTCTGAACGCGCCCGCTCCATAAAGTTCCTGTTCACTGCGCAACAGGTCATCGTTTTTGAGCAGGTCACCTTCCTTGAAATACAAATAGTTTCCGATGCGCCCGCCAATCGTGCGTTTGCGCGAACCTTCCTGCGTGATTTGAATATTGCGAATGTAAACTTTCGGACCTTCGGAGATTTCGTAAATGACGCGAACTTTGTTCTCATTCATTTCGGACGAACGCGCCAGCACGGAAGCCGATGCGTAGCCCTGATCGTAATAATATTGCAGCACTTTATTCGCTTCGATTTTGATGCGACTGATTGAATAATTATTACCGGGTTTGAGCGTAATTTTGTCGCGCAGAAAATCAGTTGTGAAGAGCGCGTTACCTTTGAAAGCTACATCGCCAACGTGTGAGAGAGGGCCTTCATCAACTTTGAAAATGATTTTGAGCTGGTCGTTATCTTCACTGACGGCGCGATTGACAGCGCGCATGCGAGCGCGGCGATAGCCCTGATCGCGGAGCTGCGTCAGGATGACATCAGAATCTCTTTTCAGAGATTGCTCACTCGTGATGCCGCGAATGTAGCTCGCCGAGAAAAGCGGGATCGGGAAAAAAGCGGCGGTCTGGGTTTGCAGGCTCGAAGCAATGTCCGCGTAATTCAGATGCACTGTGCCCTCGATTCTGATCTGGGTGACGCGGTATCTTTGATTCGGAAGAACGTTGAAGGTGATGACTGCGTGTTCAGCGGTTAAATCAGGCATCGCTGGTGGAGCAACTTCGGCGAAAAAATATCCTTCTTCCTGCAAATAATCACGAATGCGGCGGGCGCTGTCATCCAGCGAAGCATCATCAATTCCGCCTTCACGCATGAGGGGCAGCAGTTGCCGAAGCTGCTTTTCCGAGATCGCGATTCCTTCAGATTTAACCTGACAAACAGGGCCGGAAATAATTGGAAGATTGACGACAACCGAATTTTTATTGCTGTCGTAATTAATGTCAGCCGGTCCAACGGAGGCAGCAAAATAATTTTTCGACAAGTGTGTTTTTAGCAATTGCTGGAGGTCCGCATTGAGTGTCGCACGGACAAAATTAGCGCCGACTTTACTTTTTAGAGCTAAGCGTAACGTGGCTTCGGGCAATTTATTTTTGCCAGTAAAGTTGATAGCCGTAATTTTCGCCGCCGTTCCTGCGGTGATGGCATAATCAATATCTACGACGGTTCCGTTTTTATCAAGTGTCGTTTTCGGTTCGGCAGAGGCTTGGTAATAACCACGGTCACGCAATAATTCGACAATGAAATCGGCTCCGCGGCTAAGATTTACTTCGGAAAATTTCTGGCCACGATCAAGGTCAGGCAGTTTGGCGCGCATTTCTTCGACTGTGATTTCAGGGACTAATCCGGTGAAATTGATTTCGCCGATGCGTTGTTGTGGAGTCACCAAAAAGGCGACGATCACAGTTCCTGTTGGGTTCAAGGTAGCTTCGATGCGGACGTTGGCGACGCGACCGGAATCATACAATGCCAGCAATGAACGACGCGCTTCGACGGCTGAATAATTCGCGCCTTCACGGACGCGCAAAAATCCACGCAGATCATTCGTTGAAAGCGCAGCAGCAGCCCCTTCGTACACAAGTTTTACTTCGGCGATTGGCTTGCCGACAATATTTTCAAGCGATTGAGAAAAGGCGGAGACGATGAAGAAAAATGAAAGGAAAATAGACCATGGAAAACGCAGATAGAGCGGATTTATGAGGGTCTGATCCGATCCAATCCATTGCATCAATTTTCTCTGTGATTGCTTGTTTCCCATCCCTAAAACCTTTTCCGTAGCCTCACATCAAAACCGATGCTGCCATCCAGTGAGCGGTTTGCCACTAACGTTAATTTATCGCTGACCTGATATTCAACGAGGATGATTTGTTCCTGGCTCGAAGTCAGGCTGGCCGAATAGGTGATAGACAAATCTTTCGTGATGCGTCGTCCAATCGTGACGCGCGCCGTCGGATCAGTTCCGCGCCCAGTCAACAAAGGATCAACTGAAAACCGATTTAAGCCAAATAATCTGCTCGTGACGTTGGATTCTACTGAACGCGAAGCACGTTGCGCAATCAATGAAGCTGCCGTGTTGAGCGAAGTTTTCGCCAGCGCTTGCGAACTGGAAGAACCGTTGGTAGCGAATTCATCGCGCAGGTTTCCAGTGGTAATTAAATTAATGACATCAGCTTCGGGCAGGGATGGCTCTGAGCGGAATTTTACACGCGGTTGATCCAAAGCCCCGGTGACGTTGGCGATGACGCGATAATTTTTGATGTCGGCCTCGGCTTCCAGATTGATCTGTCCGCCTCGTTTGTCAACGCCGGAAAATTCAATCGTACCGCTGTTATTAATGCGAAATCGTTGATTGAAAACGTTATCAATAACGCCGCGTGTAACTGTAATGCGTCCGCCGACGGAAGGATCATCCAGCGGCCCTTTAATTCGTAAAACCGTGCTGCCGCTGGCGTCCAATAATTTGTTGCGCAGTGTCAACGTTTCATTTGCAGCAACGCGAATGTCTACTTGCGTTGGAGGAAAAATGCTTTCATCAGTTGAGGCTGCGCTGATCGTCGCGTTACCGAATTGTCCAGTCATTCGTTCGATGAATTCAAACAAATCTACATCCGCTAAATATTCAGTGCGGCGAACATTGACCAAGCCGCTGATCAATTGAAATTCGCGGGTTCCCTGTAATTCCAAATCGCCATCGAACGTCGTGCGCGTATCACGCGGATAATCGTAGCGGACGCCTTCGGGCTTAATCTGAAAGCGCCAACGGCTCGGTTTGAATCCAGTGAAGGCCACGCCGCCAGTCGCACGAATTTTCCCTCCGCCTGTGTCAGCTTCAAAGGAAGCCAATTGCGCCTGATCTGCCGTAAATAATAATCTTCCTTTAGCGTGTGCCAATCCCAGCGGAAAACCAGGAACGCGCAACGAACCATCAACTAAAGTGGCGGTTCCGCTGAAGCGAGGTTGTTTGAAATTACCGACTGCAACGCCTTGTAATTTGACTACACCGTCGGCGAAGACATCTTTGACGAAAGTTTGCAGCAGCTTCAAATTGACATCGCCGTTGACCGCTAAATTGCTCTTGCCGCCTTCGCCGAGCGCGATTGCGCCACTCACGACGACGCTGGTATTTGTGCCGGAAAATTTGATTGTACCAAGATCAATCTGATTTGCATTAGCTTTTAGAGTGAAGGGAGTTTGCGCCGCTAAATTGTAATCTCCCATGATTAAACCAAGCTTGGAGAATTCAGTTTCAATGCGGATAGGGTCTGTTTCACTAAATAAAAATCCGGCGATGCGAAATTGCCCCGAAGCTTTTCCGCTGGTATTCAAGTCATTGGAGGAAGCAACCTCAAGAAATTTTGTCAGCTCGACTTCGTTGAAATTTACCGCCAGATTGACGGGAGCATTTTTCTGATTGAAATCAATATTTCCCTTGCCCGTGTAGGTTTGCTCGAAGGCTTCCGCCTGTAAATCAAGGGTTGCGACATTGTTGTTCCCTTTGATCGCAAGTCGCGCCTTACCAATTTTTTCATCGCGGTAGGTGATGTTGTTGCCAGTGGCGACGGCTTCGAGGCGATCAAAAAAATAACCTTTAAAATTCTCTTTACCTTGCTCGAAGGTAGTTTTGGCAGCCTCCGCATCAATTTCAATATTGACGCGCCCGGTGATCGGGACTCGCGCTTCCTTTTCATCACGCGCCACATTCACCCATTCATTGAGATCAATGCCTTCTCCACACAGCTTGGCGCGATAGCCCTGCGTTTCCGTATTGATCGTGGCATCGCCCGTGAGTGCGCTATCGCCTGCGCGTAATTTTAAATTTGTCAGCTCGACATTTTTTCCGCTGAGCGTCAGCTTACTGCTGACTTCATCAAAGGCTTTTGAGCCATACATCGCATTGGAAATTTTGACCTCTGCGTTGCCGCTCATCGCAGCAGGCAAGCCTGCAATTTCGGCGTAGCCATTCGCTTTGCCTTCGATGCTGACAGGCAATGGGATGAAAACATTTTTAAGCTGTCCGACCGACAAATCGTGCAGCGTAGCTTTGATCGTCAAACCGTTCGGCACATTCATCGGATAGTTCACCGCGAATTCAGCCTTGCCACCGCCAGCCTCCAATAATCGCCCGCCATCAATTTTGATAAGATTTTCTGAATACGTCAGATTTCCGGTAATTGAACCTAATGGTTCGTCATCGTAATTCACGCCACTCAAATTAAAATTTCCGTTGACGGCAGGAGCGCGCAACGATCCAATGACTTTGCCGTTGAAGCTGAGTTGGTTGGTGAGCTGAACTTTTTCAGCCGCGATTTTGTCACCTAATTCGCCGTCAATTTTTTTGATGATGTCTACTGCCAGCGCCTGCAATTCGGCGGCATTGCTTGAATTCAAAGCGACATCCAAAGCTCCGGTTTGATCCCATCCAATGTCACCGTTGATGGTCAAATCAGTCGTGCCAGTACTCAATTTTGTATTGTTAATTTTGATGTGATGATTGGAGGCTACGGCGTTGAGTTCGCCATTGATCGGCAATCCGGCGATTGGATTTAGCCCGTCATCGCTGCCTGTTGTCGTACCTTTGAATTTCAAATTCGCAGTGCCTTCCGCAGATTTGAAATCGA
>JAYVRW010000147.1:0-5813 GCA_043775925.1 Blastocatellia bacterium
AGCGGATGGCAGGGTGATATGCCACCACGTGCCGGAGCCGAAACGATCAATGTACCGATAGCGAAAAACCCTGATGGTTCAAGCATTACTGGTCTAGCGTTGGCGCGTTTCAGTAATATGCCTGCTGGTACTAACACACAGTTATTACCTATCGCTCATGAAACTGCGAGTTTAGATACGACGAAAGCTACGCTGACCAAACGTGCTTCTGAAGACAGTGCGATTATTCCGATTGCGAGCAGCGATTGGGCATTCGGTGATTGCAGCAAAACTCCATTTCCCGGCGCTCCTGATGGCAACAAAGTTTGCGTCAAAGGTGGTTTTGATCTGGCATACTTATACGAACTGAGCTACACCGCGAAAGACCCGCTGGTGTTGGGAATTGGCTTCGCCGCTACGCGCGACATCAATACATATTTTCGCCGCGCAGCCAAAGATGACAGCAATCAAGCCAATCCCATAGCCGGAAAAATCACCCATGCCATTGCGCAAGGCATTTCGCAATCCGGTAATTTCATCAAGACCTTTATTCATCTTGGTTTCAATCAGGACGAGCAAAAGCTAATCGTCTGGGAAGGTGTGAACGATCACATCGCGGGACGACAATTGGCGATGAATATTCGTTTTGCGAATCCTGGCGGTGCGGCGGGAATGTATGAAGCAGGCAGCGAGCCGCCGCTCTGGTGGGGTACTTACGAAGACAAAACACGTGGCAAAAAATCTGCGAGTATGCTTGACCGATGCAGCGCAACAAAAACTTGTCCGAAGATTATTGAGACGTTTGGTTCCGCCGAATTTTGGGGCTTACGCATGTCGCCAAACCTGCTTGGCTCAAATGCTGAAATTGATATTCCATTGCCTGCCAACGTACGCCGATATTATTTCCCCGGCACTACACACGGTGGCGGGCGTGGAGGTTTTAGCACTGATCCGATTGCTGCTCCGGCGGCGTGTGATTTATCGAACAATCCAAATCCACAATCTGAATCCATTCGTGCGTTGATCCTGGCGTTGACCGATTGGGTCACAAAAAATTCTGAGCCTCCGCCCAGCGTCTATCCGCGTCTTAATCGCGGCGAGCTTGTGAAACCAAATCACATTGCGATGGGCTTCCCGTTAATTCCCGGTGCGCCGTTGCCGGACAATATGATTAATACGTTGCTGGATTACGATTTCGGTTCGGAATTCAAATACTCCGATTTGTCAGGCGTGATGACGATGCAACCACCAATAATCAAACGTCCATTACCTACACTCGTTCCCAAAGTTGACGCAGACGGTAACGAAACCAGTGGCATCGCTTCGCCGTTACTACAAGCACCGCTTGGCACATATTTAGGCTGGAACGTCACGCGCAGCGGCTTTTACAAAGGACGCGGCTGTGGCTTTGCCGGTGGATTTATTGCGTTTGCTAAAACGAAAGCTGAGCGGCTGGAAAAAGGCGATCCACGCTTATCGTTGGAAGAACGATACAAAGATCACGTGGGTTATGTCGCGGCTGTCAAAGCGGCTGTCGAAAAATTATCCAATCAACATTTTCTGTTGCCCGAAGACGCGCCGCGCATTATTCGACAAGCGGAAGAAAGTAACGTTTTACGCTAAACACAGGCGTAAAAGTTCAAGCTTCAGCTTGTTTCTTGCTGCCACAACCTGAAGGTTGAACTCTTAACACATGATTTCTATGAAACTAAACACCACTAATTTATTTCTCGTCGTAAGCCTGTGCGCTACGATTTTTGCTTCAAATCTTTTCGCACAAGAGCGTATCAAAACCGCGAACGGTATGCTCGAAGGAACCGTTGATAAAGCTGCTGGTATTCGCAGTTTTAAAGGCGTCCCGTTCGGCGCACCTCCGGTTGGTGAATTCCGCTGGCAGCCGCCGCAACCTGTCAAGAATTGGGAAGGCATTCGCAAAGCCGATAAATTCGGGCCACGTGCGATGCAACGCAATGTCTTCGGCGATATGAATTTTCGCTCCAACGGAACGAGCGAAGACTGCTTATATCTGAATGTCTGGACGCCTGCCAAAGCCGGAAAAAACTTGCCAGTGCTCGTGTATTTTTACGGCGGCGGATTTATTGCCGGAGATGGTTCAGAGCCGCGCTACGACGGCGCGAGTATGGCGAGCAAGGGAATCGTTACTGTTACCGTAAATTATCGTTTGGGCGTCTTTGGATTTTTTGCGCATTCAGAACTCACAAAAGAATCTCCGCATCACGCTTCGGGAAATTATGGCTTGCTCGATCAAGCCGCTGCGCTGAAATGGGTGCAGCAAAATATCGCGGCGTTTGGCGGCGATCCGAAGCGCGTCACGATTGCAGGCGAATCCGCCGGATCAATTTCCGTTAGTGCGCAAATGGCTTCGCCGCTCTCGAAAAATTTGATCGCCGGAGCCATTGGCGAAAGCGGTTCGATCATCGGTGCGCTTTCCGCTGTGCCGTTGTCCGAAGGCGAACAAGCTGGCGTGAAATTTGGCAAAGCGATTGGTGTCGAAGGGCTGGCGGCGTTGCGTGCAATGTCTGCTGAGCAATTATTGGAAACGACTGCGAAACCCGGGCTGCCGAGATTTTCCCCGACGATTGATGGTTGGTTTTTTCCGAAATCTCCTGCCGAAATTTTCGCTGCTGGAGAACAGGCGCACGTGCCTTTGCTCGCCGGATCGAATCTCGAAGAATCAGGCGCAGGCGCAGTTTTAGGGCGTGAAACCCCTACCGTAGAAAATTATCGCAAGGCGTTGCAGCGGCTTTATAACGACAAAGCCGACGAAATTTTCAAACACTATTCCGCCACGAACGAAGCCGAAGCCACCGACGCCGCGCGTGATTTGGCGAGTGACCGCTTCATCGCTTTCAGCACGTGGAAATGGGTAGATTTGGCAACGAAGACGGGCGGCAAGCCGACGTATTATTATCGCTATGATCGTCCGCGTCCGGCGATGCGTCCTGAGATGGGCGATGCGCAGGCAGGCTTAGCAGGTGGCGTAGTCAGAGGGACAGGCGCAGCGCCAGCGACGCCACGTCCATTGCCGCGTGGCGCAGTCCATTCGGCAGAAATCGAATACGCGATGGGCAACCTTGATGGCAACAAAGTCTACGCGTGGACACCGGAAGATTTTCAGGTCTCGAAAACAATGCAGGAATATTTTGTGAATTTTATTAAGACGGCGAACCCGAATGGCAAAGGCTTACCGAAGTGGTCAACCTTCAATGCGAATCAGCGGATGATTATTGATGTGAATACTCGTGCTGAAGCTGACAAGGTGCGGGCGCGGTATGAATTTATGGATCAACTGAACAAGAAATAATGACTGGAGCGCAAGCATCCTCGCTTGCTCAAGTGTAGCGCCAGATTTTTATACCGCTCGCGCTAAAGCGTTCGCTGGCAAGCGGGACGCTTGCGCTCCAGTCTCAGGGCTTAACACCTGGTGGTGGAGCCTGACTATCCACATCATCTTTGGGCAAAGACTCCGCGTACTGATCGTTGTCCTTCAACTCTTTTCTCAGTCGCGCCATCTCAGCTTTGAGCTTCGTAACTTCTTTGGCATACGCGGCATCGGCGTAAACATTTCGCATCTCAATCGGGTCTTTTTGCAGGTCATACAGCTCCCATTGATTGAGCTTAAAATAATAAATCAGTTTGTAGCGGTCAGTGCGGACGCCGTAATGCGCAGCGATGTTGTGATCGCCCGGATGGTAATAACGATAGTACATCGCCTTGCGCCAATCCTTCGGCGTTTGTCCGCGCAAGAGCGGCAGGAAGCTGTGTCCCTGCATATCCGCCGGAACTTTCGCGCCTGCTGCGTCCAGCATCATCGGCGCAAAATCTACGTTAAGAATCATTCCCCGGCTGACGCTGTTGGGCTTGATCTGTTGCGGCCAGCGAATCAGGAATGGCATCCGCAGCGATTCTTCATACATAAAACGCTTATCGAACATGTTGTGTTCGCCGAGGAAAAAGCCCTGATCCGAGGTGTAAATCACGATGGTATTTTCCGCTAAACCGGATTTATCGAGGTATTCAAGAAAGCGCCCGATGTTATCGTCTACCGACGCAACACAGGCGAGATAATCCTGCATGTAGCGTTTGAATTTCCATCGCTTCAATTCCGCGCCGCTCAAGCCTTCCGGTGGTTTCACCTTGAGGTCATTCGGCGTCAGGTCAGTGTCAATGTGATTCGTCGCCTGACGCGAGGCGTCAGATTTCCCTTTGTAATCGTCATCGAATGTTGCTGGTATCGGCGGCTCGTAATTCTCGTATTGCTTGCGATGTTTTTCGTCCGGCTGCCAGTTTCGGTGCGGCGCTTTGTTGTGAAACATCAGGAAGAATGGTTTTTCTTGAGGGCGATTTTTTATGAAGTCAATTGACAGGTCGGTAATCAAATCCGTCGTGTATCCCGTGAGCTTTTTGCGCTGCCCCATTTCGATCATCATCGGATCAAAGTACGCGCCCTGTCCCGGCAAAATATTCCAGTAATCAAAGCCCGTAGGTTTGCCATTTTCCGGCGTGTAGGGATTTTGCCCGCCCAAATGCCATTTGCCGATCAAGCCCGTGTAATAACCCGCCTGTTGCAAATATTTTGAGAGCATCGGCTGTGATGTATCCAGATGATTAAAAACCGGAACGCCATTCATGTGCGAATATTTGCCGGTGAGAATTGCGGCGCGGCTTGGCGTACAAATCGAATTCGTCACAAAGCAATTCTCAAACTTCATGCCTTCTTTGGCGAGCCGATCAATGTTGGGTGTTTTGATCAGCTTGCTGCCATACGCGCTAATGGCTTGCGATGCGTGGTCATCAGACATGATGAAAACAATGTTCGGTGGTTTGGCTGGTCTTTGTGCCGTAATCATAGCAGGCAGCAAGAGCAATGAAATTAATCCAAGATAACGGGTCGTAATTTTCATGATGTGTAATCTCTGTAGGTGTTAGTTTTTAGTCAAATTTCTTTACTACGTCCTCGCTGTCAAGGTAGCCGAATCGGCAGGCTTTGACACGTAACGTGGCAGGGCGTTGCACTGTCAATTCGCCTGCATAAAGCAGCCAGTGCGGCTTGTCTTCGGTCTCTGTCGTGTAAGCGAATGACGCTCCTTCTGTGGTACTTGTCAGTTTTATTTTCACTGCCGTACCAGCCGCAACCTCGCTGATAATTGGTGCGGCAACTTTCTGCCAGATGCCGCCAGGACGCATTCGTTCACGCAAGTCGGCTTCGGGAACGGAGCCTAAATCTTTCGTCTCTTTTTGCCATTTCTCCAGCGCCGCTCGCATTTGTTTGAGCGTCGCCTGATGTTGCGGCAGGGCGGCGAGGTTATTGATTTCGTGCGGGTCGGCAACCACATCATACAATTCTTCCGGCGGTTTGTTGGGAGCCATAAATAATAGCTGCGTCGGATTCAACGCTTTGCCATATTTCGGATCAAGCGCGTTCATGTGATCTTTATACAACCGTCGCCATTCCTTCATCGTCGGCATTTCTTCCTGGTATTCGATGTGCTGTGCGTAAGGGCGACCGGGATTGAAATTTTTGATGTAATGAAATTGTTTGCCCATCACAGAACGCATCATATCGTAGGTTTCATCCATTCGGTCACGATGCGCAAAGGCAAATTCGCGTGGTGCTTTTTTCTGCGCACCCAAAATTGCCTGTGCCTGCATGTGCGCTGGAACCGGCACTCCGGCGAGTGATAACACAGTCGGCCCAAGATCGAACAGGCTTACCAATTCATCGTTCGTAGTTCCTGCTTTGATCTGTCCTGGCCAGCGGACAATCAACGGCACGCGCAAGCCGGAATCATAAAGAAATCTTTTGCCGCGTG
>JAYVRW010000148.1:0-5811 GCA_043775925.1 Blastocatellia bacterium
ATCAATAATTGAGCGCGTATTTAAAACCGACATGGGGGTCTGAAAAATTTGTACGCCCTCCAAAAAGAACGGACGTTTTTCTTCAAAAAAGATAGGGAAACGCTGATTGGCGGTAACGACTGTTTGATCGGCTTCGACCTGCGCAAAGTCAGGATTCGCGGTGAAATCTAATGTAATATTCGGCGTCAACCCATATTTTAAAGTAATGCCAGGATCAAGTTTGACGGGTTGATTGACGAAGCGTCCGGGATCATTGGGAGAGAAAACTCTGGCAGGAAGTGCTGAAACACGTCGCCCACTTTCGGCGACCGTCAGGCTGGGAGTTATTTCCAGATTATGCTCAGTTGAAATGTCTTCTAGGCCGGTAATTTGTCCTTCCTGATTGAGCATTCCGTTCACATCGCGTGAGATAGGCATCCATGAATCCTGCTCATTGTTAGCGTGTTTGATTCGCCGAACAATGTGTAGTCCCCAGATTTTACCTTGGCCAGCTTCAAAGCGGAGCGATTTGAAAGGAACCGCGACTTCGATGATGTACCCATCATCTACGACTGTTCCTTTGGATTCCATGACAATGTCCAAACTGAGATCGTCACCATTATCGGAGCCTTCAGTGAAAACTCCATCGGCTTGAATCCCCAGCGGATTGAAAAACAGGAGGTAGGCTTTGCGTTTGTCATTGAAGGTGTCGAGCGAGATGGTGACGTTATCGTCATTAAAAATATCGTCGCGTTTCGCTACTGTGGCGCGAACTTTCCCCGGTTCATCCCACGCCCTGATGGAAAAGTAAAGATGCGTTGACGTATATCCCATGCGGACTTCGGTAGGGTGAGATGGAGGGATATTTTCGCCGGGTTGCGTTTGCAGGAAGTCTTTAAAAACTGCCGCTGTTTTCCATTCATCATCTTTGATATTTCCATCAATGATGGGTTCAGAGGCGAAGCGGGGAATTGTAATCGGCTTGGATTTTTCGACGGGAATAAGTGAAGACTTCGTAACATTCTGCGCCGAAGTCGAGAGTTGAAAAGCAAACCCTAAAAAAATAAGATAAAGACTGAATTTGAATAAAGAACCCACCATAATCACCAAAGAAATAGATTTAATTGAATCTTAGTTAGACGTAGCCAGTAATTAATTTCTTTCAAAAGAAACGTTTATTTTGAGGCAAAGGTTCCTCGTTGTTTTTACTACTGTTCAGTTGGTGTTAGTGATTTGAAACAGGCAAAGGTTTCAGTGCAGGTAGGATTTTTTTGAGATCGTAGGCATCATGCCTGCCGAGGACGGGCATGATGCCCGTCCCACGGTAAGAGCTAAGCGGTTTGCTCAAGGTTTTTCATGCGATTTCTGAGCTTGGGTTGTTGTGAACGGATGTCATACGCCAGACCCAGAGCTTTGAGTCCGCAGATGACGTACCAGCCAAGATCAATCTGATACCAGGCGCGTGCAAACTTTGCAGCGTTGGCGTCGCCGTGATGATTGCGATGCCAGTTTTCGCCCCACGCCCCGCCCTGCAATGGGCCCAGCCACCACATATTTCGGCTGGAGTCTACGCCTTCGGGCAAGCCCGGCGTCATGTGCAAAATACTGTTCACGGTCATCTGAAAATGGAGCGCGTAAATCAAACGAATCGCGCCGATCCAGAAAAATCCTTCCCATCCAAAGAGCAATCCGAAAAAGATGGAAACAGCCAGCATCGGGATTTGCATGCGAAACCAGAAATGGTAGCGCGGCTGATCTAAATCAGGACACCAGCGGCTGACTTCAGAGCCTGACCATTGATAAATCCAGCGAATATGCGCCCACCAGAATCCACCGTGACGCGGGCTGGAAACATCCTCTTCCGTGTCAGCTTTGGAATGATGATGGCGATGATTGGCGACCCAGGAGAGTGGCGAACCAGAGCCATTGAACATTGTAAAGAAAATCAAAATGTCTTCGACGACGCGGTTAAGTTTTAAGGCGCGGTGAGACAACGAGCGGTGATAGCAAACAGTTGTTCCGACTCCGCCGATGATCGTAAAAAAGGCAGTAATTAAAAAAACTTTCAGGCTTGGGAGTGGGAACAGGATAAAACCCGTGATCGCCAAAATATGAATCACGGTAAGATAAAATAAAATCGAAGCGTTTCCGGCAGAGGCTTTCCACCAGGGCAAAGTCCACGGATGTTGGTTGGTTAATTCGTTGTTTTGCAAATGTCCTCCTGTGAATTGTGAGAAACGGTAATTTAAACTTAGTAAAAACTATCATTAATTCGTCGGAAGGCGAAACGGTGGGAGTGGCTAATACAATAATATTACAAAAGGATAGGCCACAGATCGGGCGGGTGGCGGATTTACGCGGATCCGCCTGATCTATGGTCTATCTATTGACCGAATCACTTTCACGTTTCTTGAGACAAAGGTAGAATGCCTGATTACAAAATACGGTTCTTAATTTTCAAGAGGAGTCCCTATGAAAAAGATTCTGATTATTACCGGCGACGGCGGCGAAGGATTTGAAACGCTTTACGCCTTCCACAGATTTCTGGAAGCTGGACACGAAGCCGTCATTGCTTCCACCAGACGCAAACGCATGCACCTCGTCATTCATGATTTTGAAGATGGCTGGGACACGTATGTCGAACGGCAGGGCTATGGAGTCGAATCTCACCTTGCGTTCAGCGAAGTCAATGTAGATGAGTACGACGCGATATTAATTCCCGGCGGACGCGCTCCTGAATATTTGCGACATAATGATGTAGTCAAATCAATCGTTAGCAAATTTGCTGCGCAAGGAAAGTGGGTGTGGGCGATTTGTCATGGTGTGCAAGTGTTGATTACGTCAGGCGTTTTGAAAGCTGGAACGCGGGTCACAGCTTATGAACATTGTCGTTCGGAATGCGAATCAGCCGGAGCGGTGTACGTCAGCGAATTGCAAGCCGTCCGCGATGGAAAAATCGTCACCGGACAAACCTGGCAGTCGCATCCTGAATTTTACCGTGAAGTTTTTGCCTGTCTTAATGAAGACTCAAATTTATGAACACAATCCACGAACAATTTGGCGACATAGATGTTTATCTTTTCGATCAGCTTCTGAAAGGACGCTTCACTCCCGGCATGAAGATTCTGGATGCCGGATGCGGGGGCGGTCGTAACATCATTTATTTTTTGCGCGAAGGCTACGAAGTCTTTGGCGTAGACGGCAGCACGGAAAGCATCGCGTATGTGCGTCGCCTCGCGCATCACCTGGCTCCACAACTGCCGCTGGAAAATTTTCAGTTGGCGGAGGTCGAAAAAAATGTCTTTGGCGAAAATAAATTCGATGTCGTGATTTGCAGCGCCGTACTTCATTTTGCACATGACGAAGAGCACTTTCTGCGCATGCTGAATGGCATGTGGCAGCAGCTTAAACCCGGCGGCATGTTTTTTGCGCGTCTTGCGTCAAATATCGGGATTGAAAATCTCGTCACAAAAATTGACGGGCGACGTTTTGTCAGCCCTGACAAGAGTGAGTTTTTTCTGGTGGACGAAAAATTTTTGCTCGATCTGACTACACAATTAAAAGCCGAATTGATCGAACCAATCAAGACTACTAACGTTCAGAGTTTACGATGCATGACGACGTGGGTACTGCGCAAAAATGCGTGAGATAAAAAATTAATGAAGAATAGCAATGAAGTAGTTGAAGCCTCACAGTCTGATTTGAAAACACGGCTCACCATCATCGGCGTCGCGCTTGGAATTTTCATGGGTGCGCTGGAAAGCACGATTGTCGGGACGGCGATGCCAACAGTGATCGCTACGTTGGGCGGCATAGAAATTTATAGCTGGGTCGCGGTCGCGTATCTTTTGACTTCAACGGTGATGACTCCGATCTGGGGGAAGATGGCGGATTTAATTGGGCGTCGTCCGGCGATGTTTGGCGGCCTATTATTTTTCATCATCGGATCAGCTCTGTCGGGAGCAGCGCACACGATGCCCCAATTAATCGCCTTTCGCGCCTTGCAGGGCATCGGAGCCGGAGCTTTATTTCCAGTCGGCATGACCATCGTCGCCGATTTGCTCTCGCTGGAACGCCGCGCCAAAATGATTGGAATTTTCAGCGGGATGTGGGGCGTAGCTTCGTTATTTGGTCCGCTGGTTGGCGGTTATTTGACGGAGCATTTATCGTGGCGCTGGGTGTTTTATATCAACCTGCCGTTTGGTTTATTAGCGGCCATGTTCATCTGGTTTGCGTACACCGAAATCCATGAACGACGCACCAACATTCATTTAGATTATGCCGGAACCATCATTTTGAGTTTGACGATGGTGTTGTTATTAGTGCTGGTGGAGCGTGGTAGCGCTCTTAGTGTGCCGATGATTATCGCCGGAATTTTCGCGTTATTGGCTTTGACTGCATTCTTTATTTTTATTGAAAGCCGCAGCCCGGAACCCTTGATTCCATTGAGTATTTTTAAGCATCGGATGGTAACGGTGACGGCTTTGCATGGATTATTCGCGGGAATGATGTTGTTCGGCACGATGATTTATTTACCTCTTTTTGCGCAGGCGGTCATCGGCAAAACACCGACGGGAGCCGGACAAATTCTGACTCCATTTATTCTGGCGTGGGTGTTTAGTTCGATTATTGGCGCGCAGCTTATCTTACGCATTGGCTACCGTGTCGTAGCAGTCGGTGGCATGGTTTTGATGTTAGCCGGGGGCGCTTTGATGGCGTATGTTTCGTCTGCCACGACAATTTCACAGCTCGCGCTCGCTGGTATTTTTTTAGGATTGGGAGGCGGTATGACGCTGGCGACGCTGATGATTGGCGCACAGCATTCCGCGCCGCGCATGCAACTTGGCGTCGTGACATCCACCGTCCAATTTGCCCGCAGCATCGGAGCCGCGCTCGGCATCGGAGCAATGGGAGCCGTCCTGTCGTGGAGCCTGCGCAATGAATTATCGAGAGGCAGCGGGCAACTCTCATCTTTCGCCTTGCAGCACAGCGATGTAGCGTCGTTAATTCGGCAGTCTACGCGGGCGGCGATGACGCCGGAAGCGGCAGAATTTTTGCAGAAAGCACTGGCTGCGTCATTACAAAAAGCATTTATCTTCGGCTTCATCGCAGTTGGAATTGCGACGATTATTTCATTGATGATTCCAGGCGGAGGAGCGCATGATTTGGCACATTCCGAACCAGGAGCGGTACAGTACGGTGAGCGGTAGCGATCTGGTCAACATGGCACCAAATCGCTACCGCTCACCGTACTGTACCGCTGATAGAAAAATGAAGATTCTTAATATTTTCCTTATCGCATTATTTTTTGCAGCCTGCGCGAAACCACAGCAAGTCGCAAAAAATTCTGATCCCTTGCAGGACATCAAGCAAACCGTCCGCGCTAAATTTCCTTCAGTAAAGCAGCTTTCTACTAATGATTTGGATGCCTGGCTAAAAGATGCAAAGCGTGAAAAACCGTTGCTGCTTGACGCCCGAAAACCGGAAGAATTTGCGGTCAGTCACTTGCCCGGAGCCATCAACGCCGGAGATGAAACGCAAGTCGCAGAAGCGCTGAAAAATTATCCCAAAGATAAGCCTGTCGTTGCGTATTGTTCAGTTGGCTGGCGTTCTTCGATGCTGGCTGAAAAGCTAAAAAATCAGGGCTACGCCAGTGTCGAGAACCTGGAAGGTTCCATTTTTCAATGGGCCAATGAAGGGCGAGAAATTTATCATGAGAATCTTCGTGTCACGCAGGTGCATCAGTTTGATAAAAAATGGGGTGAGTTGCTGAAGCCAGAATTGCGGGCGCCGATGAATTGAATTCTCCTAATGCAGAAGCCCGCACGCAGT
>JAYVRW010000149.1:0-5796 GCA_043775925.1 Blastocatellia bacterium
TTTTGCATCGCGTGAATTTGCATGGTCGAAGTCTGCGAGCGTAACGCAAATTCTGAGCCTTCAATATAAAAGGTATCCTGCGAACTGCGCGCCGGATGATTCGGCGGAATGTTCAGCGCATCGAAGTTGAAAAAATTCGTTTCGATTTCGGGGCCGTCTTCGATTTTGTAGCCCATTGAAACGAAAATGTCTTCGATCCGTTGGCGCAGCAATGTGATGGGGTGCAGATGTCCAGGCGGAATCCGGCATCCAGGAAATGTCACATCAATGCTTTCTGTAGCGAGTTGTGCAGCTTCGCGTTCGGCTGCGAATTTGGATTGCAATTTTTCCAGTTCAGCTTCGACGAAATTTTTGAATTCGTTAATTTTCTGTCCGACAGCTTTGCGTTCTTCGGGCGAAAATGTGCCGAGCGATTTCATCTCTGACGTAATGATTCCGCTCTTGCGACCGAGCCACTGATCTTTCAGCTTATGGTAGCTCTCTTCATTTGTAACGGTTACCAGCGCGGCCTCAAAATCTGCCTGTAATTGTGCAATGCGATCAGTCATAAAAAATAAAGAAAAACCCAAGACTTTTGCCGTTATACAAAAGTCTTGGGGATCGAGTTTTGATTATCGTGGCGCTTAGTGCGAAATGACGCGTGGCAGCTCTTTCGCCTGAGCCACCCAAGCTCCAATTTCTTCTTCAGTCGGTGCGGTCTCGACGATTTTTTCGGCTTCGTTAACTTCCACTATTTTCGCCGTCAAATTCGCCGGAACACGTGTCGCCAATTCGACGACGGTATCAACACCAGCTACTTCGAGTAAGTTAGCCAGAGTTTCACTGACGCCAGAGATACGGCTGAACAAATCCACTTGATTGACCCAGCGCAGGACGCTCTTTTCTTCACAGCCTGAAGATGTGGCGATTTCAGATCGTCCAGCTTTCGTCGCGCCTTTTTCCAGCAATTCCGAACAGAGCCAGATGCCGACGGCGTTCAGTTTATGATCGTCTGCTTCGTTCAAATCAGAGATTCTCACGAGGTCAGAAGTTTTGCTGACAGCGACTACAGGTGTGGGAGTTACTGCTGCGACGGTTTCAACTACTGCTACTGGCGCAGCAACCGCTGCTTCTACGACCGGAGCCGGAGTTGCTGCAACTTCAACAACTGGCGCTGCCGCTTCAACTGCCACTGGTTTGCTCGGAGGTGCGGGTTTTGAGACTCGAACCGCCTTCTCTGCTTTAACCGGAGCTGCGACCTTCTCCGTCACTGGATATTTTTCACCAAGCGCCTTTTTGGCTGCGTTGGCCAGATCAGTGAAAGCATTTGGATCGTGAATTGCAATATCCGATAAAATTTTACGATCTAAATCAATCGTCGCTACTTTCAGACCATGCATGAATTGGCTATAGCTCATGCCATTTAAGCGAGCTGCGGCATTCAAACGAACGATCCAAAGTGCGCGATACTGACGCTTCTTGAGCTTGCGTCCGACGTAAGCAAATTTCAATCCGCGCTGGACAGATTCCCGCATTGAACGATACAGTTTGCTTTTTGTACCACGGTATCCACTAGCTAGTTTTTGTAAGTCTTTGCGTTTCTGTAAGCGTTTATTTCCACGTTTTGCGCGAGGCATAATTCCCCTCCAATAATTTAGTTAAGAAGTTTCGGGTTTCGAGTTTTGGGTGATTACCAGCAAAACAGGAAATTAGTGACTGCCGTATGGAAGCATGGCTTCGACTCGTTTCATATCGCTGTTAGAAACTAATACGTCAATATCTAAGAAGCGTTTCCGCTTCGCCGATTTCTTCGTCAGGATATGGCGCGCATGCGAATGCCCGCGCTTGATCTTTCCGGTCGCGGTGGTGCGAAAACGCTTCGCCGCTCCTTTATGTGTTTTTAATTTAGGCATAATTACTCCGTATGAAAGCGGTTAGGTGTTAGCACTTAGCGATTAACAACTGCTAACGGCTAATCACTAACTTCAATTAGCTGGTAGTTTTCTTCGGCGAAAAGATGGCAATCATTTGCATCCCTTCCAGCTTCGGACGAAATTCAGGTTGTCCGAATGTTACAAGGTCTTTTGTCAGGCGGTCGAGCAAGGCTGCACCGAGTTCTTTATGGGTGATTTCACGTCCTTTGAAGCGAATCGTCGCTTTGACTTTGTCACCACCCTCCAGGATTTCCTGTGCGTGCTTCATCTTGAAGTTGTAATCGTGATCGTCGGTCGAAGGACGAAATTTGATTTCTTTGACTTCAATAATAACTTGTTTTTTCTTGGCTTCGTGGGCGCGCTTTTTCTGCTCGTACAAATATTTGCCGTAGTCAATGATTTTACAAACCGGTGGTTGCGCGGTCGGCGCAATTTCGATCAAGTCCAGCCCACGGTCCCGCGCAATACGCAGCGCATCGTAAGGCGACATGACGCCGACTTGACCTTCTTCATCTATGACTCGAATTTCTTTGGCGCGAATACGCTCATTGATGCGGACTTGTGGGCCCCTTTGATTACCCCGTTGTTGTCCACGAGGACCACGATAACCGCCTTGAAAGGGTGTGATTGCGATAAATTCACCTCCGAGGATGAACGATGAAATATGAGTGATGAACGATGAATTAGATTCAAGGCTCAGCCTTCAGGCCTCAGCGTTAAGTTGTTAATGCACGAGTTTTGACTAACTCGCTAAGTTGAGCCGCGAATTCCGCGATGGGAATCGCGCCCAAATCTCCTTTGACACGATCACGCACTGCGACCGTCCCAGCTTCCGCTTCGCGCTCGCCGATGACAAGCATGAAGGGGATTTTCTTTAGTTGTGCATCACGAATCTTCGCGCCGATTTTCTCGTTACGAAGATCCGCCTGCACGCGGAATGCTGCCGCTTGTAATTCTTTTTCAACGGCGATGGCTTGCTCATTAAAGCGATCAGAAATCGGGAGTACCATTGCCTGCATCGGAGCCAGCCACACCGGAAACGCTCCGGCGTAATGCTCAATCAAAATGCCAAAAAATCTTTCAAATGATCCAAGAATCGCACGATGCACCATGATCGGTTGATGACGTGAATTATCGGAACCGATGTATTCAATCCCGAATCGTTGCGGCAAGGTAAAATCAACCTGAATGGTTGAAAGCTGCCACGTGCGTTTGATGGCATCTACAACTTTGAAATCAATTTTAGGTCCGTAAAAGGCGGCTTCGTCTTCCATCCGCACGTACGGCAAACCGTATTCATTTAACGCTGTAGTCAATGCGCTCTCCGCTAAACTCCAGACCTCATCAGTACCAATATAGTTGCTGTGATCGGTTGCATGACGAACGGATAATTCAGCTTTGTATTCAAATCCAAAAGTTTTGAAAACCTGATCTACCAGATCAAGGCAGCCCAATACTTCGTCTTTTAATTGTTCAGGTGTGCAGAATAAATGCGCATCGTCCTGCGTAAATCCACGCGCGCGCATCAATCCGTGGGTCACTCCTGAGCGCTCGTAACGATAGACCATTCCGTATTCAGCATAGCGTTGTGGCAAATCACGATATGACCGCTGCTTCGCTTTGAAAATCTGAATATGGAACGGGCAGTTCATCGGCTTCAGGCGATATTCGACATCTTCTTTTTCGCCTTTGTCGCCCGTGTGCATCGCCGGATACAGACCTTCCTGATAATGATCGAGATGCCCCGAAATGCGGAAGAGTTCAGCCTGCGTGATGTGCGGCGTATTTACAAAACTGTAACCGCGCTTCATCAATTCTTCGTTGAGAAATTGCTCAATGCCTTTGCGGATCATGGCTCCGTTGGGATGCCACAAAACCAGTCCTGGCCCAATCGCATCGCTGAAGCTGAATAAATCAAGTTCAGGGCCGATCCTGCGATGATCGCGTTTTTCGGCTTCTTCTTTATTCTTAATCCA
The DNA here is from genome assembly GCA_043775925.1 of Blastocatellia bacterium. Taxonomy (GTDB): domain Bacteria; phylum Acidobacteriota; class Blastocatellia; order RBC074; family RBC074; genus JAFDVL01. Next base: position 3,890 of record JAYVRW010000149.1, read on the forward strand.
TTCGTCTAATTCTTCCTGCGAGAAAAACGAAGTGCCGTATATGCGCTGCATTTGCGGACGCGTCTCATCACCTTTCCAATGCGCTCCGGCAATCGAAAGCAATTTGATCGCCTTGATTTTGCTGGTCGAAGGAATGTGCGGCCCCAGACAAAAATCTACAAACGGAGTTCCTTCAATCGTGTAGCAACTGACGGTTTCCCCCGCTTTTTCTTCGATCAATTCACATTTGAGCGGCTCGCCCATTTCGGCGAATTTTGCTTCGGCTTCCGCTTTAGTCATCGAAAGGCGCTTGTACTCAAGGTTGCGCTTGATGAGGTCGCGCATTTTCTTTTCGATCTTCGTCAAATCTTCGGGCGTAAAACGTAAGCCGTCTTCACGATGAAAATCGTAATAAAATCCGCCCTTCGGATCATCTAACAAAGCAGGCCCGATGCCAAGTTTTGTCCCTGGATATAAATCAAGCACTGCCGCTGCGAGCAAATGCGCAGTCGAATGACGATACACTTCCAACGCTTCATTGCCAGCATCAGGCGTTAAGGCTTCAACGGTTTCGCCTTCTTTGACGATGTAGCCCAAATCTACGGGTTCGTCCTGCTTGACGCCGTTAATAAAAAGTCGCACTGCGAGAGCTTTTTTAGCCGTGTCGCGGTCTTGCTGTTTGAGCAGATCAAATGCGGTATTCGATTGTGTTTGTACTTCGCTCACTGAAAATCCGTTACCAGGGCAAAAAAATAACTACGAGAATTGAAAAAAACTCAAATCTCAACCAAATAAATTGTAAGGACGCCGTACTAAAAGCGATGAAGAAAAGTGCGTTTTAGGTCAGGTCCTACGTCAGCGGTCGTCAGGGAAGCAATTTCGCCAATCACTTTACCCGTTTGTTGACAACACTTCTGGAGCTGGCGTTGAACAATGAAGCAAGACTAACAACCATTTGGTAAATGGTAGGCTCGAGCGGATTTGAACCGCTGACCCCTACAGTGTCAATGTAGTGCTCTACCCCTGAGCTACGAGCCTAAGATAGTCAAATTTTCAAGTTGTGGAGAGTAACAAGGTGAGATGATTTTTGTCAAGGTGCGAATGATTTCTCCAGGTTGCCTATTAGCTTTAGGGGCTTCGGGTAATTAGGTAGAAACAGAAAATAGCATTTGAAGCGGAAATCGGTTTTTCCGATGGAATAGAGTGCAACTGACAAGCTGTTGATTTCCAATCCTCTCCGTGAAAATGCCGACGACCATACTAGACGAGGTGAATGGTTTTAGTGTGGTGAAAGCCGCCAATAAGTGCAGACGGAAATGGGAAGATTGATCGCAAAACCAGATCAGAACCTACAGGATAATTAGTTTTGTTTCTAAAAGGTTAGAAACAAATGCAAAAAAACTCCTTGACAAAAAATGGCAGTGGGGACAATCTGCGGGCTGTCCATTACCTATACAGAGTAACTGATTTGAGACCTGACTTGATTTTTTCTTAAGATGGCGTTTTCAATCCACTTGATTCATTTTCACAGCCGTTACTTTAGCCACACCCTTCACTCACTCTGAAGGCCTTTTCTAATTCCTGTGCGAAAGCACAGGGGGACGCCTGAACGCGCCTTGCTTTGGCTTACTTTGGAGACGTACTCTTATGCTCGCTTCGCTTCGTCAGCTCCGAGCCTGGCTCGTCAATCTCACCGTCATGACCCTTGTTTATGCATCTGCGATGGCATTTCTGCCGATGAGAAGTTCGCAGTTCGCAGCAGGGGATGGAAAAGAGGTGGTCGGGAATACGGGGGTGGTCAGTGATCGACGGGCGGGGATCGGTATTGATGAAAAGGGAAACTTTTCTTGTCCCAACAGCCGTGGAAAGTGGAGCCGTGCCCCTTGCGCAGCGCTCCCCTTTCCACTATTGAACTGCGTTCGCCGGGA
>JAYVRW010000150.1:0-22009 GCA_043775925.1 Blastocatellia bacterium
CATGAAGAGACCGCCGCCGCCAGCGGGCTGGTTATCAATTTCAACTAAAAAGGGAACGGAAGATTCCGAATGAAACATCGTCACAGTGATTTCCAGCATCATCGGCTCCGGTTCTTCGACCGGGATAAATCCCAGCGAAACGACTCGCGCCCATAAATCATCTTCATAGTTATTCGGAATTCTGACAGAAACGTCAGTCCTCAATTCAGGAATTTCTTTCAGCTCATGAAATAAAACGTTGCTGTATTCAAGAATCTTATAGCCACGCCGGGTCAGCATTTCCAGCAGTCCGGGATCAACTAACGGACACATTTCAATGTTTGTTGGCGCATCGTGGAATTTGTTAAATTCTTCCAGTTCGTCAAGCTCTGCTTTGGTGACTGTGCCGTTCAGTCCTAACCCGAATGCCTGCGTGAGCGGAGAATTGGCTCCCGCAAAAATTGCATGTCCACCCATAATTTGGATAGAAGTAGAACCGATGTAAGGGAACCGTTTCGCGTGTGCGCGGGCATATTCTACGCCTTCGAGAGCGTTGGCTTTTTCCAGGCGTTGTGCAAGTTTTTGATCGGCAAAGGTCATTACAAATTTTCCGTAATAAATTTCAGCATGAGCGTCCGCAGGTACTTGACGAGATTCGGATCAACGACGCGGTGTCTGGATTTGGGAGACATCATCAATTCAAATTCCTTCGGATTTATACAATCGTAGTTGTTGGGGCGTGGCGGCGTCGCTCCAGTTATCAAGGAAATAAGCAAAAGTCGGATCGTAAATGTCAGCAAGACTGCGTAATTTTTCCTGTGCGAAAACAGGAATCGAAAGCAGCAGAGTGAACAAAAGAACTAATCGTTGCATCGTAAATTTCTCCGAAGATTGAAAGAAGATTTCAGAGGGTAAGAATAACAGAAAGTTGTGTGAGGAACTAGCGGATGACTGGAGCGCAAGCGTCTCGCTTGCAAACGTCGCATGATATGAATGACGCTACGCTTGGAGCAAGCTGGGACGCTTGCGCTCCAGTCTATTTTTTCGCCTTCTGACTCTCATGCCAAAGCTTCAAAATCTCAGCTTCACGGGCGGCTGATAACCCTGAACTCAACTTCGCTTTGTCAGCGGGGCGTTTGCTGAAATCTTCAATCGTCGCCGCAGCGGTCTCGGCTAATGATCGGAACGTTAAGCCCTGTGCGATGGCGCGGGCGCAATTGATTCTGGCGAAGCCTGCCATAGACGGCTCTTTGCCGGGAACCCAGACGGGCATATCGCTCCACGGGCTGACTTTGTTTTGTTGGAGAAAATTCCAATCCGCCCACGTGAATTTTACGTCGGCGGTTGTGACGGCGCGGATGCCGTAGAGCGTTTCGGCGGTAGACAATTCAGATTTGGGGCCGGTCGCGTTGTAAATCCCAAAGGCTCCCTGTTCGACCATCCGAATTGACCATTCGCCTAAATCGCGCGCATCAATAAATTGCATTGGATCAGTGCCATCGCCGGGAGCGAGAATTTCTCCGCCGCGATTAATTCTGACGGGCCAATAAGTGAAGCGGTCAGTCGGGTCTCCGGGGCCGACAATTAAGCCGGGACGAATAATCGTAGCGCGTCCGGGAAACGCTTTTTCCGCTTCTTTTTCAGAAAGTGCTTTGAGCGCACCGTAATTCATCAAGTTGTTTTTTTCATCATCAGGCGTAGTGGTCGTAGCGAGCGGCGCATTCTCATCCATCCCGATGATGCTGTGATCCGAAAATACTGAAATCGTCGAAATGAAAACGTATTGATTCACTTTGCCTTTGAGCACCGCTCCGGCTTCGCGTACCCACCTTGGAATTGTCGTAGGGTTATCAATCACTACGTCCCATTCACGATTTTTCAGTTCGTCGAGTTCACTTTTTTGACGGTCTCCGGCGAGATGTTCGACATCGGGAAATAATCCGGGATTTGTTTTCCCACGATTGAAAAGCGTCAGTTTATGTCCCCGCGCCAAAGCGTAGCGAACCTGATGCGGGCCAATAAAACCAGTGCCGCCGAGGATCAGAATGCGTAATGGCTTCGCGGCTTTTTGAACTGGCAGGGCAGCGCTGATTGCCGCGACGGAAAGAGAAGCAGTAGTAGTTTGTAAGAAATTTCTTCGTGAGTTGTTCATAAGATTCAAGGCAGAAGCCCGACTGTTAAGGAGGGCGTCGGTGCATTGGAAACTATTTCCAGAGAACGGTAGCCCTCCTTAACAGTCGGGCTTCTGCCGTTTATGGCAATCCGTTTTTCAAAACTCGTGATTTCAATTGTGCGATGAAGGCTTCGACATCTTCGAGCTTGCGCGGCAATGTGCCTGATAAAACTTTTGGTTCGCCGTCGGTGACTAAGACGTCGTCTTCGATGCGGACGCCGATGCCTTTGTATTTTTCATACGCGGGCTTCACGGCAGCGATGAATTTTTCGTTTTCCGGTGTCTTCGGCAAATTGTCTAATGCATCGGCGCGAACGTAAATCCCAGGCTCTACGGTGTAGATCATTCCAGCGGATAATTTGTCCGTATTGCCAACATCGTGGACGTTCATTCCCAGCCAATGCGAAGTTCCGTGCATAAACCAGATGCGGTATTCGTCATTATCTTTAGAAGTTATCAAGCCCAATTTCAACAAACCTTCTTTGATAACTTTCGTCGCTTCGTTGTGCGAATCGGTTTTGGTCTTTCCAGCGCGGGCAGCTTTGATTCCGGCTTCCTGTGCTTCATACACGATGCGATAAATTTCGGCTTGGGCGGGTGAATATTTTCCGCTCAGCGGGATCGTCCGCGTGATGTCTGCGCTGTAATGATCGAATTCCGCTGCACAATCCATCAATAATAAGCCGTTATCAGGCAATTGATCCTGACTGGTTTCGTAATGCAGCGTTGTCGCGTTATCGCCACCGCCGACGATGCAGGGATAGCCCCAACTATCAGCATTACGCTTGCGATAGGTGTACTCGAATTCTGCTTGTACTTCGTATTCAAAAACTTTTGGAGCCGCGACAGCAAAGGCACGATTAAAGCCTTCGATGCTGATGTCTACAGCTTGTTGCATCAATCTGACTTCGTAAGTAGATTTGATTTGGCGGAGTTCAGCGAAAATACTCATCGCACTTTTCAAGGCAAACCCTGAACTGATGGGCGCGATTTTCTGCGTGAATTCCTGTTCCTGTTTGTACTCAACAGAATTTAATCCGCCCGGCAAAAGTAAAAATAATTCGCCTTGATCTTTATTAATTGCTTCGCGGATGGTAGCGAATTCTGGCAGCCATTTTTCGTCAAACTTGGGAGCGGCACCTCGACCTCTGGGAGCGCCTCCGTTCGCCAGTGCATAACCCGCACGCGGCGAGAGGAAAAGCATAAATTGATTGAACTGATCCAAGTCCCAGACTTCCTGAATACCACTGATTTTGCGAGCTTCTTCAATGGTCAGCATTTTTCCGTTCCAGGTTGTCCTCCGCGCATCAATTTTGGAAATGAACAGAATTGCTTGCATTGTTTTTGCGCCGGGAACCAGAATTAATTTTGTGTCCTGCTGCTTGATTCCGGTCAGATAATAAAGATTATTTTCCTGACGGTACGGGTAGTCTACGTCGTTGGTATAGAGCTTGGGTTCCGCGCTGAACAACACCATCAGACTTTTTTCGTTCATTCGGTTCATCACTTGCTGCCGTCTTTTGCTGAGTTCGGACTGACGTTCAGCATCGGAAAACGAAGGTGACGGCGGTGCCAGTTGCCAGGTTTTAGGTTCACTAATTGAACCGAAAATATTAAATGAAAGTGTCATCAGGCAAGTAACTGACAACAAAAAACTACTAAGAAAGGAAAGGGTACGTTTCGACATTTTAATCTCCAATAAATATCAGGATCGGTAATCTCAATTGAGGACAGAGATGTAAGACCTCGAATTAAAACATAATTTGTGGGTGTCGAAAAGTATTGTTTTGCCTGATTGGAAAGGATGAGCCAGCTTCACGCGGATCGCTACCACGGGAGCTGCTGGCGAAAAGCTGCGGAAAACTGAGGTTGACCGACTTCACTCTGGCACGTAACTTACAGCAAACTATAAACTTGGCGATTTGACCGAATTCGTGTATAGTTCGGTTGTCTTAGCGGAAATTATTAACCTGAACTTTGAAATATAAAAAGTAAATGTACTCAACAATCAGTCTCTTTAAGCGAGTTTGTTGAGATTATTCTTGAAGTACCGCTAAGTCATCAAGATCAGCAATTTTTCAGTTTGGTAATGAGTGAACTACTAAGATTATTCACAATTTTTACGCTGATGACGGTACTTTGATCTTTGCTACAGCCGTTCACCGATTACCGCCATACAATCGTGCCCCCTCAAAAAAGAACCACGATTAATCAATAACTGCTGAGAAAAAATATCAGCCTTACATTTTCTGAATGCCTCACGTCCAAAAAAACTCACATCTATGAGGGAAAATATAATGAATCAAGAAGGAATGGTTGTTAAGTCGGGCAACTTCAGGATCATTCGATGGATCGCGCTGGGGATGATTATGGCCGGGAGTATCCTAGCCTATTCCCGGCCCTCGCTGAATGGTCTGGCACAAGTCAACCAGGGTTACGAAGGTCAGGTGGTTTCAAGTAGGACGATCATCAATAATAACGATTACGAGCAAATTGCTAAATTTGCGCTGGGAGCGGCGACCGCTAAAGAGGGAGCCGAGTTCCAACGCGCAGATTGCGCTCCGCGCACGTCGCTGGGAGACGGCAGGATTTCAATTGGTGACGCCGTGCAAGCCATGCGCTATGCCTCAGGACTTGATCCTTTGACAGCGACAGGTGGCCCTGCCTCAGCGATTAAAGTGGAAGGCACTAAAGCAGGTCTGGAAATGGCGCGCGAAGTCAAAGTTGGCGCGCCCACTTTTGGGCCGGGAACCGTCACTGTCCCGATTGAGCTGATCTCGCTGGGGAACGAATCAGGAATTATTTTTACCCTGTCGTTTGATCCGACCAAATTAAGTAGCCCGACGGTAGTTTTGGGGACGGATGCCAGCGCCGGATTATTATTAGTCAATGCTGATCCGGCTACGCTTCTGGTGAATGGAAAAGTTGCGATAGGCGTCGTCCTTCCACCAGGACAGGCTTTTACCATGGGGACACGTCAATTTGCCAGAGTCACTTTCAATGTTGCGCAGGGCGCGTATGGCACGAATACTTCGATAGGATTCAGCAGTACACCTGTTCCTCTGGAAATTGCGGATGTGAACGGAAATCTGCTGGCACAGGCAATTTTTACCGGTAACCAGGCGATTCAATTAGTAATTCCGGCTCCGACTTTGACGACGATTTCTCCTGCTTCGACGATTGCCGGTAGTCCTGCTTTCACTATTACAGTGACTGGCACAAATTTTATTCCACAATCAAAGATTCGTTGGAATGGCGTTGATCTGGCGACGACGTATATCAGCGCGACTTCATTAACGGCTCTGGTTCCGGCGGCCAACGTCGCATTTGCTTTATCCGTCCCTGCTAACGTCGCCGTCTTCAGTCCGGCGCCAGGCGGAGGGACAACAATTTCCTTGCCGTTCACCATCAATAATCCGGTTCCCGTCGCCGGTAGTTTAAGTAATGCCTTTATCGCGGCAGGCTCGGCAGGCACGCTGGATGTCAATGGCAGCGGCTTTGTCGCTGGCGCAATTGTGTATCTGAATGGCCGACCTTGCCCGACCCGTTATGTTTCTGGCACGAAGGTTTCATTTGATTACCTGGCAACGGACATTGCCTGCGCCGGAGTTTATGTTGTCCGAGTGACTAATCCGACTCCGGGTGGTGGCACTTCAGGCGCAGTCATTCTGACCGTCGCTCCGGTGATTTCGGTTTTGAATCCGACCATTGCTTATATTAGTAATGGAAATTTCACCTTGACGGTGACTGGCACTGGCTTCTGCGAAGGCGCCAGAATTCGTTGGAACGGAACCTCACGCACGACAACTTTTGTGAGTGTGACGCAGCTTACAACTGTGGTGTCAGGTTCAGAATTGACAGCGGCAGGAACGGTTAATATTTCGGTCGTTACTTCAGATGGCGTGGGATCGAATATTTTGCCGTTGACAGTTTCAGCCTGTTCACCCGCGAGTGCCTCTGTGTCACTTGCTTCGGCGATTGATTTTGGTGATGCAGTTGTTCCGGCACGTGAATTACAAGCCGCCTCAAGCCGTCCCTCCAGAACGTTCACGGTTGGCAATACGGGTTGTCAGTCAATGACTGTCAACTTAGCTGTGCGCCGTACCGGAGCTGATGTCACGAGCGGGAAGATTACGAATACCGATGACAGCACAACCTTCAATATTTATCGGGTGACAGATGGGACGGCGACGCTCTTGAATCTGGCAACGTCCGTCACGATTAACGGATTTAGTTCTTCGACCTTCCGAATTGTTTTTGATCCGAAGATTCCAGCTCCGGCGGGTGCGATTACGAACCTTGCCGCCAGTCAGATTATCCCGGATGAAATCGTGTCTACCTTACAAGTAACACGAAGCTCAGACGGCGCGGCGACGGTGCTGGGAAGCAGTACGCTGACCGGCAGAGTGCAAAACAATTCACGCTTTATTAATCCGCTGGCTCCGCGTTTGGAACCACTGGTTGTCTTTACAAAATCCGGCGCGAATGAATTCACCGTTGAGGCTTCAGGCTACGACGCGAACACCGATATTTATTACTACACCTATCAATTTTTTGATGCGAGTGGGAACAAAGTCGGAACGGCTCCAGGCTTTGATTTAGACTTGAAAAAACTGGGTCTTTTGAAAGGTCAGAGCTTCAGTCTTATCAAAAAATTTAGTTCTAATGAATGTGGATTGAACGCCAGCCGTGTGCAGGTATTTTTCTACGATAGCGTAGATAATGCTTATGCGACTTCGGGAGCAATTGGCACGGGACGTGGGCGCATTATCAATGCGACCAGTGTTTCTGCCGCCAGTTACAGCCCTTCGGCCATTGCGCCGGAATCCATTGCCACCGCTTTTGGCGAAGGCTTCGGGCTTGAAACTGACAGTGCCAAATCTTTGCCGCTCCCGTCTGAATTGGGCGGCGTCAAAATCTTTGTGACTGACAGCAATAAGGTCGAACGGATAGCGCCGCTCTATTTCGTTTCACCTTATCAAATCAACTATCAGATTCCTGAAGGTACAGGTGAAGGCGATGCTAAAGTGGTCATCGCCTACAACGGTGAAGTCATTTCGACGGGGACAATGGCGGTGTCAGCGATGGCTCCAGCATTGTTCACGGCGAATTCTGATGGGCAGGGAGTTCCGGCAGCTTACGTGACCAGAGTGAAATCCGACAATTCACAAGTCACCGAAGCCGTCGCGCAGTATGATGCGGCGCAGAAGAAATTTATGCCTGCACCCATTAATTTAGGGCCGCCGGAAGAACAGGTTTTCCTCACGCTGTTTGGTTCCGGCATTCGCAATCGTTACGCTTTAAGCAGTGTCTCCGCGAAAATCGCTGGCGTAGATGCCGAAGTCCTGTACGCCGGGCCACAAGGCTTTTACGTGGGTGTAGATCAAGTCAACGTTCGTGTCCCGCGCGCTGCGCTGGTCAACGGCGAAGTTGATCTGATCGTTTCCGTAGACGGAAAAAAAGCGAATACGGTGCGCGTGAGCGTCCGCTAAGATTTGAGCGGGAGAGGATTTTTTCTTCTCCCGTTTCCGGCATTATTTGATAATCAACACAAATCAGCAGATGAACCACACTGTTGATTTTGCTTTGGAGGGTAAGCAATGAAGTTTACGAAATTAAGCGTCGCGGGATTAAGTCTGGCCATGGTTTTGACCAATGTAGTTCCTGCCGCAGCTCTCACATCGAAAGCTGCTATCGCTGCTCCCGGCGCTATCGGCATCATCGAATCCAACGGCAGCGTCCTCATTAATGGACGTGAAGCGAAAGGCTTCGTCACGGTTTGGGGCGATGAATTAGTGCAGGCTTCGTCTGATGCGCGCATCGTTTTTGGCGCGTTAGGGGAAGTGAAAATCGGAGCCGGATCTTCACTCCAACTGAAAATGGAAAACGCGAAGTTGCACGAAGCCGCCGGAACGCAGGCTTTCAACGCTGCGCTGTTGGGCGGAGAAATGAACGTCAAATTGCAGGCAGAATCAGGGGCGATGGTAAATTCTTCCAACTCAGAATTCACCGCTTCACGTGGGGCTGATTTCAAAGTGAATTTGCAAGCCGGACACGCTTCCATTCAGGCGGGACGCGGCACCGTGTTAGCCAACGCATATTCTTCGCCGGCGAAGCCGACGGATAACAAAGCGCTGACTTCGACCACGACCAAAAAAGATGTGCAGTATTTAGCTGTGAAGAAAATGGAGCGATTGATTGGAAGTTTTCAAATCAAAGCGCCCCAGGTGGTCTTAGCCGAAGCTTCACGACGCGAACAGGCGATGCAGGATTTGAACGCGAAGAAAGCGTCGTTTATGCGTTCACTTTCATTGACGACTTCAGGCGCATTTTATGGCAGCACCAGAACTGAGCGCAGTCCGCTGATTTCTTCGGCAAGAATTATCGGAGCCTCCGAATCATTGAGCGGAATTCTCATTAACGGCAAGCTCAGCACCGGACGTGAATCGTTGTGGGGCGGAGAAATCCTTGAAGCTCCGAAAAATTCCGGTGCCCGTTTGACGTTCGATTCTTTAGCGCAGGTCAGCCTTAACAGCGGAGCCAAAGCGAAAGTCTCGATTGAAAAAACTGGCGATCAATCTGCCACACGTGTGTTGGCGGCGCAGCTTCTAACCGGAAACGTCAATATCAAATTTGACCATGAAGCCAGCGGCTACGTTCGTGCCGGAGATTCCGTGATGGCGGCTTCCAGAGGCGCAAATTTCCGCGTCGAGATGCGGGAAGGGAACGGCGCGATGGATGTCAGCAGCGGCTCTGTCATGGTGATTGGCGACTGGCGCGTGATCGCTCCCGCAGTCATCAAAGATTCCAAAACCGGCAAAATCGGATTCGATGCCAAAAGCTACAGCATCAAACCGACAAATCTGAACAGTATGTTCAATGTCGCAGTCAAAGGCTCACGCGAACTTGCAATGCGTGTAACCGATGAAAATAACAAGCCTGTTTCCGAAGCCGCAGTGAAATTCACGCTGGAAGGAACGGGATTATTAGGCTCATCAATGTTCGGCACGAATACGGCTGAAGTGCTGACCGATAAACAAGGCATTGCGAAAGTCGTCTATCACGCCGGTACAGCCGCCGGAACCGCTACTGTCAACGCCGAAGTGCAAGGTACGAACGCGAAGGCGGCGACGCGCGCCAATGTGACGCAGCAGGACGAAAAATTCGCATCGTGGCACGGCGGACTTCCAGCGGTGATTGTCGCCGCTGCCGCCATCGGTATCGGGGCCGGAGTCTGGGCGACACGTCAGGATAGATTGCCGATCAAAGGCACTGGCGATGCGGTGGTTGTGCCGTAGATGGTATTAGTATAGCAAGTAAAAAGCCCGATTTTCCTCAAGAAAATCGGGCTTTTTACTTTAAGGCAACAGATCAAAAATTTCTTTCAATCAAACACCTCAGTGGATGATTGTAGAGCGACTGGGCAAGATTAAAATAAATAGTACTTAGTCTTACCAATTGATCAAATGCTACTTGACAGTCGTGTAATTTTTACCTAACCTCACTCAGTATAAGAAGCATTTATAGACTTATGCAATTTCCAGGAAAATTGCCATTACTAGCGAAGCTGGGTTAACTATCAACAATTATCAACGAGGTGAAGCAATGAGAATCGTCCGCCATTTGATTACTCTCCTTTGTTTACTGTTTCTTGCTCATGCGACTTACGCACAGCTTGACAGTGGATCGTTATCAGGAACAATCACTGATGCCAGTGGCGCAATACTAGCTGGTACAAAAATTATTGCCAAAAATGATCGTACCGGTTTTCCGTTGGAAACAACTACTACTTCTACGGGGCTGTATGTTTTCCCCAGACTTGATCCTGGTAAATATACGCTGACTATCGAACAGGCGGGTTTTAAAAAGCTGACGCGCTCAAATGTGATCGTTTCAGTAGGAAACCGTACTGTCGCTGAAATGCAGTTAGAAGTCGGCGATGTCAGCCAGAGCGTCACGGTGACGGATACCACGCCGCAATTAAATACCGCCACCACAGAAGTGGGAGTAAGTTTTGCTCCCAAGCTTTTTAATGATGCGCCGATTTCGGCAGGCGGACTTCGCAGTATTGAGGCCTTCGTTGGATTGCAGCCTGGCGTCGTGAACGGTGCAGGTGCGGAAGGTGGAATTTCTGGTGGTGCGCGTCGTTCCAAAGAAATTTTGCTGGATGGCGCAAATATGACTAACCCGGAATCCGGTGGCGTCGCTTTCAATGGATTACCCGCATTTGAATCTATCGGAGAATTTCGGCTGATCAACAATACCTTTGCCGCAGAATATGGTCGCACAGGTGGCGGTGTCGAATCGTTTGTGACGAAATCAGGCGGCAATCAATATCACGGTAACGTCTTTGACTTCCATACCAGCAGCGCACTCAATGCCGCTTCGTGGGCTGGTAAAGCCAACTCAACTGTTGCCAATCCGATTTTCAAAAAACCATCGTTTCACGGTAATAATTATGGCGCTACTTTTGGTGGGCCGATCTATTTGCCGAAGAAAATTTTTGGACCACTTGGTGGATATAACGAAGACAAATCCCGGACATTTTTCCTCTTCACCACAGATAATTTCCGCCGTGCATCCGCTTCATCAAGCTTTATCACGCTGCCAACGGTGAAGCTTCGCAATGGTGATTTTTCTGAATACACCAATAAAATCATCTACGACCCCATTACCAAATTAGCGTTTCCTGGTAACGTTATTCCGGCGAATCGGTTTAGTAATGTCAGTAAAAATGTATTGGCGTTGCTTCCGGCGCCAACGAACGGAAATCTCACGGCGAATTATTTGCAGACGACGACCAGCGTTAATAAGCAGGATTCGTGGAGTATCAAAATCAATCAGAATATTGGTTCGCGGCATCTCCTGAATGGTTATTACTCGTCACAGTATATTGGTAGTGTTGTTACTGGGCCATTACCGGGTCCTTTATTTGGTAATAATGGTAACGCCTTTAGTCCGAATAAGCCGATTTTTGCGCGCCTGGGCTACGATTGGATTATCAGTTCATCGCAGAATCTGCATTTGAGCTACGGAATAACTAAGCTGCGTAGTTATTTTGAAAATCCAAGTGTTGGTAAAGGGTGGCCACAGAAGCTTGGTTTGAAAGGTGTCACGGAAGCCGGTTCTGATGCCTTCCCTGTGATTACTTTTGGTGGTGTGTATCAGGCTTTGGCTGACACCAATGGAACGAAAACTAACGGTACGCAATTCAACAATACTTATCATTTTCGTGGTGATTATAGTTGGGTGCGAGGAAACTTTAACTGGAAGTTTGGGGCTGACCATCGTCAGATGAGGACGACAGGTGAACCATTACCTTCAGGCGCTTTTGATGACGCTGGTGTCCAGGGCGTTTTCAACTTTGCTGCTAACGAAACAGCCAATAATGGTGGAGGTGACCCCTTCGCCAGCTTCTTGTTAGGGCTATCGAATTCGTCTTCGCGTAATTACAATGGAACGGGTATCTCCGCTAAGTTTGGTTACAATGCGTGGTACGCGCAAACAGACTGGAAAATCCGTCCTAATATCACCTTGAATTTGGGCATGCGCTATGAGCTTCCCACGCCTCGTCAAACGAATCCGGTTGGGTCATTTACTTCTTTCGATCCAAATCTGACCGATCCACGTTCAGGTCTGAAAGGGGCACTGGCTTATCTGGGCGATTGTACGGGATGTAACGGTAAAGATCGTTTTGGCATCATTGACAAATCATCCTTTGGCCCGCGTCTCGGCTTAGCCTGGTCAATTAATCAGAAAACAGTACTGCGGGCTGGATACGGTATCTATTATGCAGCAGGTAATGGTCTGATGGGTGGATTCTGTATCCGTTGTGCAACTGGTTTTGCTACTACTGCGAGTGGCGTCGGTGGTGCGAACTGGGATAACGGTTTTGCCCCGACTGCCAGCTTCCTGGCGCCACCGATTGTGAGTCCTTCGGCAGGTAATGCTGCTGATGAAATTTATTACATCAGCCCAAAATCAGGCACCGCTCCTCGTTTTCAAAACTGGAGCCTGGGCTTCCAGCGTGAATTGCCATTCAAATTCGTGGCTGAAGTTGCCTATATTGGCAATCGTGGGACACGTCTTTCAGCGAATCATTTTTCTTTGAATCTTTTAGACCCGAAGTTCTATGCGCTGGATAGTCTATTATTTAAGTATATTGACGATCCGGCTGTCGTTGCAGCAGGCTACAAAGTTCCTTACACGAATTTTATAGCCGATTGGGGTAAGACCAGTACAACGACAGGCGCAACCTTGGCGCGTGCTCTACGCCCTTATCCGCAGATCAACGGCCCGGTTAGTGATGAATACAATCCAGTTGGCAGCTCCTGGTATGATTCATTACAGGTCAAACTGGATCGTCGTTTCGGCAACTTGTTTGTTGAGAGCAACTACACTTGGTCGAAATCCTTAACCAACGCTTCTGGTTCACAAACGGGCGGCGATTCTAACAATCGTAACCCCAAGACTGACCGTTCGCTTTCACAGACAGATGTGTTGAAATTCGAGAAAAGCTATCAATACACGGATAATCCGCACATCTTCAACTTAGTCGTAGCGATGGATCTCCCCTTTGGTAAAGGTCAGAAATTCCTCAACAGCAATGGATTTGTTGATCGCCTGCTGGGCGGTTGGACGGTTTCATTTGTCGGGAATTATACGGCGGGACAGTTGATTCTGCTTAACGCGCAGACCAATTCTTATCCTAACTGGGGATTTGCCTACGGTCGTAAGCGTGTCAACATCGTGAATGGAAAAGCTATTACGACTGGGATTAGCCGCCAGGACCTTGATCCACGCAAAGGATTGGTCGGTGGTGTTTATGATCGGACAGTGTCAACGAACTGGTTGAATAACGATTTCTACACCATCCCTGGAACGTTTGAATTAGGTAATTCCCCTACTTATCTGAATCAGTTGCGGAATCCGAATGCTTATAATGACAACATGGGATTCATTAAGCGGACACGAATTAGGGAGAGCGTTAATTTTGAGATTCGGGCGGAATTCTTCAATGTCTTCAACCGCACGAACTTTGGCTTAACTGGATTCCCGATCAGGCCCGCAACTGGAACTGGCGCACTTGTGAATAGCTTTGGTATTCCGAATGGTGTCCGTACGGGTGAACGTTCTGGACAGATTGCTGTAAAGCTTAACTTCTAAGCTGACAATCTTATTTCCTTGTACCTTTTGCGCCTGTCTGTCGTAGTTCGGCAGGCAGGCGCTTCTTTTTTCTGTTGCTCAAAACTGAAAATCGCGGAGCGTTTGGAGTGCTGCGGCTCGACACAGCTTTTGTCTCGTCGTTGAAGATTTATGGTTGACGGCACATACTCAGGCACGAACGCAAAGCGGCGTCGAGCCGCAGCACTCCACATCAAGGCTTCGCCTGATCAAGGGGTTGATTTCATTCAGGTTTAATTTAAACTGGCATCTCAAAGCTGGGGATAATTTATGAGACAAGGCGCAAAACCATGGAACGAGTTTTTAATTACTAAACTGGCAAAGTCAGAAGAATTTGCGGTTGACTATCTCAATGCCTGCCTGGAAGAAAACGATCCGAAGTTGTTACTGCGAGCCTTGTGCGGCGACTTAGCCAAAAAGACCGGACTCAATCGTGAGAGCCTGTATCGGATGCTTTCAGAGAACGGCAATCCGACGATTTATAGTTTAAATGAAGTCCTGGATGCGTTAGGAATGCAGCTTCAGTTTGCGCCGAAAAAGGCAGCGTAGTAGCGTAAACTTTTACTTTGTGTTGTGGCTCAGGAACACAGTGATTGACAAGAGGAAGAGATTACAAAAACGCAAACTAAAAGTTTACGCTCCTGCATTTTTTCTTTGCTCGCGGAAGGTCAGGGACAAGCGTAAACGCTTCGCAATGAACAGGGCGAAACAAGCCGAAATCGCGGCGATCTACCGTCAGGACTGTTTTGATTTTCATTCGTTCTGCCATCGCCATGACGGTTGCGTCTACCATGCCGAGTTCTGCGTCGCGGTATTGTTCCAGAATTTCAATGGCGCGGTTCAAGTCGTTCAGGGTGAAATGTTCGAGTACCATTTCACGATTTGTCAGAGCGCGTAAAAAAATTATCTCCGCTTCGGTACTGATGTGTTCGACCAGCATATAACAAAGCTCGGTCACTATCGGGCTGGGAACAATAAAGGTTTCCTGACTGTTGGTAACAAAGTGAACCATTGGCTGATGATGCTTATCATCTCGATCAATGAGGGCTAAGAGAGCGCCAGTATCTGCTATAATTGCCATGCTTAGCTCCTTTTGCGACGAGCTTTTTGCCGGAGAATTTTTTCCACCTCTTCGGAAAGATTCCCTTTTCTGCTTTGTCCGATGGCAATGAAAGAAAGGCTTCGTGGCTCCTGTTTCGCTTCGAGGTAAGAATTTAGCGCTTCACGAAAAATTGCCGTGAAGGTTGTTCCCTGAACTTGCGCTAATTGTTTGACTCTGAGTAGTAAATCGTTTTCCAAAAGAATCGTCGTTCTGGTCATATATTTTTCTCTGTATTGTATGTTAGCATATATTAAATATTATCGCCCTGCAAAAAATAAGGATGACAAGATGAAAGCCTGTTTCAAACTCACCTGTTGCCTGGTTCTCGTAATTGGTTTGCTGGTAACGAACTTCACCCGCGAAGTTACCGCTACACAGAGTATTGAATTTGCCCGCGATATTAAACCTATCTTTGATGCCAACTGCGTCAGTTGTCACGGCGCGAAAAAGGCTGCGGGACAGTTGCGGTTGGACTTTTTGGCTGCAACGATGCGCGGAGGAATTTCCGGCGCGATCATTATTCCCAAAGACAGCAAAGGCTCAATTTTATTGGCTCGGATCACGGGTTCTGACGGTCAGGCAAGTATGCCGATGGGCAGCGATCCGCTCAAGCCGGAACAGATTGAATTGATTCGGAAGTGGATAGATCAAGGAGTCAGGGATGAAAGCAGAACGCTGAGCGCTGAGTCCCTCGAAACTCGAAACTCAAAACTCGAAACTAACACCCATTGGTCTTATGTGAAACCTGTCCGTCCCGCCATTCCTGTCGTGAAAAACTCTTCGTGGGTGCGCAATCCGATTGATAATTTTATTCTGGCACGACTGGAAAAAGAAGGAATGCAACCTTCGCCCGAAGCATCCAAAGAAACTCTCCTGCGCCGCGTCTATTTTGACTTGATTGGGCTGCCTCCCAGCGTCAAGGAAATTGATGAATTTCTCGCGGACAAATCTGCTGATGCATACGAAAAAATTGTAGATCGTTTGCTGGCTTCCAAGCATTACGGCGAACGCTGGGCGCGTCCCTGGCTGGATTTGGCGCGGTATGCGGATTCCAACGGTTATGAAAAAGACAATCTCCGCGTGATGTGGAAGTACCGTGATTGGGTCATCAACGCGCTCAATAATGATCTGCCGTTCGATCAATTTACGATTGAGCAAATCGCTGGGGACATGTTGCCGAAGCCGACAACCGATCAATTAATTGCGACTGGATTTCATCGCAATACTTTGATTAATCAGGAAGGTGGTAATGATCCTGACGAAGCGCGATTTGAAATTCTGGTAGATCGTGTCAGCACGACTTCGACTGTGTGGTTAGGCTCGACGATGGCTTGTGCGCAGTGCCACAATCATAAGTACGATCCATTTTCACAAAAGGACTTTTACCGACTTTATGCTTTCTTCAATAGTTCCGAATGGGAATACGGTTTTCAAGGCGAAGGCATGGATGACACTACACGCTGGGTGAAAGAGCCGATTCTTGACCTTCCGACGCCGGAACAGGACGTGAAGCGAGCCGCGCTCGAAGCTGAAATCAAACAAATCGAGACGAAGTTGAAAACTCCGACACCAGAACTGGAAGCCGCGCAGACCGCGTGGGAACGCGAGATGCTCAATGAAGAAAAAAACTGGACGCCGCTTGATCCAAATGAAATCAAATCATTAAGCGGTGCGATGCTGAGCAAGCAAGCTGATAAATCAGTGCTGGTCAGTGGCGCAAATCCCGAAGCTGAAACGTACCAGATTTCGACCACTACGAATTTAAAAAATATCACTGCGATCAGGTTGGAAGTGATGACTGATCCGAGCTTACCGAAGAGCGGCCCCGGTCGTGATCCCTACGGAAATTTTCTGATGACAGGAATTGAAGTCGAAGCAAAAACGATACATTCTTCGGCAAAATCGCAGATAATTTTGTTCAAATCTGCTTTCGTAGACAATCAGGCTGGCAAAATCGAACCGAAAAAATTCTTCACCAAAGAAGGCGATACACTGCCTGTCGACAAGCCCAGCGGTTGGATAGTGAACGCAACTTCGGACCCGACACGCGTAAATCGTAATGCAGTATTCGTCACTGAAAAGCCGTTTGGATTTAATGACGGCACAGTATTGACAATAAAGTTGAAACACCTCGCCGGATCAGTCGGGCAGGGCATCGGAAGATTTCGGCTGTCGGTTATTTCAAGCAAAGAGCCGGAAAAAATCGCTAGTGTTTCGGCGACGCTCAAGCCTGTAGTTTTATTGCCGATTAGTGAACGAACTGAAAAGCAAAAAAAGGATTTGAGTAAGCTATATCGTTCGGTTGCGCCTTCATTAAAAGCGGATCGTGAGCGTTTATCTGCGCTGCAAAAATCGCAAAAAGAATTAGGAATTGTGACGGCGTTGGTGATGGGCGAAAAGGCAGGCGATGAAAAGCCATCGGGTCCGCTGCGAATTCGTGGAGCCTTCATGTCACCCGGCGAAAAAGTGTTTGCGGATGTGCCAAAGTTCCTACCGAAGATGGCTGATAATTTACCCGTCAATCGTCTGGGCTTAGCGAAGTGGTTAGTGAGTGCGGAAAATCCGTTGACTGCACGAGTTGCTGTAAATCGTTTTTGGGAGCAATTTTTTGGACGCGGTATTGTCCTGACATCCGAAGATTTCGGCACGCAGGGCGAAGCGCCGTCACATCCTGAGCTTCTTGACTGGTTAGCCGTTGAATTCAGGGACGGGGCGACAGGGCGACAAGGCGACGGGGCGATTCATCCGACCACCGACCACCGACCACCGATCACCTGGAGCATGAAATCGCTCCACCGTCTTATTGTGACTTCCGCAACCTATCGCCAATCTTCAACTCAGCACTCAACACTCAGCACTCAGCACTCCCCCGACGATCCCTACAATCGGCTGCTTGCACGCGGCCCGCGCTTTCGACTGGAAGCGGAGATGGTGCGAGATTTGGGACTGGCAGCGAGTGGATTATTGAGCAATAAAATTGGTGGTGCGAGTGTGTTCCCGCTCCAACCTGACGGCGTTTGGAAGAGTCCGTACAGTTCAGAAAAATGGATGACGAGTTCCGGTGAAGATTTATATCGTCGCAGTCTTTATACATTTATTCGGCGGACTGCGCCGTTCCCGCAAATGGTGACGTTTGACGGGACGAGCCGTGAAACCTGTACGGTGCGCCGCATCAGAACGAATACGCCGTTGCAGGCATTGACGATGCTGAACGATGAAGCGGCGATGGAAAACGCCCGTGCGCTGGCACAACGAATGATGAAAGAAGGCGGCGCACATTTGCCTGATCGTTTGAAATACGGTTTTCGCGCCTGCCTCACGCGGATGCCGGAAGCGGCAGAAATTGAACGCTTGAAAAATTTGTATGAGCAACAACTACTGAGCTACAAGACAAATCCTGAAGCAGCGAAAAAAATCTCAAAAGAAGTGAAGGCAGCGAAACGCAATGAAATCGCGGCTCTAACAATGATTGCAAATGTTTTGTTGAATCTGGATGAGACTGTGACGAAGGAATGACCTTGTCCAGCAACTTCAGTTTGCTGCCTCTTCTGGCCACGGTATCTCTGTTGCGAAGGCTCAACAAACTGAAGTTTGTTGGACATTTTGGTAAAGAATCATGCTCAAAAAAATATCCACAAAAAAGATAATAAAATCAGTGTTTGTGTTATTTATCTGCGGCATTATTTCGGCTTCATTTCTTCACTCAACCGCACAAGCAGTTAATCAATCTGCGCCGCGTAAAATTGACTTCAACCGCGACATTCGCCCGATCCTGTCTGACAAATGTTTTGTCTGTCACGGCCCTGATGCTCCCGCCAAAAAAATTAAATTGCGTCTGGATTCCGAAGCCGCAGCGATGGCGGTTATCGTTCCAGGTAAATCTGAAGAAAGTGAACTCATCAAACGCATCTCGCATGCCGATGAAGCGATGCGAATGCCACCGACTTATTCAGGTCGTTCGTTGTCGCAAGCTGAAATCGAAGTGCTGACCGAATGGGTTCGCCAGGGAGCGAAATGGCAATCGCATTGGTCATTAAATTTACCTGTTCGTCCTGAAATTCCCGTCGTTAAAAACAAAGCCTGGGTGAAAAATCCGATTGATAATTTTGTCCTGGCGCGGCTTGAAAAAGAAGGGATTAATCCATCACCTGAAGCTGATCGTGCAACGTTACTGCGGCGCGTATCGCTTGATTTGACGGGCTTGCCACCGACTTTGCAGGAGCTTGATAATTTTATTAATGACAAGTCAGTGCAGGCTTACGAAAAAGTTGTCGACCGACTTTTGGCTTCGCCGCGTTATGGCGAACGGATGGCGTTTCGCTGGCTGGATGTGGCGCGTTATGCGGATACGAATGGTTATCAACTGGATGGCGAACGTTCGATGTGGCGCTGGCGCGATTGGGTCATTGACGCTTTCAATCACGACAAACCGTTTGATGAATTTACGATTGAACAACTCGCCGGAGACCTGTTGCCCAACGCGACCTTCGAACAAAAAATTGCCACCGGATTCAATCGCAATCATCGCGCAAATTCTGAAGATGGAATTATCCCGGCGGAATATTTTGCTGAAAATGTGATTGATCGCGTAGACGCGACATCAACGGTTTGGCTGGGAATGACGGTCGGTTGTGCGCGTTGCCACAATCACAAATACGACCCAATTTCGCAGCGGGAATTTTATCAACTCTTCGCCTATTTCAATAATATTCCCGAAGACGGCAGAGCCAGCAATTTTGGTAATTCTCCGCCGTGGGTGCCGGCTCCGACTAGCGAACAACAGGCGCAGATGGATCAGCTTCAGCAGGAATTAAAAACGACCGAATCTCAACTCGCCAAGCTGACAAAAGATAATTTAAACGCGCAGCAGGCTTGGGAGAAAACTTTGTCGCGTGAAGCGAATGCGCATTGGTTTCCGACTGATAATTTAATTGCCCGGCACGCGCTGGATGAGAATTCACCGCTTGAAACTTCGGCGTTGATGCCGAGCATTAAGCATTCAAAACCTGACGATGCCAGCGAAGTCAAAACGAATATTGGAATGGATTCAGGGTATAAAAATGGTACGCCAAAATTCGTACCTTCACCGCTTGGAGTCGGCGCAGTGTTCGACGGCAAATTGCTTTTCAATGCCGGTAATATTGCGAATTTCAACTTCCGAGATCGGATCAAAAACTACAACGATCAATTCACGATTTCAGCGTGGTTTTATCCTGAATCCGAACAGAGCGGAGCCATCGTGACGCGGATGCAGGATAAGACTGGCGAGAAGGAAAATAACTTGCCGAAAGGAAAAGGCTACGGCTTATTTTTCAATAACGGCAAGGTAAATATGAATCTGGTCAGCGTATGGGCTGATGATTCATTTCGCGTGGAGACTGAAAATAAAATTGACGTGAAGCAGTGGCATCACGTCATCGCTTTTTATGACAGCTTTGAGCCATACGAGCGAGTCCAGATTTTTGTTGATGGTCAAAAACAAAAACTGAAAATCAATAATGGACGTTTATTTCGTGGCTTTGCCGAAGCCTCAGCGAATTTATTAATTGGTGCAGGAGGCGGCGAGGAATGGCGTTTCAAAGGGATGATTGATGAAGTCCGCATCTATAAATCCTTGCCTGAAGCCGACGCCGTAGCGGTGCTGTCGTGCTCTGATTCATTGGCAAAAATCGCTGGCATTCCAGAAGCAAAACGAACAAACGCACAGGCTTTAAAAATCAAATATGCGTGGATGGAAGCAGCGGCTCCGGTAGCGGTAAAAAATGCCTGGATAAAATTGCGTGAATTGAAAGATCAGAAGACAAAACTCTTCGCTGAATTTCCAACGACGATGGTGATGGCAGAAATGCCGCAGCCGCGTCAGGCGTTTATTTTACGGCGTGGCGCTTACGATTTACCGACTGATCCGGTCGAGCGTGGCCTTCCCTCTGCGTTACAAACTACCCCGCCAACAAACAGCAAACAGGATCGTTTGACCTTAGCGAAATGGTTAGTCAGTAAAGAAAATCCCTTGACTGCACGAGTGACAGTGAATCGTTTCTGGCAAATGTTTTTTGGCAGAGGCATTGTCAAAACCGTCGAAGATTTCGGCACGCAGGGCGAAGCGCCAACGCATCCTGAACTGCTTGACTGGTTAGCAGTTGAATTCAGGGACGGGGCGACAGGGCGACAAGGCGACGGGGCGATTCATCCGACCACCGACCACCGACTACCGACCACCTGGTCAATGAAATCGCTCCTCCGCCTCATCGTCACCTCTGCAACCTATCGCCAGAGTTCTTCAGGTCAGCACTCATCGCTCAGCACTCAGGACTCAGCACTTTTTTCTCCCGCTCCTCGCCTGCGCCTGCCCGCAGAAATGATCCGCGATCAAGCATTGCTGGCGGCGGGGCTTTTAGTCGAGCAACTTGGCGGCCCATCGGTCAAACCGTATCAGCCCGAAGGTTTGTGGAACGATCTTGTCTTCAATGAATTCAAGTACGTCGAAGACAAGGGGGACAAGCTATATCGTCGCAGTTTGTACACCTATTGGAAGCGAACAATCGCGCCGCCGTTTATGGCGAACTTCGATGCGGCGGGACGTGAAACCTGCATTGTGCGCGAGAATCGCACGAATACGCCGTTGCAGGCATTGAATTTGATGAACGATGTGACCTACATCGAAGCGGCGCGAATGATCGCAGAACGGGCGATGCGTGAAGGTGGAAAAAGCACGGCTGAGCGAATTCGTTATATGTTTCGTTTGACGACTTCACGGTTTCCGAGCGAGCAAGAATTGCGTGTTTTGAGCGAAGGGTTTCAGGTACAACTTAAACGATTTGAGAGCAAACCGGAAGAAGCGCAACGACTAATAAGAGTTGGTGAAAAGAAATTTGATTCCTCAATGAACGCCAATGAATTAGCAGCTTACGCGACGATGGCAAGTCTGATTTTAAATTTGGATGAAGTGATTACGAGGGAGTAGAACGAGACAGGATTGACAAGATTTACGGACAGGATTTACAAGAAAAAATATCCTGAAAATCTTGCTTCAAATCTTGTCAATCCTGTCTAAAAAAATATGAATTCAGAAAATCAATTAAATCTCACCCGTCGTTACTTCCTGCGCAATTCCGCTGTCGGAGTCGCCGCGCTTACGTCACTGCTCAAACAAGACGGACTCGCCGATGACAAAGCCGTTTTGCCGCACTTCGCACCGAAGGCGAAACGGGTGATTTATTTGTATCAATCGGGCGCACCGTCGCAACTTGATCTATTTGACCCAAAGCCACATCTCGAAAAATATCGTGGACAGAATTTGCCGGAATCTATTCGCAACGGGCAACGCTTGACGGGGATGACGGCGTTTCAATCCAGCTTCCCAACGGCTCCGTCGCTTTTTAAATTTGCGCAGCACGGCAAGTCTGGCGCGTGGCTCAGCGAACTATTGCCGCACACTGCTAAAATCGCGGACGACCTGACGTTTATCAAATCAATGCACACCGAACAGATCAATCACGATCCGGCAGCGACATTTTTGATGACGGGATTTCAACTTGCCGGACGCCCCAGCATTGGTTCGTGGTTGTCTT
>JAYVRW010000151.1:0-21946 GCA_043775925.1 Blastocatellia bacterium
CCCGTTGCCGCTCGCCATTGTCGCTCTGTTTTTAACTCCTTGATGGCTAATTTCATCCTCCTAACTTATCCTTCTTCCTTCATCGCAACAACTCTATTAATTTCAGCCCTTTTTTCTTTTCGAACATGTCTAATATTGAACATCAATTTTTTTCGGACTACGCAATACTGGAAAGTTTTCACAAGCACTCAATCTCAGTTTTCCCAAAAGGCGTAATCAATGAGAAGGAAATTATGAAGAACATTGAACGTGAGCGAATTGAAGCGTTAGCGCACAAGTCCATCATTTTACGGGAAGTGTGGCTGCGTGAACGACGAGAAGTATTGTCACGACAGCTCACCGCCAACAATGAAGTGAAGAAGCGTTGGGAGTCGTCTGATCCCCTTGAAATAACCCAGCGTCAAGCGGTCAATGGCAAGGAGAGAGGTTAGTTAATCTGATATACTTCGCAGTCAGATGCGATCCTGTCAGTACCATCTGCGGTAGCGGGTGAGTAGCTTTGGTAATTAAAGAAGAAAAAATATATGGCAAAACAAATAATTTACGGTACAGAATCTCGCGTCGCAATTTTACGTGGCGTCAATCAACTGGCGGACACGGTTAAGATTACGCTCGGCCCCAAAGGTCGCAATGTAGCGATTGACAAAAAATACGGCTCTCCTGCGATGACCAAAGACGGCGTCACCGTCGCGCAGGAAATTCAATTGCAAGACCCGCTGGAAAATATGGGCGCACAAATGGTGCGCGAAGTCGCCTCAAAAACTTCTGATGTGGCTGGCGATGGCACGACTACGGCGACAGTTTTAGCGCAGGCAATTTTCCGCGAAGGTGTGAAGACGGTGACCGCTGGAGCCAATCCAATGGCGCTCAGGCGTGGCATTGACAAAGCCGTCGTCATCGCGCTGAAAGCCATCGAAAAACTTGCCACGCCAATTTCCGGCAAAGCCATCGTTCACGTTGGCACAGTCTCCGCCAATGGCGATGCGACTATCGGCAAAATGATTGCGAAGGCAATGGAAAAAGTCGGTAAAGACGGCGTCATCACTGTCGAAGAAGCGCAGACGATGGAAACGACTTTGGAATTCGTCGAAGGCATGCAATTTGATCGTGGCTTTCAAAGCGCTTACTTTGTCACCGACACTGCCAGGATGGAAGCCGTTCTTGAAGATACCTTAGTTCTATTGAATGAAAAAAAGATCAGCTCAATGAATGATCTTTTCCCCGTGCTGGAAATGGTAGCGAAGGAAAATAAATCTCTGCTGATTATCGCCGAAGATATTGACGGCGATGCGCTCTCGACGCTGGTCATCAACAAGTTGCGCGGGACGCTGAAAATCGCCGCTGTGAAATCTCCGGGCTTTGGTGATCGCCGCAAAGATATGCTGGAAGATTTGGCTGTTCTCACAGGTGGCAAAGTCATCAGCGATGACCTCGGAATTCAACTTGAAAAAGTTACGCTGGCAGACCTCGGACGCGCCAAAAAAATCATTATTGATAAAGACAAAACAGTCATCATCGGAGGCAAAGGCGAGGCTGCCGCGATTACCAGTCGCGTGAAAACAATTCGTGCGCAATCTGAAGCGACGACGGGCGAATATGACCGCGATAAATTGCAGGAGCGCTTAGCCAAATTGGTTGGCGGAGTCGCCATCATCAAAGTTGGCGCCGCGACGGAAATGGAAATGAAGGAAAAGAAAGCCCGCGTTGAAGATGCCATGAACGCGACCCGCGCTGCCGTTGAAGAGGGAATTGTTCCAGGTGGCGGCGTAGCTTATTTGCGTGCGGCGAAAGCCTTAGAGAAATTCAAAATCTCACCCGACAATGTCGGCGATGAAGATGAACAAATCGGGGTCAACATCGTCAAGCGAGCATTAGAAGAACCACTCCGACAAATCGCCTTCAATGCCGGAGCTGAAGGCGCCATTATCGTGGCGCAACTCCGCGCTGAAAAAAATGAACTCGTCGGCTTCAACGCCGCTACCGAAAAAATCGAAGACCTGGTAGCCGCCGGAGTCATTGACCCCGCTAAAGTCACACGTACAGCGTTACAGAATGCAGCTTCGATTGCTGGATTATTGCTGACGACCGAAGTCATGATTTCAGATTTCCCAGCCGACGATTCATCTTCAAGTGGAGCAGGGTATTAGTTTTTTTTAGCCGCGAATTAACGCGAATTTGCACGAATGATTTTTAGACAGGACTGACATGATTTACAACAAGATTTCCAGGTAATCAATTCATGTTAATCCTGAAAAATCTTGTCCATCCTGTCTGGTCTAATTCGTGAAAATTCGCATAATTCGCGGCTAAACTCTGAGGATTCATCACCCCATGATTTTATGTGAACTCTGCAAACTTCAATCCGCCAACAGTAGCTGTACGCTCGGTAACACCATCCCTAAAAAAATGAGATGCGAAGATTTTACGCCCTCCGTCGAGCGTTTCTGCGCGACGCCCGCCGATTACGCCAGAAAAGATCAAGTGTATCAGATGGCGGTATTTTTTGGATTGAAGGGGAAAGAACTCAAGCGTGTGCAAACGATGTAGGCTGCCATTCAGTTGTTAAGAATTACTTTTACCATTCAATCTTAGAAATTCTCTCAGCCATTCTTCTGTCATTAATCTTAGGTGAAAGCGACTTCGCAGCAAGTTGTAGTGTTGACAGATTAAGTGGTGTGATTTTTTACGAGCCATTCGATTCGACCGAATATTTGGCGATGAAATTTCTTTTCCCAGGCTAAAAATAAAACTCAAAAAATTGGCAGGCAAGATTGAAATAAACGATTTGCTGCAATATAGTACACGGCAATTAGTTGATCAATTTGCAGTATAGTTCTATTACGTTACGTCTCCCGAAAGCCTGACCGCTGTCGGAGTTCATACAAAGGAAGCCGAAAATGAAACTGGTTGATGAATCAAGCCTGGACACTCGTCGGGCATCTACACTGTTGTGCGCACTGCTGATGATTATTTGTGGTACGTCTGCGGCTTTTGCGCAGAGCGAAAAATGCGCCGGACTGGCGGCTGCTTCGTTTGGCGCAGACGTGAAAATTGATTCGGCGCAGTTGGTACCAGCCAGCGCAGCCACGCCTGAACATTGCGATGTGCGCGGCGTGATTGCGCCCGAAGCGAAATTCGCCGTGAAGCTGCCGACGACGTGGAATAACCGATTCTATATGGTCGGTGGCGGCGGCTATGCGGGACAGTTGAGCTTGCCGCAAATGAATCCTGGCTTGCAAAAAGGTTATGCGACGGCGACAACTGATACAGGACATGATGCGGCGAAAGAACCGCTGGGCACGTTTGCCGAACATCGCGCCGACAATCCGAATGCGGATCGTAAAAAATTAGACTATGCGTATTTAGCGGTACACAATACCGCCGTCTTAGCCAAGAAAATTATCAAAACTTATTACAACAGCGAGCCAAAATATTCGTATTGGGTGGGCTGTTCGACGGGTGGACGGCAGGGCTTAATGGAAGCGCAACGATTTCCTGAAGATTTTGACGGTTATGTCATCGGCGCTCCAGTCCTGAAGGCTTCTTACGAAAATCTGCGTGGCATCTGGAACGCTTTTGCGGTCGCTGACGGCGTAGGCGCGATTGGTTATGATAAATTGCCGTTGCTGGCTGAAGCCGTCTATAAAAAATGCGATGACACCGACGGAGCGCACGACGGATTGATCGCTGACCCGCGCAAATGCAATTTTGATCCGCTGAAAGATTTGCCGAAATGCGCGAATGACGAAGCGGGCAAGGATTGTTTCACTACGGCGCAGTTGCAGGGCTTGAAGAAAGTGTACGATGGCCCGCGCGATAGTAAAGGTGTGCAGCTTTATCCCGGTCAACCGCTCGGCGCAGAAGTCCTCGTCAATGGGCGCAGCGCGTGGCAGGGCAGCATCGGAGGTGATGGCGGTGGCGGATTGGCTTACGGCGAAACGGGGATGCGCTTTCTTGCGTTTGATCCGCAGCGCGGCAAAACGTGGAGCTGGAAGCAATTCAATTTCGATACTGATCCACCACTGATGAAGGCGTACTCGCAAATGATTGACGCGACCAATCCTGACTTATCAAAGCTCAAAAAACGCGGCGGCAAAATTCTGCAATACCACGGCTGGGCTGATGCGCTGGTCAATCCAAAAATGTCGGTTGAATATTACGAATCTGTTCTGAAAAAAATGGGTAAAAAGCAGACGAAAGAATTTTATAAACTTTACATGATTCCCGGCATGTTTCATTGCGCCGGAGGCGTTGGTTGCGACCGCGCAGATTGGTTTTCGCCAGTGGTTGATTGGGTTGAGAAAGGAATTGCGCCAACTATTTTAGCCGGATCACGAATTGAAAAAGGCGCGACAGTGATGACCCGTCCGCATTGCGCATATCCTCAAGTTGCAAAATATAAAGGCAGCGGAGACAGCACGAAAGCTGAGAATTTTATTTGCACAGCAGTGAAATAATGAGTACTGAAATCAAACTTGGATTTGTCGGCTTTGGTGAAGCGGGTTTTCATCTCGCCAAAGGTTTACGCGGTGCAGGTGTCAAGCGGATCGTCGCGTTTGATATTCACACGAACACGCCAGGACGCGGCGAAAAGATTCAGCAACGTGCCGCCGAAAGTGGAGCGCGATTATTGGCATCGAATGAATTACTTGCAGAAAACGCTGACGTAATTCTTTCGACGGTCACGGCTAATAAAGCTTTTGAAGCCGCTCAGCAAACTGTGTCGTATCTCGCATCGCATCATCTCTACGCTGATCTGAATTCAATTTCGCCGGCGCTCAAAACATCCATTGGAGCTTTAATCGAAATACGCGGCACACGGTTCGTCGAGATTGCAATTATGTCTCCCGTACCTCCGCACGGTCATTGTGTCCCAATGTTTTTAGGCGGCAAGTATGCGCAGGAATTTGTCGAAAAACTTTCACCCTTCGGAATGAATTTGGAAATTATTTCTGAACAAATCGGCGCAGCCTCCGCGACGAAAATGTGCCGGAGTATTATCGTCAAAGGGATGGAAGCATTGTTGCTCGAATGTGTATTAGGTGCGGTTCCTTATGGTGCGGATGAGCGCGTCTTTGCTACGTTGGAAGAAACGATGCCGGGGATGAACTGGAAAAAAATGGCGAGCTATATGGTCGGACGTGTAATTGAACACGGCGAACGGCGGGCACGAGAATTAGAAGAGGTTGCTGTGACGCTCCGTGATATTGGCGTCGAACCAATCATGACCGAAGCGATTGTCAAGCGGCAGGATTGGGGCGCGAGCCTGAACTTATTGGAAGAATTTGGAGGCAAACCGCCGGAAGATTATCGTGAAGTTGTGAAGGCGATAGCGAATGTCCGATAAACTTTAGTTTGTCGCTGACCTGGCAAAAATCCTTCCCGATGAAAGCTCGACAAACTAAAGTTTATCGGACATTTCTTATGGAACTAAAACCACCAATCCCACGCCTTGAACCGCTGTGCCACGTCGCCGTCAAAATCGGCGCTCCGCAAATGATCGGCGCAGTCCTCACAGGTGAACGCCGTATCATTCCGATCACTGGTGGACGCTTTGAAGGCGTGAAAATGCGCGGCGAAATTCTTTCGGGTGGAGCCGATTGGCAAATTGTAGCTGCTGATGGAACGGCTTTACTGGAAGCTCGCTATACGTTGAAGACAGATGACGGCGTATTGATTTATGTGAAAAATTCCGGCTTTCGTCACGGGCCGCCGGAAGTCCTCGCGGCGATTGCGCGGGGCGAACAGGTTGATCCAATGAAATATTATTTTCGCGCTACGCCGACTTTTGAAACCGGAGACAAAAAATATGCGTGGCTCAACCGCATCATCTGTGTTTGTTCAGGCGTGCGCACGAAAGAAGAAGTGTTACTTGATTTTTACGAAGTGAAATAATTTTTATGACTAACTATAAAACTGATGTTGTCGGAAGTTTATTGCGTCCTGCCTATCTCAAGGAAGCGCGCGCTGCATACGAAGCCGGAAAGCTGACTGATCTTGCCTTCAAACAAATCGAAGACCGCGCCGTTGATGAAGCGATTGCTTTGCAGGAACACGCCGGAATTGCAGTCGTCACTGACGGCGAATTGCGCCGTTATGCTTTTTATGGGCATTTGATTGAGACGGTCGAAGGCTACGATAAATATGGTGGTTGGGGAATTGCTTTTCGTGATGAAGCGGGCGAAGAACTCGTCCTGCAACGTCCCGTCGTTGTCTCAAAACTCCGGCGCAAACGCCACATGTGCGCCGAAGAATTTACTTATCTCAGAGCGAAAACCAAAGCGCCCGCAAAAGTCACGCTCATCAGCGCACAGCAGGCTTCGGCGTATTACGACGCGGAAAAATCGAAGTCTGCCTACGCAACGGTTGATGCGTACCTCGCCGATCTCGTAGACATTTTGCGTGGCGAAGTTGCTGAACTCATCCGCCTCGGCTGCAACTATATTCAAATTGATTCACCGCAATATACGGCGCTGCTTGATCCGGTTTTGCGCGAGGGCTATCGTGCACGCGGCAATGATCCTGACCGTTTGCTTGATCTGGCCATTGAGATGGACAACGCCGTGATTGGCAATAATCCCGGCATCAGTTTTGGCTTGCATCTTTGTCGCGGCAATAATCAAAGCAAGTTTTATGCGCAGGGCGATTACGGTCCGATCACGAAAGTTTTCAGCCAGACAAAATTTGATCGCTTCCTGCTCGAATTCGATGATGCGCGTTCGGGCGGCTTTGAACCATTAGCCGAGGTGCCGGAAGATCGCACGGTTGTATTAGGTCTCATCAGTTCCAAAAAAGCCGCGCTGGAAAATAAAGACGAAATTAAAAGCCGCATTGCAGAAGCCGCAAAATTTGTGCCGCTGGAGCGAATGGCGTTGAGTCCGCAATGTGGATTCGCTTCGACGCTGGAAGGCAATCATCTGACCGAAGCCGATCAGTTAGCCAAGCTGCAATTGTCCTCAGAAATTGCCAGTGAAGTGTGGGGTGCGTAATTTTTTAAGATGAGTACTTCACCTGCTATCACCGAGACAGAATTTGTGCCGGTTAATTTTCTTGCTGCCAAAGTTGAGGTCGAACGCCGTGAGGATGGCACACTGGTGCTGCGTTCGCCGGAGCAGCTTCAGCCCTATGCGCGATGCCTCGGCGAATTTCTCGAACGCTGGGCAAAGGCCAGACCCGACCAAATTTTTCTTGCGCAACGTGAAGGTGAAGCGTGGCGAACGATCACTTTTTCCGAGACACTGAAACGGGTTCGCGCTATTGCTTCAGCGTTGCTGGCATACGATCTTTCGCCCGAACGTCCGATTGCTATTCTCTCAGAAAATTCGATTGAACATGCACTACTCGCCTTAGCCGCGATGCATGTCGGAATCCCGTATGTCCCCATTTCGACGGCATATTCATTGATGTCGAGTGATCATAAAAAATTGAAGACAATTTTTTCACTGCTGAACCCCGGGTTTGTGTTTGCGGAAAATGCAGAGCGCTTTCGACCTGCCATCGAAGCCTTGTCCGACTTTCATTTTGATTTGATCATTCATCAGCCTTGCGCAGCGTTGACGCGGACTTCGCGCACGTTTGCCTCGCTACTTGACTCCGGAAATTCCGAAGAAGTGACTCGTCGTTTTGAATCCGTCACGCCAGATACGATCATCAAATTTCTTCTCACGTCTGGTTCGACGGGCGAACCCAAAGCCGTCATCAATACGCAGCGAATGATTTGTTGCAATCAACAGGCTCACGGACAGACGTGGAAATTTTTAGCGGAAGAGCCACCTGTTTTCGTGGATTGGTTGCCGTGGAATCATACGATGGCTGGCAATAAAATTTTCGGCATGGCGCTGGTGCATGGTGGTTCGTACTACATTGACGATGGTCGTCCAATGCCGGGGATGATTGAAAAAACGGTGCTAAACCTGCGCGAAATTTCTCCTACGGTCTATCTCAACGTGCCGCGCGGATTTGAAGCATTACTCCCGTTTCTTGAAAATGATGCGGAACTTCGTCGCAATTTTTTTGCGCGGTTGAAAGTGATGCTCTATGGCGGAGCGGCTTTGCCTGCGAATTTATGGGAACGCTTAAATCGGGTCGCTATCGCCGAGCTTGGAAAACGGATTCATCTCACTTCGGGGTATGGCTCAACCGAAACTGCGCCGGGTGTGACAGTCATCCATTTTGAAACTTCGCGCTCCGGCGGGCTTGGCTTACCGATCCCGGGCGTACAGGTCAAAATGATTCCGGTCGGCGACAGTGATAAATACGAATTGCGTGTGAAGGGTGAAAACGTCACGCCCGGTTATTGGAAGCAGGATCATTTGACCGCCGCTGCCTTTGACGAAGAAGGATTTTATAAGATGGGAGATGCGGCGCGATTTGTTGATCCTGATGATCCGGCGCAGGGGCTTGAATTCGCGGGGCGCGTGTCCGAAGAATTTAAGCTGACCAGCGGGACGTGGGTTCACGTGGGAGCTTTGCGTGTGAAAGCAATTTCGGCGCTCGCACCTGTCGCGCAGGATATAGTCATTACTGGACACGACCGCTCTGATATCGGTTTTTTAATTTTTCCAAGTCTCGCGGTTTGCCGCAGCCTTTGTCCTGAGTTACCTCACGATTTATCGCTGACAGAATTGCTCGCGGATGATCGTATTCGCGATGCTGTACGTCTCGGGTTGCAGGAATTAAAAAAACAGGGCGGCGGTAGTTCAACCTACGCCACTCGTGCGATTTTGATGGAAGAGACCCCATCCATTGATGCCGGCGAAATTACGGATAAAGGCTACCTCAATCAGCGCGCTGTGCTTGAACGGCGGGCAGCATTCGTCGAGGAAATTTATCGAAAATCAGCGCGTGTGATCGTGCTGTAAAAGGAAGTATTGCATGTCAAAAATAAATGGAATAACTGCCAGTTGGGATGATGTCTGGCTGGCTGATGGTGTCCGCACACCCTTTGTGGATTACATCGGCGCACTCGGCTTAATTTCTCCCACTGACCTCGGCATCAAAGTCGCCCGCGAAGTTTTCAAGCGTTCGGGGTTACCTGCTTCTGACGTAGGAATTGTGGTCGCAGGAAATGTCGCACAGGCGAGCTTTGATGCGTTTATGTTGCCGCGTCACGTTGGATTGTATTCTGGCACGCCGCAAACGGCTCCGGCGCATCTTGTCCAGCGTGTTTGCGGGACGGGCATCGAAGCGATTATGCAGGTCTCCGACGCGATTGCGCTTGGTCGTGCTGAGCTTGGGCTGGCGGTTTCTGCTGAATCCATGACCCGTAATCCGGTTGCCGCGTACACACATCGCAGTGGCTTTCGTATCGGCCAGGTCGAGTTCAAAGATTTTTTGTGGGAAGCGTTGCTCGACACCGGATCGAATTGCACGATGGGAATGACAGCGGAAAATCTGGCGAAGAAATACGGCATCACCCGCGAAGAAGTTGACGCCTACGCCGTCCGCAGTTTTGAGCGAGCGTTGGCAGCCCAAGCCAGCGGATTTCTCGCCGGAGAAATTACGCCCGTTGTAGATGAAATTTTTGAAGTCGAAGGATTGCAAACCCGCAGCATCAAAATGCCCCGAGGAGCGAAAGAAGCGTCCGTTGATACGCACATCAAACCTTCACCGTTGGAAGTTTTGGCGAAGATTAGACCAGCTTTCGGCGGAGTGCAAACCGGCGGAAATAGTTCCGCCATTGTGGACGGCGCGGCGGCGGCTTTGGTCGCTTCGGGGCAATATTTACGGGATCAAAATAAAATTCCACTTGGAAAAATTATCGCAGGCGCAACGGTTGGCGTAGCGCCGGAAATTATGGGCATCGGTCCTGTTCCTGCGATTCAATCCGTGCTCGAAAAATCCGGTTTGTCGCTGGATCAAATTGATCGTGTCGAAATCAACGAAGCGTTTGGCGCGCAGGTTATGGCTTGCGCCCGTGAATTGAATCTCGACGAAAATAAATTGAACGTCAACGGCGGCGCGATTGCTATCGGGCATCCGCTGGCGGCGACAGGCATTCGTTTGTCGGTGACTGTGGCGCGAGAATTGAAACAATCAGGCACCCGCTATGGCATCGCTTCGGCGTGCATCGGCGGTGGTCAGGGCATCGCATTATTGATCGAAAATACGGATGCGGCGTAACGATATTATTCATTGGATTGTTTGGGAGATGGTTTTATAAATTGCCACGAGTTTCAACTCGTGGCAGCCGGGATGCTGCATAAAAGGCTTTAGCCAAATTTATAAAAATTCTTTTCCGATTTGCTTTAGCACAAGTGATTTAAGAATTTGATCTTTTCAGATATTCGGCTAAAGCCTTGTGGATTGGCTGACCCTGCCACGCACTAAAGTTGCGTGGCAATTCATAAATCAAAAAAACGATCTGAAAAATTAACCGAAATTATTTTAACTTTAGGAGAAAATATCAAATGAAACTTCAAGGAAATACAGCCATTGTCACCGGAGGTGGCTCCGGCTTGGGCGCAGCGACGGCGGAAACTCTCGCGGCAGCAGGCGTCAAAGTCGCAGTCCTCGACATCAACCAGGAAGCCGCTGAAGCAGTCGCAGCTAAGATTGGCGGCATCGCTATCGTGTGCGATGTCGCCAGTCCCGAAGCCGCCGAAGCCGCGATTGGACAGGCGCGTGAAGCGCACGGCGCGGCGCGAATTTTAATCAATTGCGCAGGTATCGGCGTCGCAAAGCGAATTCTCGGCAAAGAAGGCCCGCAGGCTTTGTCAGATTTTGAGCGTGTCATTCGGATTAATTTACTCGGCAGTTTTAATATGCTACGACTCGCAGCGGCGGATATGTCCAAGCTTGATCCACTCGAAGACGGCGAACGTGGCGTGATTGTGAATACGGCTTCGGCGGCAGCGTTTGATGGGCAACTTGGACAGGCGGCGTATTCCGCTTCCAAAGGCGGCATCGTAGCGATGGCGTTGCCTGCGGCGCGTGAACTGGCGCAGTTCGGCATTCGCGTGATGACGATTGCGCCGGGATTATTTTTGACGCCGCTGCTGGCAAATTTGCCGGAAGAAATTCAGAAGAGCCTCGCCGCTGCGATTCCGTTTCCAAAACGTCTGGGAGCCGCGCAGGAATTCGCCGACCTCGCTGCGCATTGCGTGACGAATATGTCGCTGAATGGTGAAGTCATTCGTCTGGACGGCGCGTTGCGTTTGCCGCCGCGTTAAGGAGGGCAGCCGTACTCTGGAAATTTTTTTCCCTTGGACTGATGCCCTTGTTGACACGCGGGCTTCTGCCCCATTTATCTATGCGTACACAAATTGGCATCGTCGGCGCAGGCCCTGCAGGATTGCTCCTGGCGCATTTGCTGCGCTTGCAAGGGATTGAATCTATCGTCGTCGAAAATCGCAATCGCAGCTATCTCGAAGACCGCGTTCGCGCCGGAGTTTTGGAGCAGGGAACCGTAGACATTCTCGACGAATCCGGCATCGGCGAACGGCTGAATAAACAAGGATTAATTCATCACGGCATTGAATTGAGCTTCAACGAAAAACGTCATCGGATTGATTTGCACGAATTGACGGGCGGACGCGCCATCACTGTTTACGGGCAACAGGAAGTCGTCAAGGATTTAATCAAAGCGCGACTGGATGCGAACGCTCCATTATATTTTGAAGTCGAAAACACGAGCCTTCACGATCTGGAAACTGACACGCCAAAAATTCGCTTTACCAAAGATGGCGCAGAGCAGGAAATCGTTTGTGATTTTATTGCAGGCTGCGATGGCTTTCACGGCATCTGTCGCCCGACGATTCCGGCGGGAGTGCTGAATTTTTATGATCGTGTGTATCCGTTTGGTTGGCTCGGAATTCTGGCGGAATCCAAACCTCCATCAGAAGAATTAATTTACTGTCATCACGAACGCGGCTTCGCGCTTTTCAGTATGCGAACGCCTGACATTACGCGGCTTTATTTGCAATGCGAACCTGATGAAGACATTGCCAAATGGCCTGATGATCGCATCTGGTCAGAACTTGAGTCACGTTTAGGTGCGAGTGATTTGACACTGAAAGAAGGACGAATTTTTCAAAAAGGTGTCACGCCCATGCGCAGCTTTGTGACGGAGCCAATGCGCTACGGAAATTTATTTTTAGCCGGAGACGCCGCGCACATCGTCCCGCCGACAGGCGCGAAGGGCATGAATTTAGCGATTGCTGACGTTCGCGTTTTGGCGCAAGGTTTTTCAGAATTCTATCGAGCAGGGAAAACGGCTACGCTGGAATATTATTCTGAAATTTGTTTGCGCCGCATTTGGCGAGCGGAGCATTTTTCGTGGTGGATGACTTCGTTGTTGCATCGTTTTCCTGATACAAATCCGTTTCAGCAAAAGATTCAATTGGCAGAATTGGAGTATGTGACCAGCTCACGTGCAGCCGCGACTGCCTTGGCTGAAAACTATGTTGGCTTACTGTTTTGACTGGAGCGCAAGCGTCCCGCTTGCACTCCAGTCGGTTAATCACTTATGACCCCAGAAAATAAATCCGAAAATACCAATCTCAATTACGCCTGGTACGTCGCTGTTATCCTGATGCTGTGCAATACACTGTCGTTTATTGATCGGCAAATTCTGGCGTTGCTGGTGACGCCGATTAAGCTGGAACTGGGCATTAGTGACAGCTCTATCGGCTTGCTGCATGGACTCGCCTTCGGAATTTTCTATACGGTGCTGGGAATGCCGATGGGACGTATCGTAGACCGTGGCAATCGGCGAAATTTAGTGTCAGCAGGAATTTTTTTCTGGAGCCTTGCCACTGCCGCGTGTTCCATCACGAATAGTTTCGCTACACTTTTTACTGCACGGATGGGCGTTGGTGTCGGCGAAGCGGCGCTGTCCCCTTCAGCTTTTTCGTTACTCTCTGATTATTTTCCAAAGGAAAAATTAGGACGAGCGTTGAGCATTTTTTCAATGGGCGTATTTTTTGGTTCGGGGCTGGCGCTGATTGTTGGTGGGATAATTATTCAACGAGTCGGATCATGGCGCACAACTTTTTTGATTGTTGGCGCTCCGGGTTTATTGGCAGCTTTACTGATGTTTACGATCAAAGAACCTGTTCGTAAGAATTTATTTGGCGGGAAGGATTCCAAGCTGAGCATTGTGGAAGTTTTTGACCAGATCAAATTGCGTTGGCAATCCGTGGCAGGCATTTGTTTCGCCTTCGCCTTTCAAGCGATGTGTAATTACGCGCAGCAGGCATGGCTGGCGACGTATTTCATTCGCGTACACGGATGGAAGCCAACAGAAACGGGATTTATGCTTGGGATAATTACGTTAATTACGGGATTACTTGGAGCCTTCTCCGGCGGCATTCTTTGCGATTTCTGGCAGAAGCAAGGCAAAACAGATGCGCCCTTGCGCGTCGGCGTACTTGCGACTTCCTGCGCCGGAGTTTTCTTTTGTCTGGCAATGGCTATGAATGTTTTGAATTGGAAAATCGCTTTGCTCGTTCCGGCATATTTCTTTCTAGCGATGCCGATTGGCAGTTCGTACGCGGCGCTGCAATTAATCCTGCCGAATCAGGTACGCGGACAGGTTGGAGCCTTACAGGTTTTTACTCTGAATCTTTTCGGTCTGATTTTAGGCCCGTTTCTGCCGGGCTTCTTTACTGATTTTGTCTTCAATGACCCGAAGATGGTAGGCGTTTCGCTGGCGTTGACGGTTGGCGGAGCCTCGTTAATCTCAGCCATATTATTTAGAGCAACGTATCAATCGTACCGTAAACATTACGCGATGATGCATCAGGAAGCTTGAGTTTGGGGAAATCAATCTGAATCAATGATAGCGAACTAATATTAAGAAATATTCGTATAGTTCAGTATCCCGATGTATTGAGGCACAAAATGAATTGTTACCAATGTGGATCGCCGTCACTCCCGGAGCAGAAATTTTGCCGTTCCTGTGGGACAAGCTTGCAGGTGATTACCAAACCACTCGCTGAATACAACGATGTTGCTGGTTTGCAAAATACTGCAACAAGCATCCCTAAAGTTACGAGGCAATGGACACGGAACCTGGTGCTTGGGGGATTTGTGACAATGTTTATCGGCTTATTCCTCGCCGTGCTTGGTGCGACGATGATTCATGACAAAATGATAACTGGAGTTGGAATGTTACATTTTCTACTCGGCATGTTTCTGATGGGGTTTGCCGAAATTTGGCGAAAAACACGCCCCAGACCTGTCTCTAATCCGCAGCCGGAAACCCTCACCCCATCACAACCAATAATGTACTTGCCACAGGAGAGCAGGATTGAACAGCCAATCAGCATTACCGACAGAACTACGAGTTTATTGCAGCATCCGGCAGCCACGAATCCGAGACAACAGGAAAGCGGAGAGTTGCAAGCCTAACGCACGGATATGACGAGGATTTTAGTCATTGGCTCCGGCGGCGCTGGCAAGACAACTTTTGCCAAACGGCTTGGACGCATCCTGAAGATTGAAGTCATCCATTTAGATTCTCTCTACTGGCAATCGGGCTGGGTTGAACCCCTCAAACCGGAATGGCAGAAGACAGTTGAGGAGTTGCTCACGCGGGATTGCTGGATCATGGACGGCAATTATTCAGGTACGCTCGACATCAGAATTGCGGCTTGTGAGACAGTTATTTTTCTTGATCTTCCTCGCACGACTTGTCTATGGCGAGTAATAAAGCGAAGTATAAAATACCGAAACAAAAGCAGACCAGAGATGACCGAAGGATGTCCTGAAAGAATTGATCTGGCATTTTTATTTTGGATATGGAGCTATCAAAAAAGAACGAAACCAAAAGTTGTCAGGATCCTGAAAAATAAGCCAGCCAGTAATGTAATATGGCTGCGAACAGACGCAGAGGTGGAAGGATTTCTGGCTGATTGCGTCACTAATAATTAAGGACACACCAATGTTTGCAGGCATTCGCCACATACAAATCAAAGACGAAGAGAAGGGAATCACGTTTTCTGCGCTCGTGTTGTATCCGACCAATACGCCTTCCGCGCCGACAGCTTTTGGCCCGTACACGATGGATGTCAGCACGGACGCGCCTGTTGCGGATGGGCAATTCCCACTCGTTGTAATTTCGCACGGAACGGGAAGTTCGCATTTGCTTCATCGCACCGTCAGCACCCATCTGGCGAAAAATGGTTATGTCGTCGCTTTGCTGGAACATTACGGGAACAACCGCAACAATAACGAATTGGCCGACACGCACGAAAATCTTGAGTATCGCCCACGACACGTCAGCCTCACGATTGATGCTGTCACCTCCGATGCGCAGTTCAGCGAATGTATCCAGCCAAACACTGTGGCAATCATTGGTCATTCAGGAGGCGGGTACACTGCGCTGGCAGTAGCCGGTGGCACTCCGTGGTCAAAGGAACGGCGCCGAGTTGAAGTGAAAGCCGATCCGCGGGTGAAGGCGATTGTGCTGATGGCTCCCGCAACTGCCTTTTACATTCCCGAAGATTCGTTGCGTAACGTCACCATCCCGATTTTATTGCTGGTCGCAGAGAAAGATGAATATGCTTCGATCTTGTATTCAGAACTTGTGCTTGACCGCGTTCCTGACCGCACACAGGTGACGCACAGAATCATTGAAAATGCAGGACATTTTGCATTTTTGAGTCCGTTTCCGCCTCAAATGAAAAGTGCAACATTCCCTCCGTCTACTGATCCAGAAGGCTTTGATCGTGAGAAGTTTCATGAGCGGCTTCCGGCGGAATTGCTGGAATGGCTTGATGAAAAATTGAGAGGCTCTTAAAAGCATACTTTCGTAGCTAATCATTCACCTTTTAAGTCGTTGTCGGAAAAGGAAAAATGATAAACTGCCAGTGTGTTATGTCTCAGGTATTTAACATTCTGAGCTTGTCGCCTAACAGATAAAGACTTGTGGATTTTAGAAGTATTTAACTTTCACAGCTCAGATTAAATTGGTCAAATGTCATGAAGTTTTACGATATTTTGATCGTAGTATTACATGTTTGACCGTTATCAAGATCACATCGGAAGGGTAATTGAAATGTTCCTAGCTTTTCTATTGATTTTAGTTTTCTTTGGTAATCAAGCACCAGCGCAATCATCAGATTCGTTTGAAATAAATACGACCCTCATGCGGTCAACTTTCAAAATTGCTGACAATGATTCATCGGGCACAGCATTTATACTGGGGAAGCCACAGGCATCGGATCCAAAAAAAGGATACTTCGTTTTGGTCACCGCAGCGCACGTACTTACAGGGATGAAAGGCGAACAGGCAACCCTATCCCTTCGGTCAAAGCAAGCAGAAAATTTTACGAAGTTGCCATACGCTGTTAGGATCAGAAATGGATCGCAGCCACTATGGACAACACATCCAGCCACCGACATTGCAGTAATGTATGTAAGCCTGCCCAATAATGCGGACTGTACTGTTATCTCAACAGACCTGCTCGCCACAGACGAGATAATGCGCAAATTCGAATTACATCCTGGTGATCGTCTTAGCTGCCTTGGCTATCCTCTCGGTGCTGAATCGAATGATGCTGGGTTTCCCATTTTACGCAGTGGGTACATTGCGAGTTTTCCATTAATGCCTGCGGCGACAATCAAGTCGTTCTTGTTTGACTTCAATATTTTCGCAGGAAATAGTGGTGGTCCAGTCTTTTTCGTTGATTCTAATCGAGTCTACGGCGGCTCCACAAATATCGGAACTGTTCAATTTCTGATGGGTCTCATCAGCGAACAAAGGGTAGTAAATGAGCAGGTCAAGTCGCTGAATGAATTGCGACTTGAGACGCATCGGCTTGGGCTTGCGAACGTCATTCATGCAGCTCTCATCCGAGAAGCCTTAAACCTCTTGCCCCCAGCACCAAAACAGTAATGCATCGTCGAATATCTATGGTACTGGAGTCGCCCCAGCAGGGGCTGGAGTGGAGTTAGTAATTATGGAACATGCGGAAAATGAAACCACATATTCTGGATAACCCAATATGGCATGCACTCCACTCCCATCAATCCATGTTTTCGCTGGGCGGTGATCTGGCGAAGTGCTACCAGCCTGATGTTGCTCCGTTTGTTGCGACTCAGCATGAAGAGCCGGCAAATATCTCCGCGTTAAATTCTCTGATTAAAAATGACGAAGTGGTTTATCTGCTGGGTAGCAATCCACCTTTGTCGCGTGGTTTGAAAGTTGAAGCCTACGGAATCTGTGCGCAGATGGTGTGGCAAGGTTCTGCGATTGCAGACGAGGGCGGGCAAAATATCCTGCAATTATCGGCAGCAGATGTGCCGGAGATGCTGGCGTTGACGGCGGTGGCTTTTCCCGGCTATTTCCGTCCGCGTACTTATGCAATGGGCGATTATTTTGGCGTCTGTCAGAATGGAGTACTGATTGCGATGGCGGGTGAGCGGATGTCAATGCCGGGTTATCAGGAAATCAGCGCGGTGTGTACGCATCCTGATTTCAGAGGACAGGGACACGCCCGACGATTAGTTAATTTATTGGTGAATCGAATGCGCCAGCACGGGACTACACCTTTTTTGCATGCGGACGATGAGAATGAAACCGCGAAACGTCTGTATGTAAAATTAGGCTTTGTGGAGCGCAGGAAGCTTCCTCTCTGGCGCATTATTCGAGAAAAAGTGACTTAGACAGGATTAACAGGATGGACAAGGTGGAGAAAATGCCGATCCCTACTTTCATTCTTTTTATCTGCCATTGTGATCCGCTGAAAACTTATTCATCAACTATCTGAAGGAGTTTTGTTGTTTAATTCTTCCTTTGGGTTATACTTGCCGACTATTTTGAGAAAGTAAAAAGTATTGTTGAATATGTCGAATGATAAATTAGAGATTACTCCCCTAGGTGGACTAGGGTTCTTTGGAATGAACATGACCGTTTTTCGTTACGGCGGTCAAATGATGATTGTAGACGCTGGCATGATGTTTCCTGATGAGGACTTGCTCGGTGTAGACATTGCCATTCCTGATTTTACCTACATTGAGGAACACCGTGACGAGATCGTCGGAATCGTCCTCACTCACGCGCACGAAGACCATATCGGTGCGCTCCCGTTTTTGCTTCAGCTCGTTAATGTTCCTATCTACGCAACGCGCTTTACGTTTGGTTTAGTCGAAAATAAATTGAATGAATTCGGGTTGCTCAATGAAGTTGAGACGCACACGATTGCGCCGCTGGAAAGTTTTGAATTAGGGCCGTTCGAGATTGAATTTATTCAGGTTTCGCATTCACTGGTGGATTGCGTGGCATTAGCAATCACGACTCCCGTGGGAGTGGTGATTCATACTGGAGATTTCAAGGTTGATGAAACTCCGGTGATTGGCGATGCGATTGATTTGAAGCGGCTGCATGAATATGGTGACAAAGGCGTGCTCGCGTTGATGGCGGACTCGACCAACGTTGAAAAAGATGGACGCACAGGTTCTGAAAGATCAGTCATTCCAGGACTCGACACTATTTTCAGTCAGTCCGAAGGTCGGGTCATCGTTTCGTGTTTTGCGACCAGCATTCATCGCCTGCAAATTGTCTGTGATTTAGCGGCGGAGTATGGGCGTCACGTCGCTCTTGTCGGACGCAGCATGATTCGTAATTTCGAGACGGCGCAGCGTTTGAATTTTCTCGATTTGCCACACGGCTTATTAGTCAGTCCGGGTGAAGCGAAAAAAATGGCTCCCTCTAAAGTCACTCTGATGGTGACTGGATCGCAGGGCGAGCCGATGGCTGCGCTGCCGCGCATGTCCGTAGATCAGCACCGCGACGCGAGCATTGTCAAAGGCGATACTGTCGTCATTTCGGCGCGTCAAATTCCAGGCAATGAGCGTAGCATCTCACGCATGATGAATAATATGTTCAAGAAGGATGCGAACGTCATTGACAGCAGTGTCGCGCGCATTCACGTCTCCGGTCACGGACGCCAGGGCGATTTGCAAATTATGTATGACGCGGTTCGTCCGAAATTTTTGATCCCGATTCACGGAGAAACCCGTCAGTTGTACCGTCACGCGGCAGCCGCCAAAAAATGGGGGCATTCTTCAGAGCGAATTATTTTATCGGAAAGCGGAGACGTGATTGAACTGGATGAAAACAGTGGTTTTGTTGGCAGTAAAGTTCAGGTTGGACGCACGCTGATTGACGATTCCCGCACCGGACGCATTAACGATATGGTGATTCGTGATCGGAAGCATCTGGCCTACGATGGCATGGTCGTATCAATTGTGACGATCAATAAACAATCTGGTGAAATGGAAACTCCGCCTGAAGTCGTCCAGCGCGGCTTAGCCGTCAACGATGCGAACGGAGAATTTACAACGCGTGCCAAAAGAATTGTGTCTGAAACAATTGAACGAGCTTCGCACGCGGAACGAGTAGATTGGACGCAGATCAAAGAAAAAATTCGCATTGATCTGAAACGTCATATCCAGAAAGAAATTGGACGCCGCCCGATGATTATTCCGGTGGTGTTGGAACTGTAGAATTCCGGATTATACCGTCTGCGGTAGCAGATGGGTAATGACCATAATTCACTAAAACCCTGTTTGAAAAAGCAGGGTTTTTCTTTTTTGGAATCAGCCCGTCATTACCTCTTTT
Organism: Blastocatellia bacterium; assembly: GCA_043775925.1. Taxonomy (GTDB): domain Bacteria; phylum Acidobacteriota; class Blastocatellia; order RBC074; family RBC074; genus JAFDVL01. The sequence continues at coordinate 19,568 of JAYVRW010000151.1, forward strand.
ATTCAACTGCGAAATAGATTACGTGAACTTGAATTACCGACCCCCAGTAGGTATCCCGGATTTCCGCTAGAGCGAGTAATTGCCCGGTGCGGAAAGGGAGTGCGCCGGAACCGCCCCGAACCTGCCACTCCTTCACAATTATCGAGTTTGATGAATTTGGCTTGGCTGATTATTTCTTATCACCAATTTTCAGGCATCTGAATCCATCAAGAAGACCAACGGCGAGCTGTGACCGGCTCGCCGTTTTTGCCTTATGCAGCCTGTTACCGGATGATGACAGTGAAGCCGACTTCACCAGTATTATCGGGAGTAATTGAACTTAGATTTCCTGTCGTCACACGCCAGCGAATCGCTTTGACATCACGGTCAAAATTGGTTGCAGCTCCTCCACCTCCACTGACAGGTGTATAAGTCCAGATTGCCGCCGTTGGTGTGACTGAGTCATAATCGTTTGAATACTCAACGACAATGGTAAGCCCCGTCGTACCTGGATCAGTGGTCACTGAACCTACCTTGAAATCCGTCACAATCGGGATAGCATCCGTGAGAACAACTTGTCGGGCTAATGAACCGCCGGTATTCGTGAAGGTAACGCTGTAGGCAAGTTCTGTTCCGGGAGGTTGACTCCCGGTCGGGTTGACGGATTTGCGGAGCGTCAGACTTGGTGCGGTTACTGCTCCTACGGTAAAGGCGGTGGGATCAACAGTGGCTGCAATGGTCTGCGCGAAGGAACCTGCCGGGATTTTCATGAAATACGGCGCCGCCGTTACGAGTGCCGACATATCGGAAGTCTGTCCGGCGTTGTCAGTCTTGATTCCGACGGGCGGGATGATGCTTCCGAATCCGGTTGCCTGATTCGCAATAATTCCAGTGAATCCGGCGTTGATCGTGACCGAAATCGTGACCGTGACTGCTCCTTCGGTATTGAGATTTGCTCCGGCAGCCAGCAGGTCACTAAGAGTACCGCTGGCAGCTCCGGTATATGCCGGATTTTTTGCGCCACCGGTTCCGCTCCCTGCGGCCAGGACGGTTTGGGCACCCGCCGCTGAAATGGTGACTCCAGCCGGAAGTTGATCGTTAATCTGGAAGTTCGTTACCAGCCCGCCAAGGTTAATGTAGTGAATGGTATAAGCCATTGTGTCGCCAGCCGAAACGCCTCCACTGGCATCAGCATCAGTGATAAGCTTAACTGATTTATAAGCTTCAATATTGACGGTAGTGACAACCGCCACCGTTGTTGGGTCAGTTGTTGCAGTTTGTGTTTGCGCCACAGAGCTTGTCGGAATCGTGATGCCGGAAGGTAAGCCTGCCGTCGTTGCATCTACATTATCGGTCTTGACCCCGGCCACTGATAAATTGCTGCCTGTGCCAGTAGCCTGATTGTTCAGGCTGCCTGTGAAGCCGGAATTGACAGTGACAGGGATGTCAATTATTAGAATATCTCCAACATTAAAATTTGTCGTCGCCAACAACAAATCGGAAACTGCGCCGGAAGTGGCTCCGGTGTAGCTGGTATTCTTAGTGGCGGCAGTTGTTCCTGTTACTGTAACAGTCTGCCCACCAGTGGCGGAAATTGTGACTCCTGTAGGTAACTGGTCATTGATTTGAAAGGTCGTGATATTCACGTTTCCCGTATTTTTGTATTGAACTGTCCAGGTCAAGGTGTCGCCGGCGGTGATTGAACCACTGGTATCGGCATCAGTTGTCAGCTTAATTGACTTGAAAGCCACGACATTAATGACAGGAGTGGACTCATAGGCGCAACCTGCGTTGGCGACATTACCCGCAGTGTTTTCGCTGGCGGCAGTACAAGCCGTAATCGCACCCGTCGTCGTCACTAATGGTTTGTTGGGATCGCCACCGCCAAAGACTTTCGCCTGATTGACAACATCATTCGTGAGAGAAGCAGCAACATTGACACTAAAGGCAAAAACACTCGTGCCAGAGGTCGCGGCAATTGCCGTCGTGCTCGTACAAGTAATAGATTGCGGAGAAGCGGCATCACTATTACATGTCCAATTGGCGGCTTGTGCGCCGGACAAAATAATTGTGCCAACTGTGCCGCCGTTCACAGTGACCCCGGTCGGTAGCATATCTTTGACAGAAGTTGTACCGGAAGTGACTGCATTGCCGACGTTGCTGACGGTCATCGTATAGGTCATCGAACCGCCCGCCTGCATAACAGGTGGTGCGGATTTTGTGAGCTTGAGGTCAGGCACTCCATTGATACTGAAAGTCGTGGCGTCTACTATTGCGGTGAGAGTTTGGCTGACGGAAGTGGCGGGAACAGTCAGGTTATAAGGAGTCGCCGTGACAGTGGGAGGCAAATCAGCAGTTGCGCCAGCGTTATCGGTCAGAATAGCAGCGCTCAACCCTGTC
>JAYVRW010000152.1:0-5764 GCA_043775925.1 Blastocatellia bacterium
CACAGAAATAAAGACATACAACGTTGCTGAAACGATAATTTTGCAAATGATACTGGCTCTCATATTTTCTCCTCGGTGATTAATTTTCTGACCGGGAGCCACGATAGCCACTATCTAATAAGGTAGCTTTCACTATCGGATGAAAGGCAGGATTTTTGGATGAACGGTGACATTTATCGGATCAATTGCGAATCAATCTTTCGCTATCGGGGTAATAATTTTTTCATCTTTTACTTCAGAATCAAAATGTTTGTAATCGCTGAATTCGACAATCAGATCAGGCATTTTTTTGTTGTTGAAAATTGCCGCATTACCATCACAATGAATGAGGTACTTATTCGGCATCCATTTCCCATCAGCGAGACGAATCCCGTCGTAGTAAATTACCGGGTTCGTCAAATCTGAATTGAGCGCGAAGCCATCAAGTTTAGCAACGATATGTTCGGCAGCATCAATCCAGACTCGCCCTTGTAATTTTGCTAAATATTTTTCAGAGTTTTCAAGTGGAGCGTCAGGCTTAATTTTCCAATCCAGCACAATCATTTCACGTCCATTAAAATTGTCGCGACGGGGATGATCGAAGGCTCCATGGAAGAGGATTATTTTGACATTGAACTCAAGCACTGTACCGAACATGCTGCCACGCGAAAGATTGAAATAGACGCCGATAGCTTTTGATTCGGCTTTGGCTTTGGCAACTTCTTCAGCCACTTTCGCGGCGGCAGCTTCTTCTTTGATGAGTTTTTCCGAGGCGTTTTTTCTGACTTTTTCAAGTTCTTCTTCAGAAAGAGCCACACCATTTCATGCGTTTTGATCTTAATTAAGCGAGAGCCTTTTCCTTTAAACGTTGGCGCGTAAGCCTCGTAGGTGTCTGACGTTTCCTTGATCTGACCGTTCTTCTCTTTTTTCCGTTCAATGATTTTGTGAACGTGGGTGTATTCATTCAAAAAATAATAGCCTGATCCATTTTGAAAACACTCTTTGATGAGGGCGGGAATATCAAGGGAATCATTGGCGGGTGTTTGTGCTGAAATCGAAAAGGAAGCAAACAGCAAAAGTAAGCGTAAGAATTTGTTCATTTTAGAGAGCCATAGGGCTGAGCTTTGCGACATCAATCCGAGACTAATAGTAGTTGTCTTAGGACGCCCATAGGAGCGGCTGTCGCGTCTGATTGAAGGCAGGGTCTTCCGTCATTCCGGTTGTTCGTGCCGCCGCACAAACTTCTCCCCAGCTAACAAAATATTGCTCGTAATATTCCAGTGGGTATTGGCCGAATTCTTTCACTTCATCTTTCGTTGGAAGTCGCCCTAATTCGATTGCAATGCGCTTTACTTCGAGTTGCAACACCTTTTTACTCACGGCATATTTTTGTTTTTGCAAGCGCTGAACCGGACTATTTTTCGCGGCCGGAATTGCTGTTACTTTACCGAACGGATCACCACCAGCTAAAAGTTCTTCGTGTCTTTTTTGTGCAATCTGGTGATACTGCAAAGAAAGCTCAATCCCAATATATCGTCGCTGCATTTGTGCTGCGACCAACGTTGAAGTGCCGGCGCCATTAAAGCAATCCAAAATGATTTCATCAGGATTCGTAAATGTCGCAAACAAACGACGCATGAGCGATGGCGGTAACTGGCAGGGATGGTCAACTCGTTTGCTGTTATGCTTGAGCCGATGAATATCCGACCAAAGATCATTAATCGCTACGCGGTCATCAGTCTTAGCCCAATACCGCTGCGAAACACAATTTGCGCGAATACAGTATTGCTCTTTCAGCATAGTCAGGTCTTTAGCTTCGCTCTCACGAGTAGCGGATATTGCCCGTGGGGTTCCTTTTGAAAAACAAAGCACCGCATAATGGGCGGGCATAATCATCCTGACGGGAAAACTTAAACCATCCCAAGCAATCCAGTCCTGAAAATTCATCAGAGAATTCAGGTGCTGAAAATGCCGGACTGCCCATAACGGAATATTCAGTACAGCCAAAGTCCGATTTGGTTTTAAGACGCGATAGAGTTCTGACAGCCATTGATCACACCACGAAAAGTACTCGACGGATTCCATCCCATCGTCCCATTTGTCGTATTTTTTCTTCAGGTTATAAGGCGGATCTGCAAAGCAAAAATCAATCGAATTATCTGGAATAGATTTTAATGCCGCTAAGCAATCCTGATTAATCAACTGACTCGCTAAGTTTTGCGTAGCAGGATTTTCTATCATGATCTCGGCAGGAGCAGGCAGGTCAGTCGGTAGTAATTCCTCGCACTTCTGCAAATCAATTAATCGCAGATTTTGATGGGGCGTAAGCCCGAAAAGATCAGCCAGCCGATTCACGACCAGTTCAATTTCTTCAGGGTTACATTCAACGTCACGCCAAACATCGGAAAGCATAGTGCCATAAGAATGGTACGTGTGCTTTTTACCACCATAATCTTTGGTTGTTTTATTACAAGCTGGGCAGTAGGTGTATTGAATGCGAGTTTTAGTATGCTTGAGTACGCTTTTATACTTTGTCAGCACCAGGAGTGCAGCCTGTCGTTTAGGGAGTTGTCCCGCCACTTCAGGGTAACAATCTGATGATGTTTTTAGCGCTACCCAAAGTTGGAACTTCAAATCTCGTTCGAGATAAGGCAGGAGCAAGGCGGCATCGGGTGGCGTAGTCAGAACACAAACGACTACTGATTCGTCCAGACGAGCACAAAAATCTGCCAGTGCTTCAAACACGCCCTGCGATTTTTCGGCATCTATCGCTGTCCTAAAAAAAGGAAATTGGAAGAGATAAATATCGGAGCTATTTATTTCTAAATCCTGCAATTGAGCAAATCTCTCAACTTTGCTCGTCATAACCTGTAATGGTTGACTATTTTCGCTCCAGTGAGCCATCATTATTTCCTCTTTTTTGCGCCTGATTCTTTTCGCAAAAAATCCGCTAACACACCAATCTCTACGGCGGATAAGGCAACTGTACAATCGCTATATTTGCAAATATTTCGCACCGCAGAAGCCCTCACATTAATATTCCCGGCTCCGTCTATGACATAACATATTTGATGACCAGCCGCATGTACCAAATTCATTCTCGCTTCAGCCTGCCCAGCTTTACGCTCAATGACGCTATTAGTCGTAAACTGAAAGCTTACTTCTATGCCAAAATACTTACTTGTTGGCGAGACTGCAACTACATCAAAGTTCGTTTCTGTATCGCCGCCACTATGACTGACATTCGGCAAAGTTCCATTCCTGAGAAAACCCCAATCCGGCAATAATGCTTTGAGGTTTTCGATCACAAAATCCTGCGCGATTTGCCCCATTGCATTTGATGTAGCACCAGCAACTTGCTTGCTGACTCTGATGTAGCTTTGCTTGACGAATTTTTCTAATTCTTCAGGATTCCCAATCATACTACCAATAGCACATTTACTTTTAATATCCTCAGATAATGAATTGTCCACCGAGGCTGCGCCATACAAAAGAAGCATGACAACATCTTCCATTTTCTCATTTAAGGCAGCTCCTTTCAAAAGTGATTTTCCATCAACCTTGAGTGCAGAATTTGCTAATGGAATCTGCTGATGAATCGCCTTGAATGAATACTCATGTTTTTTCTCACGCCAAAAAAACACCATTTTACCATTACGAAAATAGTTTTTGAGCGGAGGCAGCTTATTTAACGCTTCTCCTCCTAAATCACTCAGTACCATCAAATGCTTGAGAAAGAGATTCCTTTCAGTTCTTCAGAAATATCAACCAGTTTTTTCCAGGCATCGGGCGAGGCATCAGCAAGATTGAGGATACTGATAAATTTTTCCTGAGTTTTTAAAAGCAAGGGGAGAATACTTAACGAAGCTTCTCGCTCAACAATTTCCTGCGGCCAGAAAAGGACAGCCTTTTTTCTTAACTCTTCAAGGCTTCGCGCAAATTTAGGCATCAATATTCTCCATTAAGCTCAGGATTTTGTGTCTCTCAAAATTTAAGGTATAGATTTAATCATCGCCGCCAGCAACGGAATCATGATTTCGTGATGTCCGGTGAGGCTGTAGCCTTTGCCCGCGCCGTTAGCGACGGGACGTTTGACGACATTTGTGTTGGGTCGGTAGTGCTGAATGAAATCAAAATTTGCAGTGGTAAAATTCTGTAAGGGAACTCCCAGATTGCGAACGACAGTGACGGCTTTCAAGAATATTTCTGGCAGCGTGACGGCTGAGCCGATGTTCAGGTATGCTCCGCCGCCATCTAGTTCTTTGACGATGGAAGTCATCAATCGAAAATCCTGATGTGAGGTTTGACCAATACTGGCTCCGTCTGCGTTTGGATGAAGGTGAATAATATCCGTGCCAATTGTGGCGTGAACTGTAACGGGAATTTTGTTTTTGTAAGCTTCGTGCAACAACGAAAATTCTGCAAATTTTGGTTGTAGCTCATACAGCATTTTCCCGACCGCTTCGCCTAAGCCGAGATTGTTGCGTGCGCCTTGGTTGATGGCTTCATTCAGCATTTGTCCGGTTTCTTCAGCCGTCCCGAATGCGCCCTGCCCAAGCGCTTCGTCTACGTCTTCGGAAGTGGAGCCAATCAGCGCAATCTCGAAATCGTGAATGACACCAGAACCATTGAGCGCGATGGATGTCACAAATCCTTGTTGCATCAAATCAATGATGATCGGGGCAAGTCCGGTTTTAATGACGTGACCGCCTGCGCCCCAGATGATGGCTTTGTTTTTAGCTTTGGCGTTGATGATGGCGTCGGCGATGGCGCGCAGATTTTGGACGGCTAAAATATTTGGCAATGCTTCAAACAATGCTTCAGAAGCCTTCGCTTCATCCATCGTCAGTGGACGCGCAAAGTCTTTGACGGTGACTTTGCTGTGACGCGAATTCAATGGATATGTCGAGAGTTGCGAGAGGTCTGTGGGCTGTTGTTCGTAAATAGACACGTAATTCCTAATGCAGAAACACGCACGAAGTAAGTGTGTTTTTCGTTGCTGCGCCCTTACTGCGTGCGGGCTTCTGCATAATAATGCTTGCTTACCTGACTCGTTTTAATTTCACCAGGCGTCCAACGACATTCCATTCGCCGACATACAAATCACCGTTTGGCGCCCAGCTTAAACCGTGCGTAGCGATGAATTGTCCGTCTACCCATTGATCGGGTTGGATTTTATTCGTTGCACGTTTTTTGGGGTCAGGTCCGTCGCCAAGCTGTGTCACCAGCTTGTTATCTTTGTCAAAAATAGTGACGCGTCCGGCTAAATCTCCGATAGCTAAATCAGTTCCGAGAATGCTCAAGACTGAAGGCAAGCGAAGGAGGTCGCCTTCCGTGCCGTCTACGGTTTTTAGATGTTTGCCGTCGAGTGAAAACCATTGCAGGCGATGATTGGCGCGGTCTGTGACGAGGACTGTGGGGTCGCCTCCACGTTTGTCAATCAGGACTTTGTGCGGCGTGCTGAACTTGCCATCTTCTTTGGCCGGAGTGCTTTTGCCGCCCCAGGAATTGACGTAATCGCCCTTCGCATCGTAGTGGTGAACGTAATTCGCGCCATATCCATCCGTCACATAAAAATCGCCGTTCGGCGCAACGGTAATGCCTGTTGGTTTAAATTCACTTTTGTTTTTGTAGATGCCTGATTTATCGGGAAAACCTTTGACCCAGACGACTTCGCCAGTGGTCGTGATCTTCGCAAATTTATTGCGGAAAAGGCTCACGAGATAAATAAATTCCTGATTACCTTCTTTGTTGATTTGCATGTCGTGCGTGCCGTTGCCGTCTT
>JAYVRW010000153.1:0-21733 GCA_043775925.1 Blastocatellia bacterium
GCTGAATACGGACTCGGAATGGCTAAAGTATCGTCCTTTCTTGATTATAATGGTGAACTTTTTATGGGGTTAAGTGAGCAACAATATGGATATGATCCAGTTTTTGGTCCACTAAGGGCTTCAATTATAAAAATTAATTCCTCATCAGGGAAAATTGAAAAAGTTAATTCCCCTCTAAAAGTTGTTACGGATTTAGCTTCCGTAGGAAAAACTATTTTTGCTATTGATGGACAGATTGCTCAAAGCACCGACAATGGGACAAATTGGTCATATTTAGGTTTCTCAGAATTAGCTGATACTCCTGCTACGGGGATGATAAAAGTAGGTAATAAGTTAATTATTAGCTGCTCAAAAGGCTTGTTAATAACCTCGAACCCACAACAAAGCTGGCAATTAATGCCGCTCAATCTCAATAATCAAGCCATCACAAAAATGTACACGAATGGCACAGATTTATTCTGCATCACAGCCGATGGATCGCTTTATCAGGTGGGTGGGATTTAAAGCCGCGCGTCATTTCAAATTGCCAGGCTGCAAAAGGATTCAGTGCCAGCGGAGCCGAATTTTGAACTCACGGAATTTCGGAATTTACTTCCCCCTGCGACCAGTTGTTTTTGTAAATTCTGGCGCGACCAATTCCAGCTTCGCCAGTCTCCGAAAGCGTGGTAATTCCAGCGCCGCTCAACTTCATCCCGCACCAGCAAACGCGCTTCGGGCGCAAATAATGCTGGAGCAGCATCAGCACTCAGCGAGGCGTTGTATCCAGCATCAAAATTCTTACCTTCATTTGCTCGCTGCAAATTTACTGTCGCAATAAGATTGTCGGGATTTATAAAATGTAATGCCGCAATCATCGCAAGGCTTGTCATCATTGCTCCAAACGCAAATCGTTCGCGCTTTCCGCGCAGTACCGTCAACGCGAACCACACAAAAACTATCGCCAGCCAAATCATAAACGCCATTGTGTACACACGCAGTTCTGTCAGCCCGCATTCAAGCTGGTACAGCCGCATGCGCTGCATCGCGGAAAGCATAATCACGAACAATAGTGACAATTTTATTCCGGCTAAGACACGAAAGATTTTTTCGTGTTTGGGATTCTCTTTGTTCAGCAACCAATGCACGCCGAGCAATAATGGCAGGACTAACACCGAAACCCACACTAATTCAAAAAATCCGTGACGCGCATATTCAGCATATTCAACGCCGCGTCCGGTGGGAATATTGGCTTTGCCTCCGAAGAAATATCGGAATTGCACGAGGACGAACGACAAAAATAATCCATCCAAAAGGCTGAGGACGGTAGCAACTTCGGTGACGCCAAGCTTAATCGGAAAGCTGTTGACGGCATCACTAACGGTAGTTTCACTGGTCATAAAAATGAAGCGGAGAAAGCCTGCGGTAAGCCAGCTTAACATTCCACCCAACGCAAAATGAGTGAATAAAATGAACCCGTCAAAGTTGAAAATCTTCGTAATAATATTTTCAAAAACAGCATCCGCCGCAACGAATAAAGCGCCAAAAATAAATAATAACGGAGCCGCAATGGCTAAGCCTCGCGCCAACGCCATCGCATTTTTGCTCCATCCATCACGTGGCAACTCTGACCATTCGATTTCACTAAAGAGTAATAAAAACGGACCGAAAAAGATCATGAATAATCCAAAAACGATTTGCTGAATAATTCCCGTGACGCTGGCTTCGACTAATTTTCCCTGGCGCGTTTTCGTCGCTACCATCGCGGCAATTAAGACCAACGCCAGGAACGAAAGCGCATTCAGTGTAGTCGAATCGCGCCACGCCCAGCTCCACGCAAAAAATAATGCCGGAGCCGCCAACCATTCCGCTTTGCCCAATAAACCCGGCTTCATCGTGCGCGTTAAGCCGAGAATACAAATTACGCCGAGCGTAATCCAGACGCCGAAATTCGCGCCCCATAAACCTACGCGCAGTAATCCATCGCCTGTCGCGCCTGCGATCAACGCAACGATTAATAATCCCAGACCAAGCTTCGTCGCGTCGCTCATCTGCGCGGGAGGCGTTTCATTTTTTTCTGCTTGTTGCTGCTGAAAATCGTAGGGTAATTCTTCCGGTACCAGCCCCGATTGATAAGCACTATCGTGCATAATGTTTTGCATAAATTTCCTTGTGTTGGCAGAAGCCCGACTGTTAAGAAGGACGCGCGTTCTTTGGAAATAATTTCCTCAACACTGACGCCCTTGTTAACACGCGGGCTTCTGCCTTATTTCGTCGTCGTCCCCATCGCAGTTAATGAGATTGATCGTTCGCGGGCGCAATCCAGCTCAATAAAAAAGATGCGCTGCCAGCGACCTAAATCTAATTTGCCATTGAAAATATTCAGGCATTCAGAGCTGCGCAGGAACAAGGCTTTGCAATGCGCGTGACCATTCGGCTTTTCTTCGGGAGTCATATTCTCTGTGCGAAGATCAAAATCATCGTGCTGATAGATAATCGTTCTGGGAGCCATTCGTTCTAATGAATACTTTAGATCATCCATCAGCAAAGGCTCATTTTCATTGACGATAATCGCTGTCGTCGTGTGTTTCGTCTGGATGTTGACGAAGCCTGCGACGAGGTTGGCATCGTCCACAAAGGCTTTAATTCTGTCGGTCAAATCAATGAATTGTAAGCATTCATCCGTGTGTAAATGCAGGGTGCGCTGACACACTTCGACTGACCGGATGGAAGTAACCGGATATGAAAGCAACATAAAATGTCTCCAAAAATATTTAGGCAAAAGCCTCTGATCTCATCGCCATATCTCTTTTGAAAATTTGCCCTTCTTAACAGTCGGGCTTCTGCCTTTGTCAGGACTTACTCAAAACCCAGCGCAGAGCTACGCCGGAATAGACACCGATAAAGGCCGGAATTTGTGGCAATAAAATTACGCCCAACTGACTGTTGACCGGATACGCCGGACGCACGCCGAGGTGTAACGCCAGCAGATGAATCAGTGGAATTCCGAAGGCTGTCAGCGTCGCCCAGCGCCACGCTCCGTCAGGATGCGTGTAGCCAAGCATTGCCGTTGCAACTAATAATAACAGTACTGCGCCCTGCACTTCGGTCGTGAAAAAATCTAAATACCCAATTAATAACCCAAGTGCGAGTGAGGCGCAGTAACAAAGTAAATTGATTAATTTGAATTCAGGAAATTTCATATTGATGAGAAGTTCGCAGTTCGCAGCAAAGACGGTTCGCCGTCTTGCTCTGAACTGTTTTTACTGCGAACCGCGAACTAAATACTGCGAACTTCTTTTTTACTGCGAACTTTCCTGCTGCGAACTGCTAAATTTGCCCATCGGCTGCCGAATTAAGCGCGAGTCAGACGATAACGCGCCAGCCGATGAGCTGATTACGATGGCGATTGAACTTGATGTGGTAGTCCTGTTATCTCCCCCACAACCGCGTCCGCCGGAATCGCTACTCGCAACCATCACCCCGCTTTAACTGCTTCGATTCCACCGAAACGGCGGTCGCGGGCATGAAATGAATTGACTGCTGTAGCCAATTCTCCCGACCCGAAATCGGGCCATAAAACTTTCGTAAAATACAACTCGGAATACGCGCATTCCCATAACAGAAAATCGCTCAAGCGCTGCTCTCCACTGGTGCGAATTAATAAATCTACATCGGGCGCAGGCGCATCTTCATTTAATTTTTCGGCTAAGTTTTCACGCGTGATTTCCTGATGCCGGAGCTTGTTCACCGCCCGCACCAACGCATCTTTCGATGAATAATCAACGGCAATTCTCAAGTGAAGCCGCTCGCCATTTTTCGTAATCCCCTCCGCCGTAGCTATCGCCATCTGCACGGCTCCCGGCAAACGATCACGCCGCCCGATCACACTGACTTTGACACCTTCGCTGACGCCACGATGCGCCGCTTTCAGCAAGTGCAGGCGAAACAATTTCATCAATTCGCTGACTTCAGATGCAGGTCGCTTCCAGTTGTCGGAAGAAAAGGCGTACACCGTCAGCGTCGTCACGCCACACGCCGGAGCCGCCTCAATCGTGCGACGCAAAGCCTCTGCACCGGCACGATGTCCCTCCGTGCGCTGCATCCCTCGCGCCTGCGCCCAGCGTCCGTTGCCATCCATAATGATGGCAACGTGCATCCCCATCGGCTGCGGCTTTTCAATTAAGCACAAACTACTTTGTTTCATAAAGTCTCCGGGCAAAAAAAATTTACCAGGTTGCAGAAGCCCGCGTGTTAACAAGGGCACAGTATTAAGGAAGCTGCTCTCAAAGCACAGTTGCCCTCCTTAACAGTCGGGCTCTGCCTTACTTCTGTCGTGTCGCTTTAATCAGCGCTTCCATGTGTCCTAAATATCGCTCCAACGCCTGTTTCCCAGCCTTCGTCAAACTGTATTCCGTTTTCGGAATTCGACCATCAAACGTTTTGGTACAAACGACATAATTTCCTTCTTCCAGCTTGCGGGCGTGAACACTTAAATTTCCGTCTGTAGTATTCAGCAACGCCTTCAAATCATTGAAAGTCATGACTTCGTTGACCGCGAGGGCACTGATAATTGCCAGCCGCGTTCGTTCGTGAATCAGCCGATCCAAGTCTGCCGTTTGTCCAGCACGATCCGAAGCACTGACCGCAACTGGCTTGCGCGGTTTAACAGTTTCTACTTCGTCAGGTTGTAAAGCCAGATTGCGTTTAGCCACCGTATTTCCTCGCAATAATAATTCCGAAAATGATATGAAACCCTCCGAAGCCAAGCGCCATCAAATAATTTTCCCAACTCACTGGGCAAAATAAAGTCATCGCTCCCAGCGCCATAAAACAAAGCCCTAAAACCGGAACAACTTTCACCGAAAACGCACCGCCCGTGACGATTCCTGTACCGTAAAGCAGAAGCCACATACCAGGCAATAAATCCGGGCGATCCATCTGCCAGACGACGATGGTGAGCAAAGCTCCGGCAATCAGTGGCGGTGTCAGACTCAACATAAATTTACGCGCCGGAGCCGACATCAACGATGAATCTGCTGCTCTGGCTTTGCGATTCATAGCGATGACAGAAATCACCAGCGAAGCCAACGCGACTCCCAACCACGTCATCAACCAATTTTTATGATGCGTATTCGCGGTCGAAAATAACGCCGCAAACATCGCCATCATCCCAACTACGACTAATCCCCACCCCGGCACGGCAGTGAATGCAGAAGCCCGTTCCATCGTGTCCCGAATGAAGCGCAGATTATCCATCGCACGGTCATGCAGCGCGGGCGGCTCATCAGGCAACGGACGGATGGGATGAACATTGCTCATAGTTTGTGAGTATAGCGATTTCAGACTTCCTGTCAAGTACTTTGCATTACAAAGTAGAAAAAGTTTCGCGTTTCAGGTTTTGAGTTTCGAGAGGGGGGCAATTTCAAAGTCAGAAAATAAATGGTCTTCGTTTTGAGAAAAAACTTTGGCTGAACTGCAACATCCGCAATCTCAAACTCGAAACGCGAAACTCCTACGATTACAAAATCGTTTCATCTTCACGCATAAAGCGCCATTTACCTTCGGGTAAATTTCCCAGCATGAGCTTCCCGACACGGACACGTTTTAAGCCCATGACGCGGATGCCGACTTCTTCGCACATTCGGCGAATCTGGCGTTTGCGACCTTCGCGTAAAACAAATCGGAGTTGTTCACTATTCAACCATTCGACCTTCGCGGGTTTCAGCGGTTTGCCGTCCAGCTCCAAGCCGTGATTGAGCACGCGCAGGCCTTCATCATCCAATGGCCCCCAGACACGCACTAAATATTCTTTTTCAATCGGACTGTTTTCGCCGATCAGTTGCTTAGCGATACGTCCGTCCTGGGTGAAAACTAATAGCCCTTGCGATTCGATGTCGAGGCGTCCGGCGACGGCGAGTCCACGAAAATGCTCGCGGCGTAACGTTCCATCGCCGAATTGATTTTCATTAGTTAGTAAGGTAATCGCCGGAATGCAGCTCGGCTCCGGTTGCGCGGAGACGAAGCCAATCGGTTTATTCATGATGATTGTCACCAATGAATCCTGATGCTTACGCGCCTGTCGCGTCAGCGTAATTTTTGAAAGCGGATGAACTTTTGTGCCGAGCGTATTGATGACTTCGCCGTCAACAACGACGGCTCCATTTTCGATGAAGACATCGGCTTCACGCCGTGAACAAAGGCCGCGCTGCGCCATTAGTTTTGATAATCGAATTAATTCTTCGGTCATAAATAATTTTCTTTGGCGCGAAATATAAAATGAATTTTCCGAGCAGAGCCTGCAAAGCAGGTGGCAAGCTTGTAGCCTGGGGCGTAAGCCCTAGGACTGCGAACGGAAAATCAATTAACCCGTGAAACGGGCGATAGCGCATGATCTGTCGCCCGTTTCACGGGCTTGAAATCTTTTCGCGAATCGTTCCTGGGGCTTACGCCCCAGGCTACTTGCCACCTGCTACGCAGGTTCTGTTCAGAACTGAAACCATTTTTCACCAATGATTTTCAAAAATAACGGTACTAACAGAAAAAGATTTCCGTGTATTCCGTTATTTCCGTCTGTTCCGTTTTCTCCCTTCGTTGCTTGATTCCATCGTGCTCCTACTTTCTACCATTCACCCCTGAAATTCCATCGTCGCGGTTCCCTGTACGCCGGGGTTCGCTTTGAAAATACTGCCCGCTAATGGTTGCTGCGCCAGCGCTTCCGCATCCAGCCGCGTACTCGCCGAAGTGATGTATAGCGTCCGCAAATCTTCACCACCAAACACGCACGAAGTCGGACGCGCTACGGGCAATTTTATTTCATCCAGCAACACGCCGTTGTACGGATTATAACGGCACACCGCCCAACCATCCCACAACGCAATCCACAGCATTCCTTCGGCATCAATGTTCATGCCGTCAGGCCAGCCTTCGCCTTCAGGAATGGTGACGGCTACGCGGCGATTGCTGATTGCGCCGGAAGCTTTGTCATAGTCAAACGCTACGCATTGACGGGTGGGGGAGTCAATAAAATACATCGTTTTTTCGTCAGGACTCCACGCCAAGCCGTTGGAAATTGAAACTTTCGGTACTTGGAGCGAGACCGACAAATCAGCTTCCAGCCGATACAGATTTCCTCGCTCTGGTTCCGTTTCCGGCAAAAATAACGTGCCAGCCCAGAAGCGTCCCGCCGGATCGCATTTGCCATCATTGAAGCGGTTTTCAGGAGCATCAGGTTCAGGATCAGCCAGCTTTTTCAGGGCTTCGGTTGACTCATCAAGATGATAAATTCCATCGCGTAAAGCGACGACGAAGCCGCCGGATTTTCGGACTACGGCAGCACCGATATGTTGTCCGACATTGATGACACGATCCATTTTTGTCGCGGGATTGTAGGTGTGCAGCTCAAAGCGTTCAATGTCTACCCAATGCAATACATTGTTGGCAGCGTCCCAGCATGGGCCTTCGCCGAGTTTGGCTTTGGCTTCAAATTCAAGTTCAGTTGTAATCATAATATTAGTTCGCAGAAAAGAAGTTCGCAGATGGTAGTTCGCGGTTCGCAGTAAAGAAGTTCACAAGATTCTTTCTGCGAACTGTGAACTACCATCTGCGAACTATTCCTGCTGCGAACTGCGAACTACCATCTGCGAACTTTTGTATTCTTCAGGCCAGCCTGGAGGCGCAAAAATCATTTTTAATTTGATCCACATCGAAGACGGCTTCAACACGTCGCGCCAGATGTCTACCCATAAATGAAACGCTAAATATAGCGGATTATAAGAATGTACCGGATGCAAAATGCCGTATTCGACTTTCGCTTTTTCCTCAACAAATGATCCAAACATTCGATCCCAAATAATAAAAACTCCGGCGAAGTTCGTATCAAGGTACTCAGCATTTTTGCCGTGATGGACGCGATGATGCGACGGCGTATTCATCACGAATTCGATCCAGCGCGGAAATTTATACACTACTTCCGTATGCACAAAAAACTGGTAGATCAAATTAAATCCATAGCACAACAAAATCAGCTTCGCCGAAAATCCAATCATCGCCAGCGGAATGAACCACAACCAATCAATTAGATGTTCCAGCACAGGTTGGCGAAGCGCAGTCGAAAAATTCATTAGCTCTGATGAATGATGCGTGACGTGAATTGCCCACAAAGCCCGCACGCGATGGCTGGCGCGATGAAACCAGTAATAGAAAAAATCTACACCGATAAAACAAAGTGCGATGCTCCACCATTGAAATTGCTGCGCGTCGGAAATTAAATTTATGCCGTGTTTGCGAATCCAGTTCAGAATGAAAAATACAAATAATGCTTTTGCGATGCCATCCAGCACGGTCTGCATCAAAACCAGCGCATAATTCGCCAGCGTATCCTTGATGATGTATTTGCCTGAATCGCGGCTCCGCCAGTACCACCATTCGAGGATGATGCTGAGTAAGAAGACGGCAAAGGCGATGATGCCAATTTGAGTTTCCAACGGATCCATAGGTTTTGATGATGGCAGAAGCCCGCGTGTTAACAAGGGCATCTTTTGCGTGATACGCCCTCCTTAACAGTCGGGCTTCTGCCACAGAAATTTCCTAAACAGTATCACTCATCTTCTGCTGTTTGACTACTGCCAGCGATTCGGCATACAGTTGAATTCAACCTGATGATTGCATCTGAAGTATTGCCGTCAAGGAAATGCATTATGGCTCAAGGTCGCTCCTCTTCTAGCGCACGCAAACGAAAAAAATCCTCTCCGTCCTATTTGAGAAGTTTCTTCGGAATTATCTTTTCGCGGCTGATAATTTTCCCGATTTTCATCCTTGCTTTAATCACCGCCGGACTTGTTTATTATTATTATCAGGAATATTCCGTGATGCTGGATTCGGCGTTGAGCGGCGATGTTTTCATGCGCTCACAGGGAATTTACGCGGCTCCAAAACAGTTGCGCGTCGGCAGTTCGATGAAGCCCGCTGAGCTGATTGCGCAGCTCAAGCGCGTTGGATATTTAGAGCGCGGCTCCACCAAAAATGAAAAACGCAGCCAGTTTGCCACACGCGGAAATACTGTAGAAATTTTCCCTGGCGATGATGCGATTATTAACGGCATCAAAAGTTTTCGGACTTTAAAAGCTGGTTTTGGGGCTACGGGGCTTCAATCGCTCAGTGATGCCAGTACAGGCGAATCATTGCAAGCCGCTGAAATTGAACCGGAGTTAATTTCTTCGCTCCAGAATCCTGAACGCGAAAAGCGTAAGAACATCGAATATAAAGACATTCCACAAATCCTCGTTGACTCAATCACCGCCATCGAAGACAGACATTTTTTCGAGCACTACGGCGTAGATTGGCGGGGAATTTTGCGTGCCTTCATTCGTAATACAGAAGAAGGTCGCATCACTGGCGGCGGCAGTTCGATTACACAACAGTTAGTCAAAAATCTTTTTCTCACGACGGAACAAACATACAAACGCAAGCTGAAAGAAGCCTTCATTTCGATCATCCTCGAACAGCGGATGAAGAAGGAACAAATCTTTGCGATGTACTGCAATGAAGCCTATCTCGGGCAACGCGCCGGATTCCAGATTAAAGGTTTCAGCGAAGCGGCGCGGGCGTATTTCGACAAAGATATTTCTCAAATCAATGTGGCGGAAGCGGCAATGCTGGCGGGTATTATTCGCAGCCCGAATCATTTATACGCACCACTAAAATATCCTGATCGAACCAAAGAACGACGCGATTTTGTGCTGAATGAATTAGCCGATCAAGGTAAAATTTCTGAGGCTGAAGCGCAACGCGCCAAGCTCCTGCCGCTTGGAATTAAAGGCAATGGAGCAGGTCGCCTGGATATTTCGGAAGCTCCGTATTTCATTGATTACTTAACCAAACAAGTCGAAAAACGTCTTGATGACGGCAGTGGCTCGGCTCGGTCTTTGCGCATTTATTCGACCATAGATTTGGATTTGCAACGCGCCGCTTATCAAGCTGTCACCAAAAATATTCACGCCCTGGAACGTGGCTTCGCCAGGCGTAAAGGCGGAGTCGAAGGATTGCAAGCTGCCCTTGTGGCGATGAATCCGAAAACCGGAGAAGTCGTCACCATGATCGGAGGCAAAGATTACGAAACTTCGCAATTTAATCGTGCCACCGATGCTAAGCGACAACCGGGATCGGTCTTCAAACCCTTTGTTTATACGGCTGCGATTAATACGGCTGAATACGGCGGCGACACTTTTACGCCTGCGACGTTGTTCATGGATTCAGCCAAAACATTTCGCTACGGCTTCAACGAAGAATATAAACCGAATAATTACGGTGACACGTTCAGCAATAAAAATATCACGTTGCGCGATGCACTGGTCAATTCTAAAAACGTCATCACGGTAGAATTAGCCGAGCGCGTCGGCTTCAACGAAATTGCACGCCTGGCTGAAAAAGCCGGATTGCCCAAACCGGCAACCTACCCTTCGATGGCGCTCGGAGTCTCTGAAGCGACGCCTTTGCAAATGGCTTCGGCGTACACAATGTTTGCCAATAAAGGTAAGCGGACAGCTCCGACCGTCTTTCGCCGCATCACTGATACCAAAGGCTCACCGCTGGAAATGCCGTCGAAAGAAACGAAGCAGGTGATCTCTGCGCAGGTCGCTTACGTCATGACTTCGATGATGAAAGATGTCTTGAATCGTGGAACCGGAGCGCGGGTGCGACAGATGGGGTTCAGAGCGCCTGCCGCCGGAAAAACTGGCAGTTCACGCGATGGATGGTTTGTCGGCTACACGCCAAATTTAGTTTGTGCGGTGTATGTCGGCTTTGATGATTCTTCGGATTTAGGAATGACCGGAGGCAATACCGCCGCTCCGATCTGGGCTGATTTTATGATGCGGGCCTTGGCAATTCACCCTGAACTCGGTGGAGAATTTGAAGTCCCTGATGGCATTATTCAAACGATGATTGATCCGACGACCGGGTTGACCGCAAAAAATAATACGGGAAGGATTGAACTATTTCTTACAGGGACTGAACCAACCGGAGCGAAGGCGGTCGAAGGTAATCCTGAAGATGACCAGTATGAACCCGCGCCCGACACGCAGGAAGCTCCCCCTCCAGTAGAAAAACCAAAAGCGCCTGCCCCGCAAAAAGTGACTTCGATTCTCTCTGAGCAACCTCCACGAAAAAATTTGCAGGATAGTAATTTTATGACGTTTGAGGTTTGTGCTGTCACTGGCTTATTGCCGACCGGAGCTTGTCGAGCTACGGTGATGCGCCGCTATAAAATCGGACGTGAACCGATCAATTTTTGCACGAAATCTGCTCATCTAAAATGATAATGCAGAAGCGGCAGATCGGTACAGTACGGCGAGCGGTAGCGAGCTGGTTCCCTCCCCGCCGCCGACCAACTCGCTACCGCTCGCCGTACTGTACCGATCTGCTACTCAATTCTACTCTTCTTCCCATAAGACAATTCTGCGCCACCTGTAATCAGAAAATCTGTCCCTGTCGAGTACGTCGCTTCCGCCGCCAGATACAAACACATTTTCCCAGCCTCTTCGATGGTTCCCATGCGTCCCAGTAATTGCGCCTGCTCGCCGTCTTTGCGCGTCTGCGCCGGATCAGCCGAAGCGTCAATCGCTTCCTGCCACAATGGAGTATAGATATTGCCGGGAGAGACGCTGTTGACGCGCACACCAAACGCGGCTTCGTCTACGGCTAATGCTTTCGTGAATGCTGTAATACCGCCTTTCGTCGCCGCGTAGGTGGTCGCGTAGAGTTGTCCCATTGATCCGGTTAAACTGGACATATTGATAATATTTCCCCGCGTTTTTCGGATATGCGGTAATGCTGATTTACACGCAGCGAACATGCTGACGAGATTCAATTCAAAGATGTCTCGAAAATCCTGCGCCGAAAAATCATCAATCGGTTTGTGCGGCGGATGCCATCCGGCATTATTAATCAGACAATCAATCCGCCCATATTTTTCAACTGTCGCCGTGATGAGATTTTCCACTTCCTCAACTTTAGAAACATCGCACTTGATGAAATGCGCTTCGCCTTTGTTCAGCGCGTTCATTTCAGTTTCAAGCTCTCTGCCCTGCGCTTCATTGCGCGCGCAAAAAACTACGTTAGCTCCGGCTTCGACGAAGACGCGAACGCAACCTTCGCCAATCCCTTTGGTGCCGCCGGTGATGATGGTGACTTTATTTTCGTATCGCATAATTTGTAAAAAAATAGAACGCAGATGTAGCGTAAACTTTCTAGTTTGCGGTCTTGTCAGGTGGCGCTTTCCGCTGACAATGTGCCGTTCTTGCCACGCCGCGAAAACTGGAAAGTTTGCGCTACTTTACAAAACATTGACTGCACGTGCGGCGAGCAATGCCACCACGGTCAGCGAAATAAATGATTGCACCATCATCAGCAACTTCGCCCAACGCGCCAGCACCGGCGCATCGGTGGGAGAAAAAGCTGTACTCGTATTAAAAGACAGAAACAAATAATCTACAAAGTTCGGAGTCCACTTCTGCGCTTGAGGGTTATTCATCGTCATCTGCGGAAACAAAAATGCGCCGTCTGAATGCCCGCTGCGCTGGTCTCGACCGTGCGGGCCACCGGCGTCTATTTTCCAATACCATAACGCAAAAACCAAAACATTCGTGATCCATAAAGAGGCGGCAGAAATCAATAAATCTCGCGGCGTTTCCCGATGTTGCGGTAAAGCACGGATGAGCAAAATAACGGAAAGAATCATCCCTATCGTCACGACGACGATAACTGCGAAGCCGAGTACCTTATTGATTTTGTGATGACCAATCCGATAGGAAATCACTGTTGGAATCAACAGGGCTAAGACTAATGCTAAAAACAACCAACGCGGCCCCATCGTTAAATACGAGGGCAAAGCTGTGTACAATCCGCCGACCGCCAGCACCGATACGAACGCAGGCCAGCGCGGTTCGGGTTCGTCAATGAGCTGTATTTTGGAATTCGACATCGTAATAAAATGTCCAACAAACTTTAGTTTGTTGAGCCTTCACAATAGAAACTTACTTGCAAAAAAAAGCAGCAAACTGAAGTTTGCTGGACACCCGTCTAATTATTTTCGCAACGCTGCGTAATGCAGAATCGCAATCTGACTCATCGAATCAGTAATTTCTCCGCTCAGCACCATTTCCAGCGCGGTCGCAAAGGATACGATTTTTCTTTCCAATTGTTCCGTGCCTTCCGGCTGTGCTTCGTGCTGCGACAGCTCGGTAGCTAGAAAAATATGAGCTTCCTCTGTACTCACGGAATTCGATAAATGCGAAGTGATGAGCTTTTTCAACTTGCCAGCTTCCAGCCCTAATTCTTCTTTCAGTTCACGCCGCGCTGCAATTTCAGGGGCTTCGCCACGATTGCACGCACCTTCAGGAATTTCCCACGAATAAATATCCATCGGGTAGCGATGCTGCCCGACCAGATGAACATTTCCATCCGCGTCAATCGGCAGGACGCCAACACACGGATGATATTCAACGACACCGTAAATTCCAGGTTTGCCATCAGGTCGAATCACCTGATCTTCACGGACGCGAATCCATGCATTTTCGTAGATGAGGCGCGTAGATTCAGTTTTCCAGGGATTAGGCTTTCTCATGACTCGTAAATCAGGAGTTTACCCGATAACATCTCTCAGATGAAACTGTTCGGCTTTGAATTCTTCCAGCAAAATAAAAAATCCGCGCTTATCGCCGAGGCTGTAACCAGCGAAGAAAAATTTTTCCCCGACACCGTAGAGATTGAAATTACCGATGTTTTTGATCTGCACTCAATTCCGCCCAAACAGGTCAACGCCATCGTTAAAGAATATTTATATCAAGCCCACTTGAAAGGCTTCCGCTACGTGCGCATCATTCACGGCAAGGGGATCGGAGTCCAACGAGAAATGACGCGCCAAATTTTAGCGAAAACAGATTTTGTCGAAAGTTTCAGCGACGCTCCGCCGGAAGCGGGAGGTTGGGGCGCGACGATTGTAGAGATGAAAGTAAAAAGTGATGAGTAATGAGTAACGAGGATCGAATTGCTAAAATATTTTTCCCACCACATAATAGTTCGCGGTTCGCAGAGAAAAAGTTCGCAGTAAGAATTCTGACGAACTGCTCTTACTGCGAACCGCGAACTAATAACTGCGAACTTCTTTCTGCGAACTGCGAACTTTTATGCTATTGCCACCTTTTAAAAACGAACCCTTTCACAATTTTAATGACTCATCTGAAATCGCGCGCCGACGTGCGGCGATCATGAGCGCTGAAAAAGAATTTCCCCGCGAATATCCGTTGACTATCAACGGCAAAAAAATCAAAACGGGAAATTTACTGACTTCCTATAATCCTTCGCACTACAAACAAGTCGTAGGCAAAGTCCATCGCGCGGATAAAGCGTTAGCTGACAAAGCGATTCTTGCGGCGAACGAAGCTTTCAAAACCTGGAAAAATACCAGCGCCGAATATCGCGCTGGATTCCTCGTCAAAGCCGCTGCCGAATTGCGCCGCCGGAAACATGAATTCGATGCGTGGCTGACGCTGGAAGCTGGAAAATCCTGGACGGAAGCCGAAGCCGATTCTTCTGAAGCGATTGATTTTATTGAGTTCTATGCGCGTCAGGCGTTGCGCTATGCGAAATCTTTACCGTTGACGCAATCACCGAATGCGGATGAAATCAACGAAGCATTTTATATTCCACTGGGCGTTGGCATCGTCATTCCGCCGTGGAATTTCCCGCTCGCAATTCTCGCAGGGATGGCGGCAGCGTCCATCGTCACGGGTAACACCGTCGTCCTCAAACCTTCGAGCGATACGCCGATCATCGCGGCAAAATTTCACGAATTGATGGAATCTATTGGATTGCCCGCAGGCGTGCTGAACTTCCTGCCGTGCAGCGGTGGCGAAGTTGGGGATTCATTAGTTGACCATCCGAAAACGCGCTTCATTTCATTCACAGGTTCGATGGAAGTCGGCTTGCGCATCAATGAACGCGCTGCAAAAACGAACTCCGGGCAAATCTGGATCAAACGTGTCGTCGCAGAAATGGGCGGCAAAGACACTATCGTCGTAGATGAAACGGCTGATCTTGATGCCGCCGCTGAAGGCATTGTCGCTTCGTCGTTTGGCTACTCCGGTCAGAAATGTTCGGCTTGTTCACGCGCTGTCATTGTCGCTTCGGTGTACGATAAACTCGTCAAAAAAATTGTCGAACGCGCTTCCCAATTAACTGTTGGCGATGTCAAAAATGATGACGTTTCGATGGGTGCGGTGTCCAGCCAGAAGCAATTTGATTCAATCACCAAATATATTCAGATCGGGAAAAAAGAAGGTAAGCTATTGCTCGGAGGCAATAAACATAAGCTTGCTGGTGAAGGCTGGTACATCGAACCAACCATCCTCGGCGATGTCAAACCTAACGCACGAATTTCTCAGGAAGAAATTTTTGGGCCAGTGCTGTCAATTCTCAAAGCTAAAAATTTCGACGAAGCTTTGGACATTGCCAACAATACGCCATACGGTTTGACGGGAGCATTATATTCCGGCAATCGTGAACGAACGGAACGCGCCAAACGCGAATTCCATGTCGGCAATTTGTACATCAATCGCAAATGTACTGGCGCGTATGTTGACGTACATCCGTTTGGTGGATTCAACATGTCAGGTACAGATTCCAAAGCGGGCGGACGCGATTATTTATTATTGTTCTTGCAGGCAAAATCTGTGGCAGAGAAATATTAATTTCATCAGACAGGATTAACATGACTCACAAGATTTTTTTGAATCCTGAAAATCATGTTAATCCTGTCAAAATAGTCTTCGAGGTATCTATGCGCCAATCATTTTCATCAATCATCGCACTTTGTTTATTGGCTCTCGTGAGCTTCGCACAATCTGCGAAGCTTAGCCCAGGGCAAGCTGCGCCGGATTTTTTGCTGAAAGATATCAACGGCAAACAGCACTCGCTGCAAGCCTATCGTGGCAAATTCGTAGTCGTGGGATTTGTCGGCGTCAAATGCGTCATTGCGAATGCTTACATCACCCGCATGAATACTATCGCCGATGATTATAAATCCCGCGATGTCGTGATGCTGGGGATAAATTCAAATTTCACGGAACCCGTCAAAGAAATCAAAACTCATATTCAGAAAAACAAGATTAGCTTTCCGGTTTTGAAAGATGAGAAGAACCTGATCGCCAATGCTTACGGGGCTTTTGTGACGCCAGAGGTTTACGTGATTGATAAAGAAGGCAAGCTGCGCTACCACGGACGGGTAGACAACGCTTCCGATGCCAAGCGAGTTGAGCGGCAGGATTTGCGCGTAGCGCTGGATGAAATGCTCGGCGGGAAAGATGTCAGCAAACCTGAACTCAAGGCGTTTGGTTGCGAGATCAAAAGAATCGGCACAGCTCCTTCATTTGCCTCTACTCCTGTGAAGACTCCGATTGTTACGGATGGTTCTGTAACATTGCTCAAACCGACGGAATTCAAACGCATCAAAGACGAGGCGAAAGACAAAGTGCTAGTCATTAATTTCTGGGCGACGTGGTGCGCTCCGTGCGTGGCGGAGTTCCCGGAATTTGTAAAACTTGACGCGGAATATCGCTCCAAAGGCGTGAAAATTATCTCTATCAGCACGGATGAAAAATCTGATTTGAGCGGCGCCGTGATTCCCTTCCTCAAAAAACAAAAAGCCGAATTTCCATCGTATCTTTCCGATGCCGATGATCCGCAGGAACTCATTGATGTCGTAGATAAAAACTGGTCAGGAGCCTTGCCTGCCACCTTCGTTTTCGATAAGAGTGGGAAAATTATTCTAGCGAAATACGGGATTATTGATCGCGCTGAATTAGTGAAGAAAATTGAGGAAGGATTGAAATAAGCAAGTGCAGAAGCCCGCATGAAGTAAGGGCGCAAAATCACACTTACTTCGTGCGTGTTTCTGCATTAGGCAACCTGTAAAAGTTGCTGTGGAGCGTGGCTGCGATTCAGAACAGCTCCCAGAATTCTGGCATTCGCTCCCTGCAATTTCTTGCGCGCGGTATTCATTGCCTGTCCGTACATATTTTCTTTTTTCGCTACCAGCACCACGCCATCGGTACTAGCGGCGAAGGGTGCGACACGATCAGAAAAATTCACGGCATCCGTCACAATTAACACGTAGTCAAAGCGAGCTTTCAGCATCTCGGACATTTGCTGGACATCGCATTCAACCAGCAATTGATCAAGCGTGACATCACCACTCAGCGCCGTAATATCAAACAAATTCGGGATTCGGGTTTTATTTAATTTAATCCGAAAACTGGCTTCAGGGTGTGTTGCGCGCGCGGGATGTTTCCGGCTCGGCAAATGAAAGCGGGCAATTCGTAAATGAGTATTTTCTGCCAGTGCCAGGGACAAATTGGTGGAAACAAAATCGGCGTCATCTTCATTTTCTACGCCGCAGACGATCATAACTTTTAAGGGTGATCGCTCTGAAGTCTTCAGCACTATCTCACTTAATTGAATAAAATCATTGCGATATTCAGTGGGAACAAGATCACGTTTTTCGACTGCGGCAACCACCACATTTTCGACACTCATGGGCCGACTAATCGGCCTCACCTGAACTTCAGAGATCGCAATTGGAGCAACTGGGAGGCGGACAGGCGTGACAACTCGCGCCTCCACCACGGAAGCTGGATAATAATCCTGATCAATTTCCAGGACAGACAAATCTTCCGTAAGCGCATTGACGGTGGCAGCCAGGGATTGTGCAATTGAAATATCCACTTTGACATCGGAATAGTAATTTCCATTCGATGATGAAACTTCAGAATTGTCTGGGTAATCATCCGCGTCCAGCACCTCAGTGTCTTGGTAGGTAGCGGATTGATAAGTATGAGATGACGACACGTCTGAAAAGACCGGAGCGTAAGATTCTGCGTAAGTGGAATTCAGTTGCACATCCGCTGTCTGGTATGCTGTCGGCTGGTCATAATCGGTGCTTGATGATTCGTCTTCCGAGTCATCAATGACATTGGAAAAATCGTAATCATTCAGAAACTGCTGCGTCGCTTCCGGCGCGTCATGTCGCGTCAGTAGCATCGCTTCGTAAACTCTAGCCATCATCCCTCCTAGGAAACCAAGATTATTTTCCGCATCAGTCGGGGCGACCGAGTTACCGGGAGGAACGTAACTAAAGGTTATGGATTTTTGATGACAATGTAATGATAACGCTCAAAATTACAACTTGAGATTTACTTACAGTGAGGAGGATGAGGAGCAACAAAACTGATCCAATTTTCAAGCCCTACTTAACGCTAATGGCTTCATTGAGTGCGCCTTGGCGGTAGCCTTCGAGATCAAGCGCAATAAATTTGAAGCCGATTCGCTTGAAAGCTTCTACCACTTTCTTCGTCATGTCAACGTTTAACGCGGCTTCCATCTCATCCGGTGAAATTTCGATGCGGACTACGTCTCCGTGATGCCGAACGCGCATTTGCTTGAAGCCTAATTTTCGCAAAGCCGCTTCGCCGCGTTCGACTTCGGAAAGCTTTTCAATCGTCACAGGCATCCCGTAAGGAATCCGCGAAGACAAACAAGCAGAAGCCGGACGATCCCAAACAGGCATTCCGGCGGCTTTGGCTAACACACGAATTTCTTCTTTGGTTAATTTGGCTTCAATCAGTGGAGAGCGAACCGATAATTCAGCAGCAGCTTTTCGTCCGGGACGATAATCGCCGACATCATCGGCGTTGTTGCCATCACAGACAAAATTGTAATCACGATCTTTTGCGACAACAGATAATTTATCGAACAGTTCATGCTTGCAAAAATAACAACGGTTTGTCGGATTCGCTAAATAATTTGGATCGTTAATTTCTTCGGTAACGATGGCTTCAAAAGGAATCTTGAATTGCTGGACAATCGCCTGTGCGTCCTGTCGTTGGAAGTCGGGATAGCTGGGACTTTCTCCGGTCATTGCCAAAGCCTTATCGCCTAATTCTTCGTGCGCAACGTAGGCGAGATACGCACTGTCTACGCCGCCGGAGAATGCGACGATCACGGATTGCATTGCGCGCAGGATTTGACGCAGATGCTGTTCTTTGTTGGCAAGTTCTGATTCCATAGACTTAAAATTTTACGACTCCGAATTAGCCAAAAAACCCGATAATTCCCAACGGCAGACTATAAACATTATGGCGACTGACGACGATCATCTGACCATTTTTTCCAAACGCCAAGCCAACTAAATCACTTCCCGCGACGACAACTTCCGTAGATTTTCCATCTTCGGAAATCTTAATAATTCCACGCTGCCCACGCCACGAAGCCGCGACATAAAGATTCCCAACATTATCAAAAGCAAGTCCCTGCGGGCGTCCAAGTCCGGTATAAAATTTCGTCACTTCACCGACAGCATTGATTCGCATGACCGAATCAAACGTCGAAACCGTCGGCCCCGTCGCGTATAAATCCCCGTTCGGAGAAAAGGCTAAATGATACGCCGAAACACTTGGCTCCATGGAAGCAAACGGGCGCGATTCGCCCAAATCATTAATTTCAAAAATCGTTCCGCTGCGGTCTCCAACGTAGGCTTTGCCGCGAGAACTGAAGACAAGTCCGGTAGCGACGCCTAAATCTTCCGCCACAATTTCGGCTTCTTTGAACGGCGTGACGCGATACAAAACTCCGTCGTAGCGGCTGGTCAAATGCAAAACGCCACTACGATCAAACGCCATTCCAGTCACGTTCATGACATCGGACAAATAAGGCGCAGGTTCATCTTCGCCGATAATCTGGTACACCGAAACCGGAGATTTTTGCCCCCGCGAACCGGAATATGCGACATAAATATTATCGTTTTCAGGATCAACTACCGGATTGGCGACCGAATATAAATTATCGGCAATGCGTTCGCCGCAAACGAACGGGCTTTTCGAGGAGAAAAATTCGCTTTCCAGTCTCAGGCTCCCGCTGGCGCTCTGGCCAGAAGGGACAGCAACGATCACACGGTTGGAAGAGGCGCTGACGATGCGACCTTTATTTTCACCAAAATAAACGCCGCACTCCGCATAATTATCGGAGCCGAACTCGTGACAACTGATGGTGACTTCACCACCTTCAACACCCGCTGCCGGAGAAATTCGATTAATAATTCCATTCATAAATAATCAGCTAAAAAATTTCATCGCACATCATCATCGTGCGTCGTAATTGTTCATCATACGCGAGGCATTTCAGGTTGTCCATTGTCAGCATTTTGGCAGTTTGCAAACGCCGGATTCAGTGCTACACTGCGCGATTCTTCCTGGCTTTATCCCTGCTCTTTCCAGCCCCGTTTTGACCGTTCCCCCGGAATTTCTTGTTTAAGAGGTGAGAAGTACTAATGCAAGCATTGATCTTAGCTGGTGGCAAAGGGACTCGACTACGACCGCTGACCATCCATACACCAAAACCAGTCGTCCCCATCGTCAACAAACCGTTCCTCAATTACCAGATTGATTTACTCAAGGCTGCCAAAGTCACTGATATTACGTTGTCGCTTTCGTATCAACCCGGCAAAATTGAAGAGATTTTCGCCGATGGACAGGATTATGGCGTGCGCATTCATTACGCCGTCGAAGCCTCTCCGCTCGGCACTGGCGGAGCCTACAAAAATGCTGATGCGCATTTGAAAGAAACTGCCATTGTCTTCAACGGCGACGTTTTAACGGACATGGATTTGGCGAAAATTGTCGCCCAGCACAAAGCACGTAAAGCGGCTGCCACGATTGTTCTGGTTCCCGTCGAAGATGTCAGCGCCTTTGGTGTCGTCGAAACCGACAGCGAGGGTCGCGTCCAGCGATTTGTCGAAAAACCAAAACCTGGTGAAACAAATTCCAATACGATTAACGCGGGCTGCTACATTTTAGAGCCGCATATTCTGAATTATGTTCCGGCAGGCGAGCAATATTCTTTTGAATATCAAATCTTTCCAGCGATTCTGGCGGCGGGTGAGCCGTTTTATTCCTACGTTCACGAAGGCTATTGGCTGGACATCGGCACGCCACAACGATACATGCAGGCGCACGACGATTTAATTAATAATCGGTTAAAAGCTCATCCGGTAGAGCGTCCGGTAATAACCGTGAGTAATGGAAATAGCGCCCACGAGGAAGCGCAGATTGATGAACTATCGGTCATTGATCCGAGCTGTACGATTAAGCCTGGCGTGACCATCAAGAATTCAGTCCTCGGCGCGAATTGCGTGATTGAAGAAAAAAGTCACATTGAAAATTCTGTCATCTGGGCTGGCACACGCACGGGCAAAGAAAGTAAAATCCTGAATTCGATCATCGGAAAAAGCGGGATCATCGGAAAAAACTGCGTCATTGATGGCGCCATTCTGGGAGATAAAAGTTCGCTCACGGATTATACGATCATCTAATTTTCGAGTTTTGAGTTTTGAGTTTCGAGGAAGAACGAATTATTTGGTTTTCCTCGAAACTTAAAACCCGAAACTCGAAACTAAAGGCAATTATGATTAAATTTGGCACCGACGGATGGCGTGCAAAAATCGCCGATAAATACACTTTCGCTAACGTAGAAATCGTCACGCAAGCGGTCGCGGACTACATCAAAACACAAAATATGACCGGAACGCCGTACGTCATTGTCGGCTATGATCGGCGTTTTTTGTCGGAGCAATTCGCGGCGCGGACGGCTGAAGTTTTTGCGGGGAATGGCTTCATCGTAGACCTTTTCGACACCGATGTTCCGACTC
>JAYVRW010000154.1:0-5717 GCA_043775925.1 Blastocatellia bacterium
TCACGCTAAAGCGCGACCTCTTAACGCTTGCCCCTCCAATCAGCCTTATTCAAGCCAGTCATAATTATACCTGCGCTAATGCTAAAAATTTAGCATTTCTCTCTTGACACGTTCTGCGTATAGTGCTAGATTTTTAGCATTAAATGCTAAAAATCTAGCACTTCAGAAAATAGTCAGAGGAGAAAAGATCGTAATGGCAGCGCAGACACACAACAATTTAAGTCGCCGTGAACGGCAAATCATGGATATTCTTCATGCTCGCGGAAAAGCAACGGCGGCGGAAGTGATGGAGGCGATTCCTGATGCGCCGGGTTATTCAGCCGTCCGTGCTTTGTTGCGGTTAATGGAAGAGAAAGGTTATTTGCAGCACGAAACCGACGGCGCGAAATATGTTTTTATGCCGACGATGGCGCGTGAAAAAGCGCGAAAATCAGCGTTGAAGCAAATGCTCCAAACGTTCTTTGATAATTCGACCGAACAGGCAGTCGCCGCGTTGCTCGACTTATCAAAAACAAAACTCAAGCAGGAAGAGCTGGATCGGCTCTCAACCTTAATTGAGCAAGCACGAAAGGAAGGGAGATAACCATGAACTGGCAATTACTGCTCGATATTACACTCAAAGTCACCATCATTATGGCGCTGACGGGATTGCTCTCGCTCGCGCTGCAAAAAGCTTCGGCGGCAGCGCGACATTTATTGTGGAGTCTGGCACTGGTTGGATTATTAATGCTCCCGGTTCTGATTGAGGTGCTGCCGCGCATTCAGGCTCCGATTATGCCTGCAAAAACTACGGCACAAATTGCCTCATCTGAAGACCTCAAGCTGGACGAATTACTACTCTTAGCTTCCCCGCAAATAACGCCAATTACTCCCATCGTGCAAAATGTTGAGCCTGCCAACTGGCGACCGGATTTATCACAGGTCTTGGCCCTGATTTGGAGTGCAGGAGTCTTATTTTTCCTCGCACGGCTCATCGGAGCTTCGATCAGAATCCGCCGAATTCTCGTTAATTCGGCTTTAGTTTCTGATGCGCCGATGACTGCTTTGATACAAAATTTAGCAGCGGACTTGGGTTTGTACACACCAGTCGCGTTGTATGTCAGCGCGGATTTAGCGATGCCTGTGACTGCCGGAATCAAGCGTCCAGTAATTTTATTGCCAGTCGAAGCTGCCGATTGGGATGCCGATTGGATGCGCATGGTTTTGTTGCACGAATTGGCGCACGTCAAACGGCGCGATTGCCTGACACAGATGCTGGCGAATATTGCCTGTGCGTTTTACTGGTTCAATCCTCTCGTGTGGTTTGCCGCCAAACAATTACGCAAAGAAAGAGAATTAGCGTGTGACGACGCAGTGCTGGCGCGTGGGACGCTGGCTTCGGATTACGCCGGATATTTAGTAGCGATTGCCAAATCGTTTGAACTGAATCGTCAAACTGCTGCGGTCACGGTGGGGATGGTGTGTTCACAATTAGAAAATCGCGTCCGTTCAATTTTAAATCCGCAAGTACAACGCGGCATTTTGACGCCTGCAAAAATCGCAGTCCTGACCCTGATGATTACGGCGATTGTGGTGCCGTTGGCTTCGTTGCAGGCAACCTCACAGGACAAGAAAAAAGCGAAAGCTTCAGAAGAAATGTTGCTCAAGCAAAAGGCTGAGTTAATTGCTTTAGAAAGCGAATCTGCACTAAACGACCAGGCTGATTTACATCAGAAAGCCGCAAAATTAATGGCGGAAAAAGCAGCGCTGGACGCCTTGCAAGTCAAGTCCGGGCAGGAAAAATTGTCTGCTACCGAAGCGCAGGAAGTGGCACTCAAGGCAGCAGAAATTGCCAAATTACAAGCTGAGGTAGATGCAAGATTAGCGGGAGGATTTGACCAGTTGGCGAAACGTAAGGCCGAACTTGCGGCGCTGGATATGAATGTCAAAGTTGCAGCAAACATGCAAGTAGAAATGGTACAAGCGCAGGCAGCGCTCCTAGATGCGCAACAAAATGCGCAGCTTGATGCCCAGCGACAAGCCAAACAAAAAGCCGAAGAGAATTCATTAACGCCGGATAATTTGGTCAACCTGAAAATTCAGGGCGTGACTTCAGAATACATCGGAGCGATGCGCAAAGCTGGTTTCGAGAATCTGACCATCCGGCAAATTATAGAACTGAAAATTCACGGGATTGATGAGGCGTACATCAAAGAAGCGCAAAGCCTGAGCAATGAAAAATTATCGGCGCGTGACATTATTCAATTCAAAATTTCTGGCTTGAAACCGGAATATATTAATGCCATGAAGCAAGCTGGGTTTGATAATCTGCCAATTCGTAAACTCTCACACATGCGTTTGCTTGGCGTCACGCCGGAATTCGCAGCGGAGCTGAAACGCGCCGGCTACGACAATTTGACGGCGGATCAATTGACGCAGATGAAGTTGCAAGGCATTACGCCGGAATACATTCAGCAAACCCAAAGCTCCGGCTTCGGGAAACTACCTGCTAATGAATTAATTCATCTCAAAGTTCTCGGAGTCTCAGCCGATGACGCCAGGGCATTACGCGCTCTCGGCTTTGATAACGTCTCGGTACGAGATTTGACGCAAGTGAAATTGCATGGCGTGACGGCAGAATACGTCAAGGAAATGCGCGATCTGGGCTTTGATAAGCTCACCCTCGAACAATTAATTCGCTTCAAAATTCATGGTGTAGATGCTGATTACGTGAAAAAAATGCGCGCTGCCGGATTCAAAAATGTTTCTGCCAATCAATTGCTGGAAATGAAAATTCGCGGCATAGATTCAATTTTGCTCAAAAATTAAGCAATAACCAAAAAGGAAAAATATGAAAAAAGCATTGCTCTGTGCGGCACTGGTCGTCACAGCTTTAGGACTCGTCTATTCTTCGCGGGCTGCTCTGACAGTTGCCGCCCAGGAACAAATCAGCGGCGATTGGTCAGCCAAAGTCACCGATACCGATCAGGGAAAACGGCTCTGGTTGCAAATGCAGTCGCCAAAAACCAACGGACATTTTCAGATGAGTTCAAAGTTTAAGCTCGAAGAATTTTCCGGCTTTAATCCGAATGCTAACGGCAATACGCAATTCGCCTTCAAAAAAGAAGCTGGAGAAATTCTCTTCACAGGTCTAGTGAATGATGGCAAAGGCGTCGGCGATTTTCGCTTTACGCCGAACGGAAATTTTATCAACGCGATGCGCGGCTTGGGCTACGATAATTTATCGTCGGAAAAAGTGTTTGCGATGACCTTGCACGATGTCACGACGAAATTTGTAGATGAAGTGAAACGGATGGGCTTCGAGAAAGTTTCGGCGGACAAACTGATCGCCTTTCGGATTTTTCAGGTAGATGAAGAATTTATCCGCAGTATGCAGGCGCTCGGCTACAAAGACCTGTCCGCCGACAATGCCATTGCGATGCGCGTTCACAAAGTTGACGCGACGTTCATCAAAGACGCCGCCGATCTGGGCTACAAAAATTTATCGGTAGACAAATTGCTGGCGATGAAAATTCACAAAATTAATCGTGAATTCATCAGCGAAGCCAAAGCGCAGGGCTTCACCGATCTCTCGCTTGATGAATTGATGACGATGCGGATTCATCACATCAACGGCGAGTTCATCAAAAATGTGCAGGCGATGGGTTATAATGGCTTACCGTTCGATAAACTTGTCGCCATGAAAATTCACGGGATTGATGGAAAATTTATTCAGGAAATGAAAGACGCGGGATATAGTAATCTTTCGGTAGATGATTTACTAAAACTGAAAATTCACGGTGTGGATGGCAAGTATATCAAAAAGATGAAAAGTACGAATTAAGCCATTTTTATTGACCACGTAGCGCGGGCTGTCAGCCCGCGCCTTAACTTGACTCAACAAATTATTACGAAAAATTGCAGCCCTGCCATTCTCAATCCACAGGCTGTCAGCCCGTGATACGTTAAATCTTCAAATTATTGAGCGGTTCGCGGTGGAGTCAGGCGTTGTGTTTCTTCTTCAGTAACACTACTAAAATCCGGCATTGCGGATGGCGGCGGCAAAACCTGCGTCATGGGCTGCGTCGGCATTTGTAAAGGCGGAGGCGGCAACGGTTGATAGACCGGAACCTGTGCATGAGCGGCGTTGATAAAACGTTGTCGCAGTTCTCGCTGCCTCCCCTTGAAATACATCACCGAACAAATAATTCCTACCGGGGTCAGGATTCCTGCCAACGGAACAAGCTTTTCCAGAGGTCGAAAAATATCAGAAGCAATGGCTAGAATCGGCGTCGAAAAAGCACAGAGCATAATCGCCATCACCATCTGTTGTTTTGGCTCGAATCTATTCCAAAACCTGGCAATTGGATTCTTCGAAGCTGGCAGCGTCGCTTCAGTCATTAGTGGCAGCGGCACCGTGCCTCCGGCCTTAACGTAGTCATTCACCGCCAGCATTGGCAAGCCACAACTACGACAAAATTTTGGCGCTTCCGATAATTGAGTTCCACAACGAGGGCAATACATATTTCTTAACTCCCTTCGAGATTGTACATTATCTACGGTATTATCACGCAAGAGTTCAACGAAATATGCAAGCACCAACAGCAAAGAAAAAAATTAATATCTGGCAACATCAGTTCATGCTGACCAAGCGTTTAGCGTTCTGGGGCGTAGGCAGTTTTGCTGCCGGAATTCCCATGATTTTCATGGAGCCATTCCTGCGCGGTTTCGGGCTGCAAGCAATGCTTTGGGGCGCAATTAATATGGGCATCGCCGTTTTTGGGGCGCTCCTGATTTCCAAACGCAGAGAAGGCTATCCTGATCCAGCTTTGCCGGAAATTGTTCAAGCGGAAGCTATGAAGCTGAGGAAATTACTGATCCTGATGATCCGGTGCGATTTTGGATATATGCTACTTGGACTGTTAATTATTCTCACCTGGGGACGCAAAGATACGTGGTGGATGGGGACAGGAATCAGCATTTTCGTCCAGGGATTATTTCTGTTAGGCTTTGATTGGTATCACGTGAAAGAAATGCCGCTGAAGGAGAATTAGGAATGCTTGCAAATACACAAAAACTCCGTCGCCCCTATTACAGTCTTGAAGCTTACTTCGCTCTCGAAAAATTAGGTGAAGATCGGTATGAATATTGGGATGGCGACATTTTTTGCATGAGTGGAGGTTCCAAACATCATGCAATGATTGCCAGCAATATTCATCGAGAAATATCATCCAAGCTTAAAGGATCAAAATGTCGTGCATTCATATCTGAGATGTCAATCAAGACCCCTGCGCTTCCGCCCTATCGCTATCCTGACGCCAGTGTCGTTTGTGGAGAATTGAAATTTGAATCCATGCAGGGCATCGAAGTTCTGACCAATCCAATCCTTGTGATTGAAGTCCTGTCATCAACCACCGAAGACGTAGATCGCAACGAAAAACGGATTGGTTATCAAGCGTTACCTTCGATGATGGAATATCTGTTGATTGCTCAAAATGTGCCGCAGATGACCCGTTATGCGCGACATGGGAATTTCTGGCAACGAAGCGATTTCGGAGACCCAAACGGCAGTATTGAATTGACTTCGATTGATTGCCAGATCGCTTTGTCTGAAATTTACGAGGGAGTAGTTTTCACATAAAAATTGCAGAAGCCCGCACGAAGTAAGGGCGTCAGTGCATAAGGTGAATTACTGTAGGTTCCTCAAAACTATTGACGCCCTTACTTCGTGCGGGCTT
>JAYVRW010000155.1:0-5716 GCA_043775925.1 Blastocatellia bacterium
TTGCCAAATATTACGAGCGGGAATTATGAAGGCGAGCATTGGCTGGCTTCGTTTGCGGTGTATTTGCTTGGATCGGGGGAAATGAAGAAGTAGACAGGATTAACAAGATTTTTGGCACGATTAACAAAGCTTTTTTCATGTCAATCTTGTCGCAAATCTTGTTAATCCTGTCTGATTTTTATACTGCTACAGCCGCTTTGATGCCGGGATGATACTGATAGTTTATGACCTCAAAATCTTCAAATTTATAATCAAAAATAGATTCCGGTTTACGCTTGATGACGAGGTTTGGCAACGGGTATGGTGCGCGGCTCAGTTGCAAATTTACTTGCTCAGCATGATTGCTGTAAATGTGGCAATCGCCGCCTGTCCAGATGAATTCGCCTGCTTCTAAATCGCATTGCTGCGCGACCATGTGTGTGAGCAGCGCGTAGGAAGCGATATTAAATGGCACGCCTAAAAAGCTGTCGGCGCTGCGTTGATAAAGTTGGCAGGATAATTTTCCATCCGCCACATAGAATTGAAAAAAGCTGTGACATGGTGGCAACGGAGTTTTATCTGCAAACGTTGGATTGAACGCGACTACGATCAGGCGGCGCGAATTAGGGTTATTTTTGATTTGTGTGATGACCTGACTAATTTGGTCAAGATGCGATCCATCAGGATTCGGCCACGAACGCCACATCGAACCGTAAATGCCTTCGCCCAATTCGCCGTTTTCGTCCGCCCATTCGTCCCAAATGCTGACGCCATTTTCTTTCAAATATTGAATGTTTGAATCGCCCCGCAAAAACCATAACAATTCGTGAATAATGGATTTCAGATGCACGCGCTTCGTCGTGACAAGCGGGAAGCCTGCTTGTAAATTAAAGCGCATCTGATGCCCGAAAACACTAACGGTTCCGGTTCCGGTGCGGTCTCCTTTTTTGACGCCGTGATTGAGAATGTGCGAAAGATAATCAAGATATTGTTTCATATAATTTTAGCCAAAGCTGAAATTACCATACGCTCTGATTTTAATAAAGGTTGACGGTTGGGCAGTCGTTCGGTACATTCTTTGACTTATTAATGACGAATTGACAGAACCCATCAACGAAAGCCCCACAACGCGTGAAAAATCCAAATCAATCCTTGAAAAGTTAGGAAACTATGAGCTATCAAAACCTTAATTTGCCCGTGCGCATCCAACGATTAGGCGAACTTGCCTACAATGTATGGTGGAGCTGGAACCCCGATGCCAGCGCTTTATTTCAGTATCTCGACAAAACTCTGTGGGAATTAACGCAAAATAATCCCGTCCGATTATTGCGACAACTGGCTCCGGCGCGGCTTGAAACTGCTGCCGCTGATCCGGCCTTTTTACGTCGCTACGACGGAGTAATGCTGGCCTTTGATCGTGCGCTTTCCAGTCAGGACGACTGGTTTCCGAATACTTATCCACAGCACAAAGATCACACTATCGCATATTTTTCGGCTGAGTTCGGAGTTCACAATTCATTGCCGATTTATTCCGGCGGACTGGGAATTTTGGCCGGAGATCACAGCAAAGAAGCCAGCGATCTGGGCTTGCCGTTTGTCGGCATCGGATTTGTCTATCCTGAGGGTTATTTTCAGCAACGGATTTCCGCTGCCGGACAACAGGAAGCGCATTATTTACAGCTTGATTATTCAATGGCTCCGTTGGAAGCGGTCTTCACTAAAGACACTTCGGGACCGCTGAAATTTAATCTGGGGGGACGCGATATTTATGTTGGCGTCTGGCGTGTTCGCCTCGGTTCCGGTTCGTTAGTTTTAATGAATGCTGATGTCGAAGAAAATCAGCCGTGGGATCGTGAGCTGTCGGCGCGACTGTATGGGGGAGATCGCCAAACGCGGTTGTTGCAGGAAATGTTGCTTGGCATTGGCGGAGTGAAAATGCTGCGTGCGTTGAATTTGAATCCGGCGGTGTATCACGCCAATGAAGGCCACGCCGCGTTTTTATTGCTCGAACGAATTCGGGAAATGGTTGAAGCCGGTGCGACCTTTGATGAAGCGGTCGAACAGGTTCGCGCCACGACTGTTTTCACTACACATACGCCTGTCCCGGCGGGACACGACACTTTCCAATTCAGTTTGATCGAGAAACATTTTGAAGGCTTCTGGGATCAATTGAAAATCAGCCGTGAGCATTTTCTCTCACTCGGCGCTTACAGCGATCATCACGGCGGCACGAATTTTAATATGACGGCGCTGGCGTTGCGCTTGGCTGGAAAATACAACGGCGTCAGCAAGCTCAACGGTGAAGTCTCACGCCAAATGTGGCAGCCGTTGTGGGAAGATAAACCTGTTGAAGAAATCCCGATTGGTTCAGTGACGAACGGAGTTCATTCTCCAACGTGGTTGTCGCCTGAACTTGGAAAATTATTTTCTAAATATTTAGGACAGGATTGGCTGAAGCATCACGATGACCCGAAATTCTGGGAGCGCATTCACGAAATTCCCGATGACGAAATGTGGAATCTGCATCAACGCATGAAAGCGCGTCTGATGAGCTTTATGCGCGAAAGAGCGCGCAATCGCTGGATGCACGACGGAACCAATGCGACGCATGCGTTGGCTTCGGGGACGTTGTTTGATCCTGAAGCGTTGACGATAGGTTTTGCGCGTCGGTTTGCCACTTACAAACGTGCGTTGCTGGCGTTCCGCGATTTGGCGCGTTTGAAAAATATCTTGCAGGATTCGTGGCGTCCGGTGCAAATTGTTTTCGCGGGCAAAGCGCATCCTGCCGATGATCCCGGACGTGGCTTGATTCACAATTTGTATGAAGCCGCCCGCGACAGCGGCATGGGTGGACACATCGCTTTTGTTGAGGATTACGACATCCTCGTCGCTAAATATTTGTATCACGGCGTAGACATTTGGATGAATACGCCGCGTCCACCACTCGAAGCCAGCGGAACCAGTGGCATGAAAGCTGCGCTCAACGGCGTCCCGAATTTCAGCATCCTGGATGGCTGGTGGTACGAAGGCTATCACGGAACCAATGGCTGGATGATCGGCTCTGATCCGATGATTGAAATGAATGAGGACGAACGGGACACGGCGGATTCCGAATCGCTTTACACGACGCTCGAAAAAGAAATTGTGCCGTTATATTACGACCGCGATTCCGATGGCGTTCCGCGTGGTTGGGTGCAGGTCATGAAAGAAGCGATCAAGCAGGGAGCGCCAGCTTTCAGTGCTCGTCGCATGGTCAAGGAATATACCGAGACATTGTATTTGCCTGCGATGAAAGCGGCGCAGAAGAAGTAAGAAGGACAGAACATCGAAATTAGAAATGAGTGTGAAGTGGAAGCTTCACACTCATTTCTTTTGCTGTATTCGGCTTTCAGGTCGCGTAGCGACAAAATGAATTTAGCCGTGGCGTTTCAACCCACGGTAAAGTTGACGTTGGTAATTTGCGTCGCGTTAGCGACGGTTGAATTCAATCGTCACTAACGCGACGCGATACAAATAATCACAGCTTACCGTGGGTTGAAACGCCACGGCTAAATTCAGGCGTCGCGCTACGACGAAGAGGTTGGCTTAGTTGCCTGAGAAAATCAAAACTTGCGTTGGTTTAAATCGTAGTGCTATAGTCAGTGCGGTCTGAAAAATGATGAAGCGTCTCATTACAATTTTGCTGTTGCTTTCCTTTGGTGTTTTGCCCGCCACAGCCGAGGCATACAAAATCACTTCGCTGATTTGCGAGACGCTGGCGCAGAATGGTGAAGAAAGTTGCTGTACGGCGACGGGTGAATGCCGACTGACAGTGCCGCAAATGCCGGATTGTCAGGTTGAAACGGACAGCCAGAATCACTGCCTCTGCGCCGTTAGCGAAGCTAAACACCCGACTGGGATCATCGTTGCGGCTCCTCTCTTGCCAGCTCTGGATGACTCACTGAAAATCTTTTTGCCAGTGGTTTCAGCTTCGGAAAATCTTTTGGCAACGCCCGCTCACCAATTATCTTCGCATCACAAAAGCAACAAAACCTACCTCAAAAATACCTGCTTACGACTTTAACTCACCGCCAAAGTAGAAGTGTGTCTACCGGATGATGAATGCTAAATGTGGAATTGATTCTGCATTCTGTCTCATCTTCGCTTTACATCAATTCCAAGTTCAGTTTTGTTTTACTGAGACTTATTCTTCTGAGGTGTAGAAAATGAGAAACAAAACTCTCATGATTTTAACAGGTG
This sequence comes from Blastocatellia bacterium, assembly GCA_043775925.1. GTDB lineage: Bacteria > Acidobacteriota > Blastocatellia > RBC074 > RBC074 > JAFDVL01. The sequence continues at coordinate 4,219 of JAYVRW010000155.1, forward strand.
TGCTTTTAGTTATTACAACTATTGTCCCTGCGATTGCCACACAAGGCGCAAAACGCAATATCCATAAGAGCAAAGCCGCTCACGAGGTTCAATCTGTCACGGTAAAGATTACCAAACAAGGTTATGAACCAAAGAGTTTCACACTCAAGCCCAATGTCCTCGCTCGCGTAACTTTTGTGCGTGAAGTCGAAAAAACCTGCGGGACAGAAATTGTGATTCCCGATTACAACATCAGCCGTCCACTGCCACTGAATAAACATGTCGTGGTGGAATTTACACCGGACAAATCCGGCGAATTTAATTTCTCCTGCGGAATGGGCATGTTGCATGGCAAGATCGTTGTGCAATAGCAGCAGCTAAGAGTCTGAGAGGAAGAAGATTTTCAGCGGTGGGAATAAACAAGGGATGACGGGCGATTTAGTTGTTGACGGCAGCAGTCTTTTTTGGATAGGGTAAGAAGTGTTATGAAGAAGTGGTTGGTCACATGTTTAATAGTTCTGGTTTTCGCCAGTCAGTTGATGGCTGGCGGTTGTGACCAGCGTGACCAAAACAGTGCAGATGGAATGTCGTGTTGCGAAGAGGGGAAATCATTGATCCCTTCGTCTGTAGCGGCAGCCTGTTGTGAGACGATTTGCGGTAAATCAACCAATGACGTGGGCTTTCAGCTTACGGCTTACTTGCAAATCCTCGTACTACCCGTGACCACTTCACCTCGCAACTTATTCAATTTATCTGAATCAGCCGCACCCTCAGTCGTTTCTGTTTCAATCAGAACGATGGAGGATGCCGTCTTGCATCACGACCCGCCCGCCCTTTTCCTCTTCCACTCAACCTTTCTGATCTAACACAGTCGTAGTGTGCCTGATTGACGCTTGCACGATAACTGCATCTGCTAACTCAGGCAAAGAAGTTAGTTAGTTTTCTTTGGGAAATCAGTCTTTGACTGTGTTGCCCGAAAATCAAAGAACTTGCAATCATTACGACAAGGATATTTATGAATAAACAGATCAGAGCAATTTCAACAATAATCATCTTAACCCTAACTCTTGGAATCCTAAGCCTTCCGCTCTTTGCGAAACCGCAGGAAATAGTGATTGGTAGGAAAGGGATTCTTAACTTTAATTCATCATTTTGGGCAGGCGATAAGCTGCTGAAATCAGGTACTTACCAAGTGCAGCATGTTATGGAAGGCAATGAGCATGTCCTTGTCATTAAGGAAGTTCCATCAGGGTTTGGTTATCGTGGTGGTAACACGATTCCTGGCAAAGAAGTCGTCCGGTTAATGTGTAAACTTGAGCCATCCGACAAAGAGTGGAAAAATACGATGATTATGGTCCGCACCAATGCCAAAGGTGAGAAGGAAATTTCCGAAATTCATGTAGCTGGCGAGAAGTTCATCCATCTACTCTGAACTTTTCGACTACAGACCAGCGCTGATTTATCAGGATTGGCGCTGGTCTCAAACCCTCAATAAAGGAGATTCGCAAAATGCTTCGCA
>JAYVRW010000156.1:0-21632 GCA_043775925.1 Blastocatellia bacterium
GAGAACACCAGGCTCAGATAGTCTAAGTTTTTGAAGAAAACGATGCACTGATAAATTGCCAGTAACAATAATAGAGTAAATAGAGTTTCACTTAGTAAATAACAGGTATAAGTAATACTAAGTGGTTCAAGGCAAAATAATAAGGCACCTAATCTTGCGCTGTTCTCATTACTGGTAAGTATTTGTCCAATCAGAAAAATCAAGTAACAAGAAACTACACTAAAAAGAATTTGGAGTGTGATAGAAATGATTTCTGTTTTCTGCGCCAATATTCCAATTATCAGAAAGATTGAATAGCCGGGAGTGCGAATTACTTCAGGAATTCCATTAACTGCAAAACTGCCCGAAGCAAGAAGTTCCTGAGCAGGAGCAAGGTAGGTAGCCGTATCTTTAGCGTGGAAAACATTTAAATCATTGGTGTTCCAGAATGCAACCAGGAAGACTGTCAGGCGAATGAGAAAAGCAATTACCAGGATAAAGCGAACGGACGGAAGAAGGAGAAGCGAATTTTTGATCATGATTACCTTTCAGGAAAAAAGATTTTCCTGTTGAGGTTCAGGAAGTACTTTGCGAAAGGTCAAGCGGTGAATGGGGGAGTGCCCATATTGGCGTAAGGCACTTAGATGAAAAGCTGTCCCATACCCGACATTACTGGCAAAATCATAGCTGGAAAATTCTTTGCCATACTCCGTCATCCACATATCTCGCGCAACTTTTGCAATGATTGAAGCCGCCGCGATTGAGACAGATTTCGCATCCCCTTTGATAATTGCCGCCTGTTTAATACGCAATTCCTGAAGCCTTAAAGCATCAATCAATAAGTAATCGGGAGCCGGAGACAAGGCGTTGATCGCTGCGGTCATGGCTTTGCACGTAGCTTGTAAAATATTGATCCGGTCTATTTCTTCTGCTTCAATTCGGGCAATAGAAAAAGCAATCGCGGTAGCGCGGATTTCTTTGTCGAGCTTTTCGCGCTTTAGCGCAGAGAGTTTTTTAGAATCATTCAAACCATCAGGAATATTATTGAGATCAAGGATTACTGCTGCGGCAACGACCGGTCCCGCTAAAGCGCCGCGACCGACTTCATCAATCCCGGCAATGAACTTTGCGCCGGATTGTTGTGCTAATAGTTCAAAGCTTGTATCCATAATGTTACTGAGGAGCAAGTGTTTTTTCTAAGCTTCCCCACTTAGGTCTGGTTTCAGGATCACCTAAGTCTACGACGCGCATATTTGGAACAGCAACGGATTCAGTATTTTGCGAATTTTCCTTTTTTAACTTATCTCTTAGTTCTTTAGGTAAGTTCAACATTGCACTCTCTATTGATTCATTGCGTATTTTACCACCGTTGACATAAGCGGTTTTATAAGGGAGTTCTTCTACGGCTCTTTCCGGTACTTCGTGTTTGAATCCAAGATATGTAAGATACCGGACATTTAATGTTTTCCATAATTCCCAGGGTTCAGTAATTGACTTAACCCCTACAGATTTTTTGTTAGTCCACAGATATACGAGTCCAGGATTATTAGTTGCGATGATAGCATTTTCCTGTTTAATATTCTCTTTCATCCAATTCAGCATTTTTTCGTTTTCAGCATACCCACGTAACCAGACAGGGGTTTTCTCAATATCAGAACTATGCTTGCTGATAATATATGCCGTATGGTCATAACAAAATAAAAGAATGAGAAGTCCTGCTGCTATTGTTACAATACGAGATTCACCGGAAGTATTGGCTTGCTGCATGAATTTTTGATTTACCAGGTAAATAGCTCTGATTCCACAAAAACAATAATATGCAAGGAATGGAAGTAAGGGTAGGGTGAATCGTACAGGGTCCCAAGGCCATAAGGCAATAATCCCCAGAGTAAAAGGTACGGCAATTTCAGCCAGAGTAACTCTTTTACGAAAGCAATGAATATATCCAATAATAATAAACAAACTAAGTAACCAGGAATACCAGATAACGCCACCAACGATTCCTAATAATTCTATCCCACTTACATCAGAAGCTCGATACAACGGTGCCAAAAATAAATTAGCTGCCGCTGTATTCCCCATTTTAAGACTATTATCCCAGGCACGTGCTGGTAAGTCGAAAATCCCTTGCGCCTCGGACTCACCGGAGCCAATTTCTCTCTGCCAGAAATGTTTCGTATACGGCTCAACAATGTAGCTATTTTGCTCTAAGCGTTGTGCTTCGGTTGGTGTGCGAAATTTTGAATACAACATCCAGGAACCAGCAATCAAGGCAATAACAGCACCAACGATTATCAACTGGCGGATCATTTTTTCTTTCAAGAGATAAAGCAATGTAGCCAGAATTAATCCAATCCCGATTGATCTGGTTAGAAATGTATAGGAGATCAGGAACCCACCTAATAACGAATATCGCCAAACTGTTGGAGAATCTTTGGCTTTGACAACTTTTTCAATGACCCAAATGGCTGTGAACTGGACGACAGCATATAAGCATTCCGACATCAGAGTTGAAGTCGCCAGAAAAACAAAGCCGGGACTTAATATCGTGAAGACAGCGATAGCTAAGGCCGTTAATCGAGTTTCGTGACGATCATTACTGAAATAATAGTAAGCAGCAATACCTAAGCCCGCCAGGGCAGTGATCGAAACCATCTTTAGTAAATAAACATTATTTGGATATTGCGGAGCGATTTTGAAGAAGACAGAAAGTAGTAAAGGATACGCTGGGGGATAAAGCGGGAAAATACCGGGCGTTGGTGAATTGATTAGATTGTAACCCTGACCTGTTGCAATGGCTTTGCCGATTAAGGCGTACCAGGCGTCGTCGCGTGCCATTCCACTGACGCGATCCAACCGCAAAAAATAAATGAGGGAGCATACGGCTACTGCTCCAATCACCATCCACTTAAGGTTTTTCTCAATGAAAATTTCCGATGTCGTGGATAGTTCCTGCGTATTCGTCATGCTGACTTCATCTTTTTTTTTCCGGGTTTTCATATTCTTAATTCAGATATTTTATGAGGTAAGGACAGCAGATAATAAATATTTGACTGTGAACGGGTGAAGCTACAAAAAATTATTGATCATTATTTCAATGATCGAAACCATCCTCAAGCAACTGCCTGAGATTAGTCAACTGCTATTCAGGAAAAATATGACTTGCACTTTAGTTGAAGGATAGGCTCGTGAATGATTTTGAGGAATTTAAAACCGCTGTTGGTTAGAATCCTGAGCGGACAAAAAACCGTGAGGGCAACTGAGTAGCTGCCCTCACGGTTTTCTGTTTAGCTAGTTGAAGCCGCATCAAGAAATTGCTTTACCTTTAGCGCTTTTTTTGTGTAGTCGAACGGAAAATAGTTTTCAGAGCTGTAGCTTCAGTTGCCGATTCATTTCGATAACTTCCCAGGACTTCATTCCGCTCATCTTGAGAAATGACGCGCATTTCACGAACCTGTTGAGGTCGCCTGTCTGTGGACTCCTATTGAGATTCGGTTTAATTTAAAGTTCAGCTAACCTGGAGATGTGACTGTGGCTGGATAGATCACGGAGAGCATTGTTTTGTTCTGAACCGACAAAATACTACAAGCCCGTTATCGGATCGTTAATAAAAATAACCGGTGAAAAGATGACATTTTAACTACATACAAAAGACCTGATGGTTTTGCTTATAGGCTGAAATGAACGTAACATTGCCGTTTATGTTAGCAACGATACAAGCCAAAGCTTTGGTGAAAATGAGCGAGATACCGCGTACTTCTGGCGTGTATGAAATTCGCTGCATTCCGAATAGTAAGTTTTATATTGGTAGTGCAGTGAATTTGCGGGAACGATGGCAGCGTCATCTTGTCACCCTACAACGTGGCGAGCATCATAATTTCTTTTTGCAGCAAGCCTGGGAAAAACATGGAGAGGGAAATTTCATCTTCTCAATTCTTGAATTTACTGCGCTGGATAAAGTGCTTTCTACTGAACAAAAATGGATAGATAAAACAGGCTGCACAAATCGAAAGATTGGTTTCAATATCTCGGCACTTGCTTGTTCTCCCGGAGGAACTATGGGGTTTACCTGGGAAGGATTTCCTGATCCTGATGGCAAAGCCGTTACAATTACTAACCTGCATGAGTTCTGTCGTCAGCATAGCCTTGATTTTCCTTCGATGCACCGCTTATCAGTAGGGAAAAGTAAGCTGAAGTCATACAAAGGCTGGACGCATAAAAACAGTATTCGGCAACGAGACTATGTAAAAACATACGAAGGGTTTATTGACCCCGAAGGCAATCTTGTTCAGCCGATTACCAATCTCGCCGCTTTTTGTCGTGAACATAATTTGGATAACACGCATTTATTAGCAGTAATACGCGGCAGAATTTGCACCCATCGCGGCTGGACACATATCAACAGCAGAAAACCTATTGTTAAATCTCAGGTGGGTTATATCAATCCCAAAGGGCAACCCATAACAATCACAAATCTCGTGGCGTTTTGCAAAGCGAATGATCTCACTATTACGCACATGCATGACATCAGAAAAGAACGGCGCAAAAACCATAAAGGTTGGACTTGGAAGCAAGAAAATGAGTAATCAAAACGAAGCACCTAAATTTACCAATCGCCTCATCAATGAAACAAGTCCATATCTGGTACAGCATGCGCATAACCCTGTAGACTGGTATCCCTGGTGCGACGAAGCTTTTGAAAAAGCTCGACAAGAAGACAAGCCTGTAATGATTTCTGTAGGTTATTCTGCTTGTCACTGGTGTCATCAGATGCGGGAGCAGTCCTTTGAGGACGAAACTATTGCGAAACTCATGAACGACAATTTCATCAACATCAAAGTTGACCGCGAAGAGCGTCCTGACATTGATTCAATTTACATGAGTGCTGTGCAAATGATGACGGGGCGGGGCGGATGGCCGATGACTGTTTTTCTTACCCCTGAAGGTGTGCCATTTTACGGTGGCACATATTATCCGCCGACCGATCGGCAGGGAATGCCCGGATTCCCGCGTATCCTGATTTCAATTGCGGAAGCTTACAAAGAGCAACGCGAAGAAGTCACAAAGAACTCCCAAGTTATCATCGAACAACTTGAAAAACTGAATCAATTCACGCCTGCCGAAGGCGATTTGACGACCGCGATTCTGGATCAGGCGGCGACCGGAATTATGCGTGTATTCGATACTGTGAATGGTGGTTTCGGACAGGCTCCGAAATTCCCGCCTTCGATGGTATTAAGCTTTTTGCTGCGACAGTCACAGCGTACAAACGACAGCGCCATCCAAGCGGCGATTGAATTGACACTGGTCAAAATGGCGCGTGGTGGAATGTACGATCAACTTGGCGGCGGCTTTCATCGCTACTCCGTAGACGAAAAATGGTTGATCCCGCACTTCGAGAAAATGCTGTACGATAATGCGCTGCTCAGCCGGATTTACCTTGATGCTTATCTCGTCACAGGCAAAGAATTCTATCGCCAGATCACGACCGAAATCCTGGATTATGTAGTCCGCGAAATGACGCACCCGAACGGTGGATTTTACTCTTCGCAGGACGCCGACAGCGAAGGCGAAGAAGGCAAATTTTTCGCATGGACGCCTGAACAAGTAACAGCTTTGCTAGGCGCGGAAGACGCCAAACTTTTTAATCGTTATTTTGACGTTTCCGAGTTTGGCAATTTCGAGCACGGAACCAGCGCGTTGCATATTGATACCGAACTTTCAGCCGTCGCCAAACTGCTCAACGTCACGCCGGAACACTTAACCGAAGTCCTGACACGCGGCAAAAAGATTTTGTTTGAAGCCCGCGAATTACGGATCAAACCTGCGCGTGACGAAAAGATTTTGACGGCGTGGAATGGCTTAATGCTGCGTAGTTTTGCCGAAGCCGCTCGCGTGCTGAAGCGCGAAGATTATTTACAAATTGCACTTCGCAATGCTGAGTTTTTAACCACACAACTCAACCGCGACGGGCGTTTGCTGCGCACGCACAAAGACGGTCAGAGTAAGCTCAACGCCTATCAGGAAGATTACGCCTATTTGATAGACGGGCTGTTATCACTGTATGAAGCGACGTTTGATGAAAAATATTTTATCGAAGCCCGCGCTTTAGCCGACACGATGATCGAACAATTTTGGGATGAAAAAGAAGGCGGATTTTTCTTCACCAGCAACGATCACGAAAAACTTATCAACCGGGCGAAAGAGTCCTACGACAACGCTTCGCCGTCGGGCAATTCCGTCGCCGCGCACGTCCTGCAACGCCTCGCGCTGTTCACCAACGAAACACGCTATCGTGATTACGCCGAGCAAACCTTGAAGCTGCTGGCAAATTCAATTTCGCGTTATCCAAATGCGTTTGGACATTTGCTGTGTGCGCTGGATTTGTATGTAAGTAGCCCGAACGAAATTGCCATCATTGGCGAAGGTGATGCTGCGAATGGACTTATTGATGTGGTTTTCAGTCAGTACCTGCCAAATAAAGTAGTTGCAAGTACTGCTCCAAATAAAACCTCAGCTATCCAGCTACTGGAAGGGCGTACACTGGTTGAGGGCAAAGCAGCCGCGTATGTTTGCCATAACTATTACTGCGAAGCTCCTGTGACGGAGGCTGGAAAACTTGCTGCAAGTTTGTAGGATGGTTGCTTGAAAAATTTTATTTCAAGTAGTGAAAGGCTCGCATCTGAACCATAAGTTGCTCAAGCTTGAATGGTTGCGGGGGAATACCTGTCGGCTCTCCAATATCGTACAATTGCCTGACTCCTAAGCTTTTTATTTCTGCATCCGTTTTTTCGTTGGTATTGCGTAACGCAATGTCCCACACCTTCGCTTCTAAAGTATTAGCTATCTCATCTTTTTGTTTTTTATATTCTTCCATTACACCTTTTTTTCTCAGCATTTCAGCCCGCACGGATTTAGCGTAAATAGATTTTGGAAAGGCCGCGATGCAATCATCCAAATAAACAATCGCCTTATCAAATTCGCGGGTTTGTTCGTAGCAATACGCCAGCAATGAAACGCTCCAGGGACGATTGTAGGCATGTTTGATAGCATACTCAATGTGTGGAATGGCTAATTTAGGTTGATGCATCTGATACAGCATTACGCCGTAGCCAAGATTAGCGCTAACATTTTTTGAATCCCAGCTTAATGCTCGCTGATGTTCGGCTAAGTAACTACGATTTTTATCAGGGTCTTGAGGGTCGTACATAAAGGCAACCTCGCGTTCAATTTGATAAGACCGCATGACCGAAAAGCTACACCAGGTTAGAAAAGAACAAATCAATAAAAAGAATATCGGAATTGTTTTTTTGGCGGTTTCTGGAAGAGAAAATACTGAGCTGGTAGTTTCTTCGTGTCTGGTTCCAACGACTAGCATGCAAGCTACTAAGATAGACCCTGGTGCAGCTCGTAAAGAAAAACTGGTGAAGGCAGAAGACACGGCATAAGCCAGCAATCCGCACATCGCCCCCAGTGACCACAAATCACTTCGGGTTTTCCAAAAAATTGATAGAATAAAAAAACAGACTACTATGAATAGTACAAATCCAATTAATCCAAGCTCGGCCAGCATTTGAACGTATTCATTGTGAGCATTGGTACTATTACTATTATATTGTGCGTATTCAGAGGCCTTATGAACTTCAAGTAAAAACGGACTTGGTGCTTTACTAAAAAAAGACTGGCGGTACTTCGCGTAATCAGCATTATATGCGCCGTTTCCATCCCCCAGTAAGGGGTTAGCCTTAAACATCTCAATTGCAATTGCCGTCCAGTGCAATCTGGCGCTGAGTTCTGATGTGCTACCGCCACTTGTTTTCCAATTTGTGGCGTCCTGAATCCGCTCTTTAAAATAAGTGGATTGTTGTACTATCTGCGCGGCGGCAATTATCCCTATGACGGAAATAGTAATAATGAGTCCTTTTTTTGACTCGAATTTCATGCTAAACAGTATCCCAAAACCGAGTACAATGAATGCAATCAGTAGCCCGATAAGAGGACCACGCTTGAACATTTGCATCTCTACCAACCAGCTTGCCGCAGCACTCCCGATAGTAAGTATTCTCAACCAGGTTTTCTTAATACTTAAGGCCCCTACAATAAGTAAGGGTAGCACTAATGCTAATAGTTCCGTTTTAAGATAAAAGCTGTAGAGTAAGCCTGTAAAAGCTATACCGGATTGTTCATAAAGAAAAATCTGATAGACAGCCAGAAGACCTGAGGCTACAGCTATTGATATAAATAGTCGGTTTAAGCCAGCTACAGACAGATATAGCCATCCAATAGTTAATAAAATACTCAGCACAACCCACTGACTTAAGACGCGAATCCCTTCACTGACAGTCGGAGTCCAGAAAAGTGTAAGTGCTTGCCAGGCGCAAAAAGAACACAGACTTAGCAAGACCATGCACAGGTTACGGGATAGTACTCGTAACGATCCGGTTCCTTCTCTAAATACCTGAATTGATACCAATATAAGTAAGATGGAACAGATAAACAGGTTGGTAAATTCCTGCGATGGCAGGCTATTTGGTGTTAATGGATCAGCAGGAGTATTGGTTCGCGGAATAAGAATTAAAAATGGCACTGCAATCAGCAGATATTCAATGGCTCGTGTGAGGCGGGATGATAGGTTATTCATTCTGAAACTGGTGAAGGGGCTTGGTTAAAATATGGGAAAGGGGCGTAACAAAAAAGGCACGGCATCTTCAATGAAGAAAATGCCGCACCTCTTTATATTGCAAATCAAATTTCAGGTCAAAGCGTTTTAGCTTTTCGCTGCGTGTGTACGGGTATCACGTTCACGCAAACGAGCCGCTTTACCACGAAGGGCACGCAGGTAATACAATTTTGCACGACGGACACGACCACGCTTAATGACATCAATATGGTCAATGATGGTGGCATTCAGTGGGAAAATACGCTCCACACCAATGCTAAAAGAAGTCTTACGCACGGTAATGGATTCACGGATGCCGCTACCGCGGCGAGCAATAACTACACCTTCAAATATTTGTAGACGTTCTTTATTGTCGTTTTCTTTAATCCGAACATGAACTCGAATTGTGTCGCCGGGGATGAATTCCGGGGTATTACTTTTGATTTGTACACTTTCTAATTTATCCAATGATTGCATAAGTCACCTCAGTTTCTGGTTATTTCAACTTTTTTCAATTTCTTGTGCCAACCACTTCCGATCCTGATCGGAGAGTGTGGCTTGCGCCAATAATTCGGGGCGCATTTTTAATGTTTTCAAGATAGCTTCGCGTTGACGCCATTCAGCTATTTTCCCATGATGCCCGCTGAGTAAAACCTCAGGTACTTTCATTCCTTCAAAATCAGCCGGACGTGTGTATTGTGGGAAATCCAGCAACCCACTTGAAAAAGAATCATTCACTGCTGAAGTTTCGCTACCCAAAACGTTTGGCAGTAAGCGGGTCACAGTATCTACTAAAATCATCGCCGGAAGTTCGCCTCCAGTCAGTACATAATCTCCGATGGAGATTTCATCTGTGACCAGATGCTGCGCGACTCGTTCGTCTACACCTTCGTAGCGCCCACAGATCATGATCATCTGCGAAAATTCGTTGGCAAAACGTTCAGCCTCAGCTTGTGAAAAAACCCGACCTTGTGGTGAGAGCAAAACAACGGCTGTTTTACCTTCGATTTTTTCAGCCTGTAAAGAATTGACAGCGCGGAAAATCGGTTCAGGTTTCAGCACCATTCCATCGTTTCCGCCGAAGGGACGATCATCAACAATGTGATGCTTATCAGTTGTAAAAGAGCGTAAATCGTGAATATTTATTTCAATCTGCCGTTGCTGTTTAGCCCGGCGAATCATTCCGAAATCAAATGGGCCAACAAAGAACTCAGGAAAAATTGTGAGCAGATCGAATCGCATAAGTGGTTAATTCCTACCACTAGCTACAAATCCAGCAACCCGACGGGAGGGTTCACGACAATCTTTTTTGCCACTGTATCAATTTCAGGGCAAATTTCGTGAGTCATCGGAATCATAAATTCGCGGTCATCCTGCTTGATCACCAATAATGGAGCCGCTCCGAAATCTTCAACTTTTGTCACCACTCCGATGACTTGCTGATCCAGTGTGAATACTTCGCATCCGATTAAATCAAAGTGGAAATATTCATTTTCCGGTAATTCAACTAATTCATCAGGAGAAATGACCAAGCTGACTCCGCGTAATTCATCAGCTTTATTTGGCTCATCGTAACCAGCAAACTTCAGAAGTAAGCGAGTCTGATGAAATCGGGCATTTTCTATTTTCAATGAACCAATTATTTCTTTGCCACGAACCGCTAAAATCTCTTCCAGACCATCAAAACGCTCTGGAAAATCGGTCAGTATATCAGCCACTACTTCGCCACGAATGCCGTGTGGACGAGCAATGCGGGCAATAGAAATTAAATCTTCTACTTGTGCTTCCATTGAGGTCAAAGCTTATTCCAGAATCTCCAGCACAAAACGTTTTTTGAGCTTGGTGCCAGATGCTGCGAGCAAGGTTCTAATGGCTCTTGCTGTACGTCCCTGCCGACCAATGACCTTACCTAAATCACCGGGAGCAACACGCAATTCAATGGCACATTTCTGGTCTCGTTCGACTTCCTTGACACTGACTTCGTCAGGATGATCTACCAACGCCCTGGCTATCAGCTCTACGAGTTCCTTCATTATGCTAACCTCCACAATGAGCTACAATTAATTACACCTCGGCTGTGGGGGGAGAGGTCAGTCTGGAGCACAACTCGAGAAAAGTTTTGCATCGAAAAATGCCTGGAAAACTAGACCTCAGCGACGACGGCAGCAGGAGTATTTTTACGAATCAGGCTCCGAACTGTCTCCGAAGGCTGAGCGCCGCACTTGATCCAGTATTGAATCCGATCATGTTCAAGTTTGACCTCACCAGGTTGAGTACATGGGTTATAGTGACCCACGATCTCGACGAATCGTCCATCACGTTTGCCACGTTTTTCCGCAACGATCACGCGGTAAAAAGGACGCTTCTTTGATCCCATTCTAGTTAATCTGATTGTTAACAATGTAGTTACCTCCGAATTAAGCGCATTTTTATTTACGCTTTTTCTTTTTCACTTTTATTCTTTTCTTACCACCAATACCAGTCAGGCGCTTTGCGACTTTACCACCCAGTCCACCCAACATTCCGCCGCCACCCATCATCTGTTGCATCATCTGCTTCATTTGAACATATTCATTCAGCAGATGACTGACTTCATTAACTTGTGTTCCACTGCCTCTGGCGATTCGCTTGCGGCGTGAAATATTAATTATCAAATGATTTTCACGCTCGGCAGACGTCATCGAATTAATAATTGACTCGGTTCGCTTGAGCTGTTTTTCCATTTGCGCCGACATCTCTGGCGTCATCTTCGGCATCCCTTTGAACATGTCGCCGGGGAGCAGGCTCATAATACTTTCCAGCGAGCCAAGCTTTTTCATTTGCCCTAAAGAATCGCGGTAATCTTCGAGCGTAAATTCGTTTCGCTCCATTTTCCGCTGCATTTCTTCCGCTTTTTTCTCGTCAATTTCGGACTGTGCTTTTTCGACCAAAGTCAGCACATCGCCCATGCCAAGAATCCGCGAAGCGATTCGATCAGGATAAAACGGGTCAAGTGCGTCGTATTTTTCGCCAACGCCAACGAACTTGATTGGTTGCCCGATAACTTCTTTAATGGAAAGAGCGGCTCCGCCTCGTGCATCGCCATCCATTTTCGTCAGGATGACGCCACTAATTCCGATTTGATTGTGGAATTCGGTAGCGCTCTTGACGGCATCTTGCCCCGTCATCGCATCCGCCACAAACAAAGTCTCAATGGGCTGCATTTCAGTTTTGATGGCACGTAGCTCGTCCATCAAAGCCTCGTCAATGTGCAACCGTCCCGCTGTGTCAATCATCAGCGTATCGAAGCCTAGTTGCTCACAATGCTTACGGGCTGCACGACACAATTCCAGTGGATCGTTAAGACCTTCTCCGTCAAAAACCGGAATCCCAATCGCTTTGCCAATCACTGCCAACTGGTTACGAGCGGCTGGGCGGTAAACGTCTACTGAAAGCAATAACGGAGTACGATCCTGATTACTCTTCAGCCACTTCGATAATTTTCCAGTCGAAGTCGTTTTACCGGAACCCTGCAATCCGACAATCATCACACTATTTGGACGACGAGATGTAAAGAGCAATCGTGATGATGTTCCACCGAGCATTCCCACGAGTTCATCGTAAACAATGCCGACGATTTGCTGACCGGGCGATAATTGTTGCAGGACTTCCTGCCCGACAGCTTTTTCCTTAACTCTTTCAATGAAGCTTTTGACGACTTTAAAGTTAACGTCAGCTTCCAACAGCGCAATCCGAATTTCGCGCATTGCCAATTCAAGATGTTCAGGCGTCAGGCGGCTTTCACCACGCAAATCCTTCAGAACCTTCTTGAGCTTATCCGACAACGCATCAAACATAGCTAAATAGCAGACCTAAACAAACACTTGCGCTATACGCAAAAGCTGTAAGGATAGAAAATGGTGAGCGTTATGTCAAGAAAAGCTTGGGCTGATCCATTAAAATCTGGACTTTTAAGTTGCCATATTTAGAAAAGCGGCTTCGGTAGCGATTTGACGATTGATATTAATACGGAGATTGGCGCGTAATTCATCAATTTTCCTGACCCAGTGTGTAACACGAGGCAAGCCGATTTTTTCAGCTAACGTTATCAAACGATCCTCGACATCTACATTGATAATTCCGTTTGTATTTCCAATCGCAGCTATTCGGAAGACATCGCGTAACAATGTCAGCATCAAACTCAGCAGGCGTTCGTAGGATTCACGTTCCTGTTTGCCGTAATGCTCAGCAGCTTTCAGCAGGCGAACGCGATTATTACCTGCCATCAATAGCTCCATCAGCTCTATTAACTCACGACGTTCACGGCGATATTCAGTGAGATCAATCGTTAAGACTTGTCCAATCCGCCCTTCTGACAGATGCGCCAGCAATTGGTTGTCAATGGAAGGACGATGAAAGTTCTTTGCCAGATAGGTCTGCATTTCGGGCAATGCCAGCGGTGCAAAATTAATTTTTTGAGCACGGGAACGAATCGTTGGCAATAAAATATTTGGACGCGAAGTCAGCAAGATAATCGTTGACGAGGAAGGCGGTTCTTCGAGAGTTTTCAGTAATGAATTCGCCGCTTCTTCGCGTAACCGATCAGCTTCTTCGATAATAAAAAATCGTTGCCTGCCTTCGCGCGGACGCACCTGAACATCTGAAATTAAGGCTCTTGTTTGAGCGATTTTGATATAGGAGCCATCTGGTTTCAGCGACACGACATCGCCAAATTCTCCGGCTTCAATACGACGGCAATTCGGACATTGATCGCAGCTATCGTTATTTTGCGAAGAGTTATTTTGGCAGTTGGCAGCTTTGGCTAAGGTGAGAGCGAATTGTCGTTTGCCGACCCCGTCAGGGCCTGCAAAAATTAACGTGACTCCTAATTTATCATTTTGGAGAAAGCGTTGCAGAATCTGCTTATTGCGGTCATTTCCGATGAGTGATGCAAAAGACATAACGGGGCAGTCATGAAAGAAAAACGGGCGGTTACATTATAGAATTCCGTGCAAAGCTTCCAGCACCATTGGGCGCACGGTTTCTATTGATCCGGTCGCGTTGATAACTTTAAATCGCTCAGGTTCAGCGGCGGCTAATTCGAGATAGGCCTTTCGGACATTCTCGTGAAAATCTGTTGGCTCAAGGTCTAACCGATCTGCTTCAGCTTCATCGCCCTTAGCTTCAGCTTCACCGCGCCAGTGAATACGTTCCATTCCGGTTTTGACTTCCAAATCAAACAGCAACGTAATATCAGGTTTCAGTCCACCTGTAGCCAAATCATTGAGCTGCTTGATGAGCGACAAATCAAATCCTCGTCCAGCGCCTTGATAAGCGACTGTCGCGTCATAAAAACGGTCACTCAAAACCAGCGTTCCGGCTTCAAGATTCGGCAGAATCACTTCACGAACATGCTGGGCGCGATCTGCGGAGTAAAGTAATAATTCCGCTAATGGTTCGACTTTTTGACGAGAAACATTGAGCAATGCCGCCCGAATCGTTTTACCCAAATCCGTACCGCCAGGTTCGCGGGTAGAAACGAACGGAGTGTTGCGACTGGTCAGGACACGTTCAAGCAAACGCAACTGCGTTGTCTTGCCGCAACCGTCAATGCCTTCAAAAGTAATGAGCTTGCCGCGATTCATGAGATTTAATTTTCCGATCCAGCGTACGCCTTATTCGTTTTGAGCAGGACTAGTTGGAGGTGGATTAGGAGCAGCAGGAGCGAAAGGAGCGTTGCTCTGCTGATGTGAGCCACCTCCGTAGTTGCCGTGTTGCACTGCGCCGCGCGGAACAGAGATCGTCGAAATTGCATGTTTGAAGATCAATTGTTCCAGATTTCCAGATTCGAGGACAACTGAGAATTTGTCAAAACTGCGAATCCGTCCGGTGAGCTTTACTCCGCCGATTAAGTATATCGTGACATTGATCCGGTCACGACGCAGGGTATTCAGAAATCCATCCTGAACGTTTTGAGATGCCTGGGTTTCCATTGTTTGAGCCTCTCTATATGGAAGTGTTTGTTAATTCGTTTGTTAATTATCCATCCGGGGCGCCGTTTACAACTTTAAAATAATACCTGAAACGTCAAGTTGTGGCTACTAAATAATAATATTGACAAAACTTAATTGGCACGAACAAAGGAGCTTTTGGCTCGTCCGTCCCCGCCTCGGCGCGTCATGATAATTTCCGCCATGATTGCGACAGCAATTTCTTTCGGGGTTTGAGCGCCAATATCCAACCCAATTGGCGCATGTAATTGCTTCATTAGACCATCGTTGAGGCCTTCGCGTTTCAGATGCGCTCGAATCGTTGTCGTGCGCCGCCGACTGCCAATCATCCCCAAATATTTCACAGGTTTTTCAATAACTTCGCGCAGACAAATTTCGTCGTGCCGATGTCCGCGCGTAACAATCACAACATGCGAAGCTGCGGTCAACGTAACTGATTGCAACGCGGAAATGAAGTCATCACAAATAATATTGATTCGCGTATCCGGGAATTTTTCACGCGCTGCGAAGTCCGCCCGATCATCAATGACTGTGACACGAAATCCGAGAAAAGCGCCGCATTGCGCGACAGCTTGCCCGACATGTCCACATCCGCAAATGATTAATTCCGGTTGAGGACGGGCAATTTCAAACAATACCCGCACTCCGTCAATGTCTTGCGAGACAATTTCCTGACGATCATCGGCGATTAATGGCTGTGCTTGTGCCAAAGCTGCTTCGTCAAGCCGTGCCCCTTGCGCAAGCGAACCGCCAACAATTCCAATTTCTTCTTCAACGAGGAGTTTATTTGGAGCTTTGTGAT
Organism: Blastocatellia bacterium; assembly: GCA_043775925.1. Classification (GTDB taxonomy): domain Bacteria; phylum Acidobacteriota; class Blastocatellia; order RBC074; family RBC074; genus JAFDVL01. The sequence goes on from JAYVRW010000156.1 coordinate 15,431, forward strand.
CGTCAGAAATCGCCGAAATAATCGCCAGTGCATGTCCGTTTGCAAAAGCACGCTGGAGGGCGGAAGAGATTTCATTTGGAGTCATAAAAAATTACCAGACCTCAATCATCACTTCCATTTCTCCGCCACAGATCATGCCTTCTTCATCAGGTGGAACGTCAGGATTGTCGCGCAAAATAAAATGACAGAGCCGCGATTTTTTATCGTGTAAAGCTTCTTTTGCTTCAGCCCAGACATCCGCTTCGACACAACCTCCGCCTACTGTCCCCAGCATTTTCCCGTTGTCATACACTAAAAGTTTAGCTCCGGTGCGTTGCGGAGTTGAACCGGAGGTCGTGATGATCGTCGCCACAGCAAGCTGATTTCCTTCCGCCTGCGCTTTGGAAATTTCTGTATAAACTTCAGATTGCGTTAATAAGCTCATAGAAAATTAAATGGTAATTTCACCGCGCTGCAAAGTGTACAGGACGATTTCTGGTGGACAAAATAATCGCACGGGCGGGACTATCGTACCAATGCCGCGAGTCGTATAAATTTGCATCGTGTCCAGGCGATTCATTCCCATAATATAATTATTCCCCAGCAGCTTCAGATGCGGAGCGCCTAAAATGGGAACTCTGATTTGCCCGCCGTGCGTATGTCCTGACAGCATAAAATCGGAGTATTGATTTTTCTGCGCAAAGACTTCAATGAAATCAGGGTTATGTGAGAGCGTGATGCGGGTTTCGTCTTTTCCAAACTCGCTGTAAAGCTTGGGTAAGTCTGTGTCTCCAAATAATAAATCGTCAACGCCAACCAGCCACAGTTTTTCACCTTTTTTTTCGAGAGCTTCTTTTTGATCAATTAAGACAGTGATTCCAGCTTGTCGCAAGGCTCGCGTGACACGCCCGGCGCTATTGTAATGATCGTGATTTCCAAGCACCGCGAATTTACCGATTCGTGCGCGAAGCCCGGATAATACTTCGGCGCACGGCTCGGAATAAGCCTTCGCTCCAAAAGTGAAATCTCCAGTAAGCGCAATCAAATCGGGATTCAAGGCATTGGTGATGTCTACGCAGCGTTGGATGTATTCCTGCGAAATGAACGCTCCATGATGGATGTCGCTGAGATGAGCAATGGTTAAGCCATTAAATTCAGCGGGCAGGCGCGGCAAATTTACGTCAACTTTCGAAACTTCAACGCCGGTGCGCAACGCATAACCGATACCTAATCCGCCCAGCCCTGCCGTCACTACTGAGACGGCAGAAAGCTTGATGAATTGTCGGCGTGAAAATTTCAAATTTACTTTTCCCTGGAAGATGTTTGCGGTAAAGGTTTAATGGTTGCCGTCGTGTGCGTCAAAGAAAAGATGTATACGATGTTCGCGCGAATATCAACGGCTTGACCATCAATCATCACTGGATCAAAGACAATTCGTTTCGCCATCTCCATCGCACTTTCATCTAATCCAAACCCTAGTTTCTGCTCAAATCCGAGGTCTTTAATTGTGCCGTCGCGGGTGAATAAAGCGCTGATAACAACTTGTCCTTCGATACGTTTTTCGCGGGCTTTGGGCGTATAAGACGGCAGATACATCGAACGAATGGTGGGACGCGGAAGCTCGACAGATTGATGGATTACCACAGGCTTCACGGGTTCCGTCGGAATTCGGCTGGCAATCACCGAACGCTTCTCTGCCGGGTCTTCTTCGATAATGACAATCGTTTCGATCACATCCAGAGGATTAGGTTTTGGCAGGGAAGCAATGGTGTGTACTTTCTCAGTTTTTTCTAAAACAAAAAACTTTTCAGTGCGTTTTTCAACGCCGATCAGCCGCCATTGCTTACTTACCAGATCGCCTGTTTTTAAGGTTTGTATGCGTTCATCGTTGACTCCCATCATCGTGATTAATTCGTCAGGGGTGAGAATTTGCAGTTCAGGGACGACATCCAGCCCGCTGCTTGCCACTTGTTTTTTGACGTACTGCTTTTGCAATTGGAGTCTTTGCTTCGAGCGGGCATAATCATTGCGATTGATTTCCTGATGCGTAATTTGGTATTCCAATTCGTTTAGTTCTTCGTCAATATTAACGAAGTAAGCTGAAACGATGGGGCCATAAACAGTTCCATTAGTTTGCGCCTGAGCGCCGATGACCAGCGAGAAAAAAATGATTAGGATGAAGAGGAATTTTGACATTTAGGATGAGACGATAGGGCTAACGTAATCTCAATGGGTATTATGTAGCATCATTTCAAGGGAGGTCAAGAAAGCATTTTTGTGATGGCGAATCAGCACGACATAATATTTTCCGTCCGCGCCGCAACTGTGACGGATACTGCCGTAATTGCAGCATTAACGCAGCAATTACTTCAATATGAAAGTGTGTTGTCACCAATGACGAATGCGATTAATCCGTGGGCGGCGACTGAAGGAGAAGTTCGCAAACAATTCTTCTTTCCCGGGACTCGTTTTTTTGTCGCGGAAAAAGAAGGCAAAATCATAGCCTACCTGAAAGCTGTCATCGTCGGAAAAGAATTACAATTCTCAGAACTTAGCTTCAGTCGCAGATTCCGAAGTAAAATTGAAAAGATCGCAAAACGCACTTTTATATTTTTGCTGCGGCGTCCACGCCCTCCTATCAAAGTGCAAACCGGAATCATTTCAGGGGTCTTTGTCTTGCCCGAAGCGCGTGGACTGGGGGTTGGAAAAACCTTAGCAGAAAAGGCCGAAGCGTGGTTTGCTGACAATGGATTATTAACCAGTGAATTGCAGGTACTTCATGACAATGAAGCCGCTCAGCGGTTGTGGAAAGACTTAGGCTATGAACCGCTGGCTTTAGGGATGCGAAAAAAATTGGGCAGGGAAAATACAAATTAAGCGGGGTTTACGAAACTGACAAAGTGTAGTCGTAAATCTTGCTCATCCTGTCAATCCTGTCTAAGCCATCTTTGATCTGCGTTCATTGACGAAATTTTTCAGCTATATCTTTCGCGGCAATCGCTCCGTGGCCGATAGCAGTGGCAATACTAAAACATACTGGACGACAGACATCTCCCACAGCATAAACATTTTCGACCGAAGTTTGCTGTGCTTGATCAGTCACGATATAGCCGCTTTGATCCATCTCAATTTGCCCATTAAAAATTTCCGTATTTGGCTTAATTCCTAATCGAACCACTAAACCACCGACCAGCAATTCTTCCGATTTTTGCGAAGTCAGATCATGAATTGTGAGCGAAAGCTGCGAAGGGAATTGCTTGACTGCTTTGAGTTCTGTATTGGTGCGAATGGTGATACGCGGATGGGCAGACGCTTGTTCCAGCCAGGTTTTACGGGATCGAAATTGATCAGAGCGATGGATTAAAATTACTTCAGGACAAATTTCAGCGAGGATCAAGCTATCTTCGACAGCAGAATCTCCACCGCCGATCACGCAAACAGATTTGCCCGCTAACTTGTCTTTATCTTCAAGCGCAGAATAATTGGCCAAGGCAGATTCGTTCGGCAATCCAAGCCTCCGCGTGCTGGCTCCGGTAGCAATAATCAATGCTTGCAAATCAAAACGCTCATCCCCCCCCAGCAAATATTTTTCCTGAAGGTTGATCGTTTGAATTTGGCAATTCAAACGCCATTGCAATTGATAACTCATCAGGTGTGCGACAAAAGCATCCCGCAATTCAGTCCCTGTTTTATCAGGGAGTCCAGGATATTCCAGCGTCGGATGATGCATCTGCAACATTTGCCCGCCAAGCTCCGAAGCCTGATCCAGCATCAAGGCCGACAGTCCTAACGAATGACACCACAGCAACGCACTGATTCCGGCTGGCCCTCCGCCGATGATGATGACTTGATAGCTCATGCCTACATCGAACACTTTTTGCCGGAGTTTTTCAACTATCGCTGAACGTTGAGCGCAATCGTTTCCACCACAGTTGTTTTTACTGCGTTGGATTCTACTTTGAAGGTTTCGCCTTTTTCGTTTTTATATTCAACGGTAGCGGTGTTGACAATGACGGGCATAGGTCGAACTTCGGTTTTCGTTGGAGTTGAAAATGGAAGCGGTTGAGAGAGAGCTACAAGTAATAACAGGGAAATCATAAATTATTCCTTTCAATTGATAGTGGTCAGATCATCAATAGTACGAATCGGACAGAATTACCAGACCGCTTGAATCGCAACTCGGTGAATGCCATCATCTCCTGATATGAAATTAGTGTTTTTAATCATTTGCATCTTTGGAATTGGTTTGGCGAATTGTTCGCTGCCTGAATCACAAGCCGGTAAAACTGAAGTCCCATTTAAACCCTGGGCTGAAGTGGAAAATAAAGACTCGCAAAATCTGGCGGCGTCTTCGTATGATGAAGGACAGCAAATCGGTACGATCACCGATAAATCATTGGAAGAAGTTTCCGGGTTGGTCGCCAGCCGAATCACTCCTGATGTCTTCTGGGTGAATAACGATAGTGGAGATAAAGCTCGCCTCTACGCGATTCAATCCAATGGAAAATTGCTGGCTAAAATTGAAATCGAAGGCGCTACGAATATTGATTGGGAAGACATTAGTGCCGGGCCGGGTAAAGATGGTAAACCTGCGCTTTATATTTCGGATGCCGGAGATAATGATCGTAACCGTGATGATTATGTGCTGTATCGAGTGCCGGAGCCGTCAAGTATCAGCGATCAGAAAATCAGTCAAGATTTAGTTGAGTCTTTCCCTTTCACCTATCCTGACGGACATCACGATTGTGAGGCTATTTTTGTTGATCCCGTGAGTGGGCAAATTTTTCTGATCACTAAAACTTATAGAGAAGATTGCGGAGTCTACACTTTCCCGCTGCCGCTTCGCGCTGGAGAAAAAGTAGTCCTCGAAAAAGTCAGTGGCAAGCACATCAAAAGTATTGAGCGATTGCGCACAGTGACTGGCGCAGCAATTTCGGCTGATGGTTCACGCGTCGCCATTCGTACTTATTTTGGAGCCTTTGAGCTGGAGCGCATAAAAGGAAAACCGCTGACTACGATTTTTGATAACGAGCCAACCATCATTAAAGCTCCGCTGCTAAAGCAAGCCGAAGCAATTGCGTATTCGCTGGATGGTAAATCAGTCTTGATGACCAGTGAGAAAATCCCGGCTCCGATTTTTCAATTGAAGCGTAAGTAAAATTTTAAAGGTACGGAGGGCGTTCTAAATTTGGCTGAATTGAGCAAGAGGTCTCAATGATGATCTGCATCACGACGAATATCCTGGCGCCAGATTTCAATAATTAAACGATCAACTTCTGTCCAGTGCAGTTGGCAGGGCTTCACTTCCGCACCGTAAAAGCGTGAGACAAGTTGTCGTAGCCCGTCAAACCCCAGACCTTTTTTCCAGCCTTCACACAAGAGATGAAGCTGACGATCTGAAGTCAGTGAATCAGGGATAACCGTGCGATGTATGAGTGCAGTTGATGCGGATGAATGAACCATCCTGCAACATCCTTCCCGGGGCGCGAGAAGACCGAACCTTTTGCTTTTTCGGTGGCTAGAATCTTTTATTATCCTTAGTCATACTCAAATTTAGGTCACATCGGTAAGGTCTGTCAATTGCATCATTCAATTCTGTGATGCTAAGCTGCATAAAAATATCAATCAGGTCAAAATAATTTCTATCTTGGAGGCAACATGTTACGACGCATTTTGGTAATTTCGGCTTTTTTCGCTCTGGCAATCAGTGTTTTTGCTCAGGACAATCTGAGTGTAGTGGGACGCCCGCAAAAAATTAAAGATCAAATATCCGCACGTGGAATGCAGGATCAAGCGGCTCCCGCTCTCACCATCATCGAACCCAAAGCGGGCGCGACGATTTCCGGTTCGACGCTTAAACTTAAACTTGGAATCGGCGGAGATTTAAAAGGCTATCATCCGCACAAAGACCCTGCGACCAATACCGGCAACCACATTCACGTAATTCTGGATAATCAACCCTACGAAGCGCATTACAGCCTCGAAACCGGATTTGAATTGCGTAACCTGACTACTGGCAAACATACCATTCGTGTTTTTGCTTCGCGTCCTTGGCATGAAAGCTATAAAAATAACGGCTCATTTCAGATGGTCACATTTACCGTAGCTGGCGGCGGCGACGCTTCCAAGCCAACGACAACTGCTGGCGGACAAACGATGGCAGAAGGCAAGGATTTTACGAATCCAAGTCAGGGCGGAGCCGTCAATGCCAAAAAGCCGTTAC